>JBMTAG010000092.1:0-14362 GCA_049428505.1 Opitutaceae bacterium | reverse complement strand
AGAATTGCGGGCGGGCGGCTGTACGGGTTCCAGCTCGACTCGCACGAAAAGTCGCTCGCCAAGGGCAAAGCCGAAATCGGCCACCTCGTCGACCGCCTCGCCGTCCGCCCGCGCGCCGAGGTCGTCCCGCACGCCCTCGCGCGGGCCCGGGCGATGGCGCCCCGGCCCGCCGTCTCCCTCCGCGAGCTCAAGCGCCGCTGGCGCGAGACCACCGAGGCTGGCCTGCGCGAGGCCGTGCGCCGCGAGCTCGAGATGCAGGACGTGACCTTCCCGCAGCCCGAGGTGCAGGAGCGCGTCCGCACGCTTTACCTGGAGTAGCCCGATGCCCCCCGCCGCCGACCCGTTCCCGCTCGTCCTCTGCATCAACCTGCGCGACCGCGATGACCGCCGGGCCGAGGTGGGTGCGGAGCTCCGGCGGATCGGCCTGCCCGCGGTGGAATTCTTCCGCGCGGAGCGCTCGGCCGACCGCGACCAAGGGTGCCGCGACTCGCACTTCGCCTGCCTCGGCCGGGTGCTGGCCGCGGGCGTGCCGCAGGCGCTCATCCTCGAGGATGACGTGCTGTTCCAGGGCGACCACGTGGCGAACCTCGCGCGCTGCGCGGAGTTCCTGCGGACGCGGCCGGAGTGCGACTTCCTGCACCTCGGCGGCTTCGTCTTCCGCCGGGCCGGCCGGCCCGCGCCCCACTTCCTGCGCGGCGGCATCCTCACGACGCACGCGTACGTGGTCCGCGCGGGCTGGGCCCGCGAGCTGCTGCGCCGGGGCCAGCACTTCGGGGGGATGTCGATCGACACCCTTTACACCATCCTGAACGGCAACCGCGCCGTGGTGCACGTCGACCCGCTGGCCGCGATCCAGCGGCCGTCCGCGTCCGACGGCACGTGGGACCAGCGCAACGTCTCCGGCGCGGGCTGGCTCGGCCAGGCGATGATCTACACCGCGCTCGGCTGGCGCGAGAAGCTGCGCTTCCGCCGCTTCTCGGTGGCGGAGCGGATCCGGATCGAGAACGGCACCTCGTTCTTCAAGGTCTACCGGCACGTGATGCGCTGGCGCGGCCGCCGCCCGGTGGTGCCGGAGCGCAGTCCCGAGGAGGTCGCCGCCGCCGCGGCGCGCACGGGCACCTTTGAGCGGGTGGTCCTCTGATGCCGTTGCCCCGGTACTACGTCGGCCTCGCGGCCACCTTCCACGATCCCGCCCTCGCCGTGGTCGACGAGCGCGGCGAGGTGCTCTTCGCCGAGGCCAGCGAGCGCTTCCTCCAGCTAAAGCGGGCCTACGGCGCCGCCGCCGATCCGCGCGAGGTGGTCCGCCGCGTCCTCCGCGACCACTGCGACCCCCAGGGGGAGTTCGTCCTCGCCAAGGCGTGGAGCGCGCCGTTCACGCGCTTCATGGATTTCCAGTCGCTCCTCGGGCTGGCCGACCACGAGCGCCTGCCGCGCCGCGCCGCGGGCCTCACGCGTTACCTCTGCGACCGCTCCGTCCTCTTCTATTCCCTCTGGCTGCAGCACACCAGCCTGCGGCTCTCCGGGGGGCACTTCGCCGACATCCTCGTGCGCGAGCACGGCAACCGGCGCGTCCGCTTCGTCAAGTTCCCCCACCACCTCGCCCACGCCGCGAACGCGTGCTACACGAGCCCGTTCCCGGAAGCGGCCTGCGCGGTCGTCGACGGCCAGGGCGAGGCGGGGGCGATGTCCTTCTAGGCCTACCGCGGGGGCGAACTGCGCCGCGTCGCCGCCGCCCGGGGGCCCGAGAGCATCGGCATCCTCTACTCGGTCTGCACCGACCTCGCCGGCTTCAGCAGCGAGGGCGGCGAGGAGTGGAAGCTGATGGGCCTTGCGCCCTACGGGGAGCCCGACCCGGGGCTCTGGGATGAGCTGCGCGGCCTCGTGCGGGTGGACGGGCTGCGGCTGCGCTACCCGCGGACGCCGGTCCTGCGGGCGGCGGTGGCGCGCCTGCAACGCCGGGCCCGCCCCCCCGGCGCGCCGGCGATGGAATGGGCCGGCTTCGCCGCGACCATCCAGGCCTTCTACGCGGAGACGATGTCCCGGCTCCTCGGCAACTTCCACGCGCTCGGGCTCGGCGACGACCTGGTGCTCGGCGGCGGTTGCGGCCTCAACTCGTCCTACAACGGCCGCCTCCTCGCCGAGACGCCCTTCCGCCGGCTCCACGTGCCCAGCGCGCCGGGCGACGACGGCAACGCGCTCGGCTGCGCGCTGCTCGCGTGGCGGCAGGACCATCCCGGCCGGCCCGCCCCCGCCCGCGTCCTCCCGCCGTACCTCGGCTCCGCGGTGGCGCCGCGCGCCCTCGAGCACCTCGTCCGCTTCAGCCGGCTCCCCGGCCTGCGGCACCTGCCCGGGACGGTCCACGAGGCCGCCGCCGAGCTGCTCGCCGCCGGCAAGCTGCTCGGCTGGGTGCAGGGTCGCGCCGAGTTCGGCCCCCGCGCGCTCGGCAACCGCTCCATCCTCGCCGATCCGCGCCCGGCCGAGATGAAGGACCGGATCAACGCCCTGGTGAAGTTCCGCGAGGAGTTCCGGCCCTTCGCCCCCTCGATCCTCGACGAGCACGGCCCGGAGTGGTTCGAGGACTACCAGGTTTCGCCCTACATGGAGCGCACGCTGCGCTTCACCGCCGCCGCCCGCGCGCGCGTGCCCGCCATCGTCCACGTCAACGCCACCGGCCGCCTGCAGTCGGTGCGGCGCGAGTGGAACGAGCGCTACCACGACCTCATCGCCGCCTTCCACCGGCGCACCGGCGTGCCGATGCTGCTCAACACGAGCTTCAACATCATGGGGAAGCCGATCATCCACTCGCTTGAGGATGCCCTGGGCGTGTTCCACACCACCGGGCTCGATGCGCTGGTGGTCGGCGATTACCTGATCGAGAAACCCGCGGCCGTGCCCGGCTGAGGTCCGGCATCCGGCGGCTCAGGGGGCTTGCGGGCGCGCGAGCTGGGCGCGGGCCCGCTCGAGCCAGCGCTCGTGGATCAGGAGGTCGCGATGGCGCGTCCACTGCTCGCTCGTGAACACCGCCAGCTGCTCGGCCTTCGGCACCGGGATGCCGGTCCCCAGCGCGCGGGTGCCGCCCTCGCGGTGCTCGGAGGAATAGAGCTTGTCCATGCCCACGAAATTCTCCCGGGCCCAGCGGCCGATGTGGGTCTCGGGCAGCGCGGCGATGCCCTCCGCGGTCCACCGCGGGAAGTCGAGGTGGCGCTCCAGCCAGAGGGCGACGGGACGCGTGACGAACCACGGGCGGTGGCCCGCGCCTTCCTCGAAGCCGGTGTCGAAGAGCCCGGCCTCGCTCCCCCGCAGCCGCGCGGCCCGGGCACGCACGTCGCGGAGATGCGCCGCGCCCAGCCGGGGCACGGCCACGGTGGTGTCCTCGGTGCCGTTGTAGATCAGCGTGGGCCCGCGGGAGGCGTGCAGGGCGTAGAGGACCGCGGGGCGGTCGCCGAGGAAGGCGAGCGCGCGGTACGGGAGACCCTGGCACATCGGCTTCGAGGTGTCCCAGTAGCCGCCCGGGCCATCGAGGTTGCCGCCGCCCGCGAGCACGCAGGCCTTGAGGCGGGTCTCGACGGCGCCGGCCAAGGCCAAAACGAACGAGCCCATCGAGTAACCGGCGGCGCCGATCCGCGCCGGGTCGACGTCCGGCCGCTGGCTCAGGTAGGACACCGCCTGCAGGAGGTCCGTGACCATCAGCCCGCCGACCCGCCGGCCGAGTTCGTCGGGGGGCTCGACCTTGTCGTGCGACCGGGTGCCGTGGCGGTGGTCGAGGTGGCGTTCAGCCTCGCCGGCGGGGTCGTAGGTGAGGACCACGGCGCCGGCCCGCGCATAGAGGATGCCCGAATAGAAGGCGTACCAGCTGAGTTTGTCGCCGCCGTGGCCATTGACGATGATCAGGGCCGGCGCGCGGACCGTGGCCTCGGCGGGACGGTAGACCAGCGCGGGGATCCGCAGCCCGAACTGGGAGGCGTAGGTGACGCGGTCCACGATGATGCCCGGCTCCGGCGAAAACGAGCCGTGGTCCCGGGCGGCGAGGTCCGGGAGGGGCGAGGGCACGAACAGCGCTGCGCGGATCCCGTCGCGCCAGGCCTGTTCCTGGGCGGGGGAGGGTGGGGCGGCGCGCAGCGCGGCCAGAGCGGCCGAACCGAGGAGGAGCAGCAGCAGGGGAACGGTTTTCATTCCGGGGGGCGCACGACTGACAGGCCGCGCCCGGACGGGAGGCAACGGAATTCCGGATGCACGACCGCTCCGCGCTGGACGCCGGCGTCGGCCCGGCGTACGGACTCCGGCGTTCCCATGACCCCGCTCCGCCTTTTCCTCCTGCCGGTCCTCGCCGGCGTGGTCCACGCCGCCGCCCCCGCCTATCCCCCGCAGTTCACGGGCGCGCGCGCCGAGGTGTACCAGGAGATCGGCGACGTGAAGCTCTCGCTGCACGTCTTCGAGCCGGAGGGCGGCCCGCGCGCCGGCCGGCCCGCGATCGTGTTCTTCTTCGGCGGGGGCTGGACCAGCGGTTCGCCGGCGCAGTTCGAGCCGCATTGCCGGCACCTCGCCAGCCGCGGGATGGTCGCGATCACGGCCGACTACCGCGTCGCCTCCCGCCACCAGGTGAAGCCGACCGCCTGCGTGGCCGACGCCAAGGCCGCGGTCCGCTGGGTCCGCACCCACGCGGAACGGCTGGGCATTGATCCGCGCCGCATCGCGGCGGGCGGCGGTTCGGCCGGCGGCCACCTCGCCGCGGCGACGGCCACCGTGCCGGGGCTGGAGGCCGCGGGGGCCGACCTCAGGGTGAGCGCGGTGCCGGATGCCCTCGTGCTGTTCAACCCGGCCCTCGTGCTCGCGGAGCTGCCGGGGCTCGACCTGAGCGGCTTCGGCACCCGCGTGCCCGAGGAGCGCCTTGGGGCGCCGCCACGGGCCCTCTCCCCCGCCCACCACGTGCGCGCCGGCCTGCCGCCCACCATCATCTTCCACGGCGAGGCGGACACCACCGTGCCCTACGCCACCGCGGAGGCCTTCGCCCGCCTGATGCAGGCCGCCGGGAACCGCTGCGAGCTCAAGGGGTACCCGGGCCAGCCCCACGGCTTCTTCAACCAGGGCCGCGCCGGCGGGAAGTATGCCGAGACCCTCGCCGCCACGGACGCCTTCCTCGTCTCCCTCGGCTGGATTCCCGCCCGTTAACCCTCCCCCTTCCCCCTCGCCATGACCCGATCCCTGCTGATTTCCCTGCTGCTGAGCCTGTTGACCGCGGTGGCGGCGCGCGCCGCGGCCCCCGCCCGGCCGAACATCCTGTTCCTCTTCGCGGATGACCAGCGGGCCGACACCATCGGCGCCCACGGCAACCCGCACATCCGCACGCCGCACCTCGACGGCCTCGTGCGCGCCGGCTTCAGCTTCCGCCGCAACTACGTCTTCGGCGGCAACAGCGGCGCGGTGTGCGTCCCGAGCCGCGCGATGCTGATGTCGGGCAAGACCTGGTTTGAGGTGAACACCCAGACCCTCGAGGGCGCGAAGCTGATGCCGGAGCTCTTCCGGGAACACGGGTACGTGACCTTCGGCACGGGCAAGTGGCACAACGGCCAGCCGTCGTGGCTGCGGGCCTTCGCCCGCGGCGAGGCGATCATGTTCGGCGGCATGTCGGACCACGAGAAGGTGCCGATCCGCGACCTCGGTCCCGACGGGAAGCTCACCGAGGTGCGCACCGGCGCGAAGTACTCCAGCGAGCTCTTCGCGGACGCCGCCCTCCGGTTCCTCGAATCCCACGACGGCTCGCGCCCGTTCTTCCTGTATGCCGCCTTCACCGCGCCCCACGACCCGCGCCAGCCGGGGCCCGGTTTTCCCGCCGACTACGCGAACCGGCCCCCGCTCCCGCCCGATTTCCTGCCGCAGCTGCCCTTCGACAACGGCGCGATGAACGGCGGCCGGGACGAGAACCTCGGCGCCTGGCCCCGCACCGAGGCGATGATCCGCGACCAGCTGGCCGAGTACTACGCGATGATGGCCCACCTCGACGCCCAGATCGGGCGGCTGCTCGCGGCGCTCGAGCGCACCGGCCGCGCGAAGGACACGCTCATCGTGTACGCGGCCGACAACGGCCTCGCCCTCGGCAGCCACGGCCTGCTCGGCAAGCAGAACGTCTTCGAGCACAGCATGCGCGTGCCGCTGATCCTCGCCGGGCCCGGCATCCCGCGGGGCGGCGAATCGCGCGCCTTCACCTACCTCTTCGACCTCTTCCCGACCCTCTGCGACGTCGTCGGCCTGCCCGCCCCGGCCGGCCTTGCCGGGTCCAGCCTGCGTCCGGTCTGGGAAGGCCGCCGCGAGCGCGTGCGCGACTCCGTCTTCCTGCCCTACCTCGAGGTCCAGCGGGCGGTCCGCGACGAGCGGTGGAAGCTCATCTGCTACCCGAAGCTCGGGTTCAGCCAGCTCTTCGACCTGCAGGCGGATCCGCACGAGACGCGGAGCGTGTTCGACGATCCCGCCCACGCCGCGCACGTCACCCGCCTCCGCGGGCTGATGCGCGAGTGGCAGGCCCGCGTCGGGGACAAGGTGGCCCTGCCCGAGGGCCAGCGCCTCCCGCCCGCGATCGACCTCACCGGCAAGCCCCGCAAGACCGACCAGTGGCAGCCGGAGTGGATCGTGAAGAAGTACTTCTAGGCTGGAATCTGATCGGTGTGGCCGCGGCTGCCGCCGCGGTTTCAAGCCGGAAGGATGTACGGCCGCAGGCGTTGCCCAACCAGGGTGACCGGCAACCTCGTCCTGATCCGCGGCAACTGCCGCGGCCACCTCCCCTCGCTCAGGCCAGCGCCGGGTAGTCGGTGTAACCCTTCGGGCCCGGGGTGTAGAAGGTCGCGGGGTCCGGGTCGGCCAACGGCGCGCCCGCGGCCAGCCGCGCGGGGAGGTCCGGGTTGCTGATGAACGCCCGGCCGAACGCCACCGCGGCGTAGGTGCCCGCCGTGATCGCCGCGGCCGCCTCCTCCGCGTCGTAACCCATGTTGCCCACCAGCGCCCCGCGAAACGCCGCGCGCGCGGGCGTCACGACGTCACCCTGGTGCTGCCCGGTGAAATCCGCCCGCATCAGGTGCAGGTACGCGATCCCGCGGCGGTCCAGCTCCGCCGCCACGTGGCGCGTCACGCCGACCGGGTCGCTGTCCGACATCCCGTTGAAGCCGTTGAGCGGCGAGATCCGCACGCCCACGCGGTCCGCGCCCCAGACCGCCGCCGCGGCGTCGACCACCTCGAGCAGCAGCCGCGCGCGGTTCGCCACGGGACCACCGTAGGGGCCGGTCCGCCGGTTGCTGCCATCGCGCAGGAACTGGTCGAGGAGGTAGCCGTTGGCCCCGTGGACCTCGACGCCGTCAAAACCGGCGGCGAGGGCGTTGGCGGCCGCCTGCCGGAAGCCGGCCACGATGCCGGGCAACTCGTCGTCGCGGAGCTCGCGCGGCACCTCGTAGGCCTTCTTGCCCGCCGGGGTGTGGATCTCGTCGTTGGTGATGGCGAGGGGGCTCGGGGCGACGGGTTGCGCGCCGCCGTTGAGGAGCGAATGGCAGGCGCGCCCGCCGTGCCAGAGCTGGAGCACGATGCGGCCGCCGCGGGCGTGCACGGCCGCGGTCACCGCGCGCCAGCCGGCGACCTGCTCCGGGGAATGGATGCCCGGCTCGCGCCCGCCGAACGCCGCGTGGCCGGCGATCGCCATCGTCGCCTCCGCGATCAGGAGGCCCGCGCCCGCGCGCTGGGCGTAGTACTCCGCCATCAGCGGCGTCGGCACGTGCCGCTCATCGGCGCGGCAGCGGGTCAGCGGGGCCATCAGGACCCGGTTCGGCAGCTGGAGTCCGCCCAGACGGACGGGAGTGAAGAGCGCGGCGTGAGGCATCAGGCGGGGACGCTGCACCGTCCCCGCGCCGATGCAACCCGCGGCGTCAGCGGTAATCCGCGCCGGTGCGGCTGCGCAGGATCGACTCCTGCGCCGTCCGCAGCGCGCGGGCCAGCCGCTCGGCTTCCGCGGGATGGCGCGCGCTCACGTCCGTCTTCTCCGCCGGGTCCGCCGCGAGGTCGAAGAGCTCGGTCCGCCCGGCCGTCGAGCCGTCGATGACCAGCTTGAACCGGTCCTCGACGATGGCCCGCTCGCCGGCGAAGTCCTCCGCCGTCACCTCGGTCTGGATCAGGTTCTGGAAGTTGCGGGTGGCGGTGCCGTCGGGGCCCAGCTTCACCAGCGGGGTGGTCCCGCGCTGGAGCTCCGGATCGAGGTACGGTTTCGCCCGCGCCGCCGCGCCGCCGCGGGAGCGCGCGTTCCAGAAGACCAGCGGGGCCGGCCGCGCGAGGGCCGCGCCCGTGAACAGCGGGACGAGGCTCGTGCCGTCGAGGGGCCGCGCCGGCGGCGGCACCCCGATCAGGTCGCACAGGGTCGGCAGGATGTCGTTGGTCACGGCCGCGACTTTCGTGGCGCGGGCCGCGCGGAGGCGGGCGGGCCATTCGATCACGCCGGGCACGCGGATGCCGCCCTCGTACACGCTGCCCTTCCAGCCGCGGAAGGGGACCGTCGCGACCGCCTCCTGCGGGGTGCCGTTGTCGCCGCAGTACCACAGCAGGGTGTCTTCCGCCAAACCCTGGCGGCGCAGGTGGGCGCGGAGCTGGCCGATCGAGCGGTCCATCGCGGAGATCTCCGCGAAGCGCTCGCGCAGCACGTCGCGCTGGAGGCGGGTGACGTTCTTGCCGGTGAGGTTGGAGGTCAGGCGCACCTTGCGCTGGCCGACGACGTAGGCGGGGAGCTCGTCGTAGAGCGCGAGGTCCTCGGGCCGGGCCTGATAGGGCTCGTGGGGGGAGCCGAACCAGACGACGGCGAGGAAGGGTTGGCCGGCGGCCTTCGCCCGGTCGATGAAGCGGATGGCCTCCGCGATCACGATCTCGGAGCTTTCGCCGACGATGCGTTCCGGCGGGCCGCCGTTGCGCGAGAGGTGCGGGTCGAGCTCGAAGAAGTTGTCGTGCGAGACCCAGGTGTCGAAGCCCATCCGGCCCGGGTTGACGGGCGAGGCGGCCTTGACCGCGCCGAGGTGCCACTTGCCGAAGTGGCCGGTGGTGTAACCGGCGCCCCGCAGCAGGTGGGCGACGGTGATCTCCTCCGGGCGGAGCGACCAGCCCGGCGCGTAGATGCCGTAGCGGTTGTGGTTGCGGCCGGTCATCACCGTGCCGCGGGTGGGGGAGCAGCTCGCGCCGCCCGAGTAGAAACGGTCGAGGCGCAGGCCGGTGCGCGCCATCTCGTCGAGCACGGGCGTCTTGAGGTGCGGGTGGCCGTTGTAGCCGGTCTCGTCCCAGCCGTGGTCGTCACCCATCAGGAGGACCACGTTGGGCCGGGGCGCCGCCGCGGCGGACGCGAGCGCGGGCAGCGCGAGGAGCAACAGGGCGGCGAGCGGGCGGGGGAAGCGCGGGATCATCGGGGTGCGGGGGACGCTGGCGCTTGGGCCGGGCCGAGACAAGGGCGGAGCCGGCGGCGCGCGGGAAAAGGCTCGTCGCGGCGTGGCCGCCGGCCTGAACCTGCGGTCCGATGCAGGCTCAACCGCTCGAGATCCACCCCGTGGAGGATACGCCCGCGCTCGCCATCCTGGCCGTGCGGGGCCGGCTGGACACCGTGGGAGCCCGGGCGCTGGCGGCGGCGGTCGAGCCCCGAACGGCCGCCCCGGCGTGCCGGGTCGTGGTGCTCGACCTCGCCGGCACCACGTACCTGAGCAGCGCCGCACTGCGGGTGCTCACCGGCGCGTTGCGGACGCTGCAGGGCCGGGGGGGCGCGCTGCTGCTCTGCTCCGTCCAGGACTACTGCCGGGACGTGATCGAGATCGCGGGCCTCGCGCCGCACCTGCCGGCGTTCGCCGACCTGCCCGCGGCCCGGACCGACGCCGGGCGCCGCCTGGCGGCCGCCGCCGCGGTGGCCGGCTGGGCCGGACTGGAGCGGTGGGAAACCTCCGGGGCCGCGTTCACCGCCATCCCCGGTCCGGGCGGGACCCGCGGCGTCGTCGAGCTCCTCGGCCACGTGCAGCACATCCTCCATGCCTCGCTCGATGAGGCCGACGTCGTCTCGCGCCGGTTCGACGAGACCGAGTACTCCATCGGCTGCGGCGCCCTCGGGGATGAGGTGGAGGATTATTTCCCGATCATGGGGGAGATGATCACGATCGGCGGCACGATGGTCTGGCTGCCGACGGACGGCGGCGACACGCCGGACTTCCTCATCCCGCGCCGCGCGTCGCGGGCGATCACGATCCGGACCGGCTTCAATGCCGCCCTGCAGGGCGGCTTCGACGAGTGCCTGCTGGTGGAAGCCCGCGAGCCGGAGGGGCTGCGCATCGATCAGCTGTACCGGCAGGTCTTCGACGTCGCGCGCGCGCGCCGGCCCGACTACCGGGGGGTCGTCGGCCTCGCCGGTCGCGCGGAGTTCACCGCGGTGCTCGGGGCGGGCATCCGCCGCTCCCCGATCCGCCGGTTCCAGCCGGCGAACGGCCAGACCATTCTGCACGCCGACAACCTCGCGGACTGGTTCTCGGGTGACCGCGAGCCGCGGCTGCGCGGCGTCACCGGCCTCCTCTGCGGCGTCGGCGTCGACCTGCAGGCGGACCTCTCGGCGTTCGACCCCGCGGCGGTGGACCGCGCGTTTTACCGCCATCCCGACAACACCGCCGGCAAGCCGCACCTGCTGCACAACCACGCGGTGTTCTTCTCGCCCCAACCGTGGAACGAGCGCCCGGCCGACCTCGGGGCCGAGGTGGCGCGCGTGGTCGAGCAGGGGGATTTCCGGGACATGCGGCACCTGCTGGACCAGAGCCGCGTGTCCCGGGCGTTCCTCGGCGTCAGCTACACCCAGGAAATCCGCTGCGCCTGAGGGGGGGATTGTGGCCGCGGCTGCCGCCGCGGATCGGGGACGTCGCGCCAATGCGGTGCGGCGAGGAATGGCCTGCGGCGGGATGGGACGTTCGTCCGGAATCCGCCGCAACGGCCGCGGCCACAACGCGTCTCACTCCGCGCGGGGGGCGGGGGGCGGGCCGCGGAGGGCGCGGGGCTGGTTCGTTGCCGGCCGGCTTTCGCCGCGCAGGGAGGCGAGGTACTCGACCACGTCGCGCAGCTCCGCGGGCGAGAGCAGGGTCGCGTAGATCTCCGGCATCCCGGACGGGGCGCCGTCGCGGCGCGCGATGTCCGCCTTGGCCACCGGCACCAGCTGGTTCTCGGCATTGCGCAACGTCAGGGTCGTCCCGGTTTCGGCGGCGACGATGCCGGCCGCGGTGCCGCCGGAGCGCAGGGTGACGACCACGGTGTCGTACCCGGCGGAGATCTTCGCGTTGGGCTTGAGGATGGACTCAAGGAGTTCGCGGCGGGAGGCGCGGGCGCCGAGGCCGGCGAGGTTCGGGCCGGCGTCACCCCCCTCGCCGCCCGCGCGGTGGCAGCGGATGCAGGCGAGCACGGGCTGGTTCTCGAACACCCGGCGGCCGCGCTCGGCGTCGCCGCCCGCGAGGCTGGCGTGAAACGCGGCGAGCGGGTCCGGATCGGCGGCCAGGCGGGCGGTGCGGGCGGCCAGCAAGTCCTTCACCGCGGGCCCGTTCCGGCGCTCGGCGGCGTTGAGCAGTTCCAACTCCGCCTCGGGCGCGACCTTGCCGGTCGCGAGGGCGCGCAACTGCGCGGCGATCAGGTCATCGGCGGCCTCCTGACGGGAAAACCCGAGGCTGCGGAAGGCGGCCTTCTGCTCGGCCGGCGTGCCGCGCTCCACCAAGGCGGTGAGGACGGGCACGGCGGTCTCCGGCGCGAGGCGGGTGGCGAGCGGGAGGGCGGCGAGGCGCAGCGTCGGGTCCTGGGACGCGCCGGCGACGCGCACGGCCTCGGCGAGGCGCGGATCCTGGCGGCGGTCGAGGAGCTGCAGGGCCGCGACGCGGCTGGCGGCGGGGCGGGCCTCGTCGCCCAGGAGCGCGAGCAGCGTCGCGGTGGCGCCCTCGAGCTCGAGGGCCTGCAGGGCCTCGAGGGCGGCGGTCAGCACCTCCGCCGGCGTGCCGGGGGCGAACAGGCGGGGCACGACCGGGGCGAGGGCCTGCGTCGCGACGCTGCGGTCGCGGGTGGGTGAGGCGGTCGGGCGGTACACGCCGACGAGCCGGTCGCGCTGGAGGGGCTTGGGCCACTGCGCGAGCTGGGCGAGGGCCTCGGCGCGGGCGCGGGGCGGGGCGTCAGCCCGCGCGGCGTAGGCGGCGAGCGCGTTGGCGTTGGCCGGGTGGCCGAGCCGGAAATGGGCGTTGAGGGCCCGGAAGAGCACGGGTTCATCGCGCGTCGGGGTGTCCAGCAGCGCCGCGAGGGCGACGTACCCCTCGGCGATCGGCACGTCGTTGATGGCGATCGCCGCCTCGCGGACGAGGGCGGGGTTTTTATCCTGCAGGACCGCAACCACCTCCGGACGTCCCAGTCGCCGCAGGGCGAGCAGGGCCCCGAGGCGAATGGCGGGGGACGCGTCGTGGGTGGCGGTGCGGAGGGCGGCGAGGTTGGCGCCGCCGGTGAGGCCCATCACGAGGGCGTGGCGCAGGGCGGCGTCGGCGTCCTGGTTCCGCTTGAGGGCGGCGAACAGGGCGCCCGCCGCGGGGGCGTGCCGGAGCTTGCCGAGGCCCTGGGCCGCGAAATAGCGGACGCGCGCGGGCTCGGCTTCCAGCGCCTCGAGGAAGAGTGGGGCGTCGGCCGCGGCGCGCACGTCACCCAGCACGCGGAGCGCCTGGGCCCGCAGTTCGGCGTGGGCCGGCTCCGCGTGGCGGGCGTGGTTGCGGACCGCCGTGAGGGCCGCGGGCTGGCGGGCGCCGACCTGGCCGAGGGCCCAGAGGGCGTGACGCCGCGCCGTTTCCGGCCGGCTGGTGTCTTCCAGCGTGGCCTCGAGGGTCGCGGTGTCCCCGCGCCCGGCCAGTTCGAATTGGGCCTCGAGCCGCACGCGCCAATCCGCGTGGCCGAGCAGGCGCGCGAGTTCCGTGGCCGAGCGGCGGGTCCAGTCGCCGCCGATCAGGGCCTGCGTCTCCCGCACGAGGGGATCCTGGGCGTGCTTGGGGTCGGAGATGGCGTAGATGCGGCCGCGCCGCGACTTCGGCCAGCCGTCGGCCCAGTCGGCGGTGTAGAGCCGGCCGTCGGGGCCGAACTTCACGTCGGTCGGCAGGGCCGAGCGCAGGAAGGGCTGCGCGGTGGCGACCTCGTACGAGGCCCCGCGCGGCTTCAGGGTGTAGGTGTGGATGCCGCTGCTGGCGACGGCGCCCTTGAAGTGGGTGATGAAGAAGTGCCCGCGGTAGGCCGGGTTCAGACCGGTGCCGGGGTAGTACTCGAGGCCCGAGGGACCGTCCTCGAGGTTGAAGAGCGGGGGAACGAGGTACGCAGGCTGGCCTTCGTGGCGCGGATGCCAGAGGCGCTCCAGGTTCCACGGGCCGGCCTTGCCCAGCGGGGCGAACTGGTAACCCACGCGCCAACCACTGTCCCCGCCCTCCAGCACGTGGACGAAGCGCTCCTCGTCGCCCTGATCGCAGTCGTTGTCACCGGTGAAGAGGTCGCCCAGCTCGTTGAACACGAGGGATTGGGGATTGCGCAGGCCCGTGGCGAACACCTCGAGCTGGGAGCCGTCGGGCCAGCAGCGGAAAACCGCACCCTCATCGGGCACGGACAAGACCTTGCCCTCGCGAGTGCGGACGGTGGCGCCACGGTCGCCGTTGCTGAAGTAGAGACGGCCGTCGGGGCCGAAGATGAGGCCGTGGAGATCATGGCCGGTGAAGTTGAAGCGCACGCCGTAGCCGCGGCTGAGCTCGGTGCGCGTCTCCGCGCGCTCCGCGCCGGTGAACTTCCACAGGCTCGGGATGTTGGTGAAGTAGACCTCGCCGCGGCGCGCAAGCACGCCGGAGGCGATGCCGTCGAGCGGGTGGTTGAAGCCGTCGGCGTAGACGCTGCTGCGGTCCGCCACCCCGTCGCCGTCGGTGTCGGCGAGCAGCCGGATCACCTCGCCTTCCTGTCCGAGTTCGCGCTCCCCGGCCGCGCCGAAGGCCCGGCGGATCAGGGCGGCGCGGTCCTCGATGGTCCGGCAGGCAAGGTCCTCCTCGAGAATCCCCATGTAATCGCGGATATCGAGGACGCTGGTGCGATAGCGGTAGGTCTCCGTGACGAAGATGCGGCCGCGTTCGTCGAAGTTGAAGGCCACGGGGTTGGCGAGCATCGGCTCGGCGGCCCAGAGCTTCGCCTGCAGGCCCGGCGGCAACTGCATCCGTGCGAGCGCCTGCGCGCCCTCGTCGGAGGCGGCCGCGATCTCGGGCTGCGCCTGGCGCGTACCCGGGTTGCGCAACCCGGCGGGCGCGGGGGGGCGAGCCGCGGCCGCTCAAGGGGTACCGTCCACCGG
>JBMTAG010000091.1:0-14438 GCA_049428505.1 Opitutaceae bacterium | reverse complement strand
TACGTGAATGCGTGGGCCCGGCGGCATCCGGACAAAGTATCCGTGCTGTACCTCGACAATGGCGTGTGTGACGTCCGCTCGTGGCCGGGCGGTTTTCCGCTGCGGGCGCAGGGCAAGGGGAGTCCGAAGGACTGGAAGCTGGTGCTCGCGGAGTTCGGCTTTCCGGACGAGGCGGCGGCGCGGGCGCACGCGGTCCGGCCGGCGGATGGTCTGGAGGCGGCCCTTGCGGCGGGCGTCACCCTGATTTCTGTCCACGGCACGGCGGACCGGGTGGTGCCGTATGAAGACAATGCGGCCCGGCTCGTGGAGCTCTGGCGGGCCCGCGGCGGGCGGGTGCACGTCTTTCCGAAGGAGGGTGGGGATCATCATCCGCACGGGTTGCCGGAGATTGGACCGCTCCTTGAGCTGCTGGTGGCGAGCGTGCGCTGACCGGGGGGAGTCTCCGGGAGGCGACGCAGGCTTTTCCGCACGGTGGGCTGCAGGGGGTCACGCTGAAACCTGCAACCAGCGACCCGCTCCCCTGCCGGCGTTGCGGGTTTCGCCCGGAATTCCGTCGATGCGCCGTGGGCCTGCCGCCGCGGGCGGCGAGAATGACGGGGGCGCCGGTGCGCAGGTTTGATGGCCCGGCTTATAAGGCCAGACTCCCGCAAACCGGGCCATTGCCCATGAGAGTCTGGGCTCCGAAAAGGAGCCCCAGACCTGCCAAAAGGAAAGAAGCACACGCCGGAGCAGATCGGTGCGATCCTGCGCCGGCTGGAGCGCGGCGAGACGGCGGAAGCCGTCTGCCGGAGCGTGAGCCTCAGCGAGGCGACGCGGTACCGCTGGAACGAGCGCCGCCTGCACAGCGCCTTCGGCGCCGCCGAGCCGAAAACCCCGATGGAGGTCTGCCGCCTGCGCATTGCGCTTGCTGTCAACCAATGACGCCCCGATCAAGCAGGGTGACCACGGGCCGACTCCTGCGGCAAGCGCTTCGGTTCCTGTCCGCGGAGTCGGCCAAGGCACCTCAAGCGCCTTTGTCGCCCCCACCTTAGTTTACCCGATTCTCTGTCTCCCGATCGGGATCCACCTCACACGGAACTTGCCAGCTTGCCCCCCCCTACATGACAGGACGATCCCTTTTCCGCCCCGCCCGCTGGCTCGTGGTTCTTGCCGCGTTTTTCCTTTCGCAGGGCTTTCTGGCGGCCCAGGACCAGGCGGAGGTGGTGACGAAATCCCTGGATCAGCGAATCGATGAAGGGTTCGCGAAGGTCACAGGGCCTTTTGTGAGCGGGATCTTCTCTACCATTCGCATCAATGGTTACGATGTCCTGTGGGTGGTCCTGTGGCTGGCAATGGCCGGGGTGGTGTTCACGTTGGTCCTGGGTTTCATCAATGTCCGCGCCTTTCCGCTGGCCCTGCGCACGGTGAAGGGGAAATACAGCCGAGCGGACGATCCGGGTGAGGTGACGCATTTCCAGGCGCTGACGGCGGCGGTTTCCGGAACGGTGGGTCTTGGGAACATCGCGGGGGTGGCGATCGGCATCAGCATGGGTGGCCCGGGCGTGGCGTTTTGGTTGTTTCTGAGCGGGGTGCTCGGCATGGCCACGAAACTCGCCGAGTGCACGCTGGGCGTGAAGTATCGGGAAATCGATGCCGATGGCCGGATCCACGGGGGCGGGATGCAGTATCTACGCAAGGGTTTCGCTGAGAAGGGGCTCGGCTCAGTCGGCAAGGTGCTGGCCTTCTTTTTCGCGATCTTTTGTGTGTGCGCCTCGTTTGGTGGCGGGAATGTCTTCCAGATCAATCAGGCTACGGCGCAGCTCATCAACGTCACGGGCGGGGAAGCGAGTTTCTTCAATGATCACCAGTGGGTTTTCGGGACCTTGGTGGCGGTGATGACCGGGATGGTGATCATCGGCGGGATCCAGAGCATCGCAAAGGTCACCGCCAAGCTTGTTCCAGCCATGTGTCTGGTCTACGCGGTGAGCTGCCTGTCCGTGCTTTTTGTGAACATCGATCAAATCCCGAAGGCGATCGCGCAGATCCTCAAAGAAGCCTTCGAGCCGCGTGCGGCGGTGACCGGCGGGCTGGTGGCGGTGTTCATCTGGGGCGTGAGGCGGGCGACTTTCTCGAATGAAGCGGGCATCGGCTCGGCTCCCATCGCGCACTCAGCCGCCAAGACGCGGATGCCGGCGAGTGAGGGGGTGGTGGCGCTTTTGGAGCCCTTCATCGATACCGTGATCGTCTGCACCATGACCTCGCTGGTGCTGGTGACGACCATGGAGTTCAAAGGCCCGGGCGGGGAATTCACCGTCAACGGCGTGCCGTATGTGCTGAGCGGCGCGGCGAACAATGGCACCGCCTTCGGCATCGGCATGACCTCGAATGCCTTTGCAACCGTGCACGACGGCTTCCGGTACGTGCTCTTTGCCTGCGTCCTACTCTTTGCGTTCTCGACGCTGATCACCTGGAGCTACTATGGCCTGCAGGCTTGGCAGTATCTTTTCGGGCGGAAGAAAATGGTCGCGCTGGCCTACAAGTTCTTGTTCTGCCTCATGATCGTGGCGGGGGCATCGGCATC
Organism: Opitutaceae bacterium; assembly: GCA_049428505.1. Taxonomy (GTDB): domain Bacteria; phylum Verrucomicrobiota; class Verrucomicrobiia; order Opitutales; family Opitutaceae; genus ER46. The sequence goes on along the minus strand of JBMTAG010000091.1, from coordinate 11,878 downwards.
GATGGGGAATGCGATCGATTTCTCCGATGCCTCGCTGTTCGCGATGAGCATTCCGAACCTCATCGGGGTCTATTTCCTGCTTCCCGAGATTCGCCAGGAGCTTTCGCGATTCGTCCGTTTCACGCGCTTGGTGGACCAGGGCAAGTCGCTGGACGAAGCGGAAAAGGAGGCCGCGTAGCAGGACCGGCGCGCCGCGCTTGATCCGGGGGCGGTCTGCCCGATCGGAAACCGGATTTTCAGGGGGGCGGGCCGGGAGGGGCTTATCACGCGTTGGTCGAGGCGCGCCTCCCCTGCGAAAGGGTGCCCGAGCGCAGTGCGCGCAGCGGCGCGCCGGCGTGGCCCGGGCGGCGGATCGGTGGCCACGTTTGCGACCTCGTTGCATGACGAATGGGGGGCCGCCCGAAAGGACTTCGGTCTCGCGGATCGGTTCGGAGTGAGCTTCGCGGGACGCGTGGAGCGGCCCATGCGCAACGCGTCCCTGCGCCGCGAGCACGAGGCGACGCCGGGGCATCCGCTGCGGCGCGGATTGGAAGACGCACCACGCATCACGCACGGAGTCTGGCGGCGGGAGGTGAACCCGCGGGCGGAGGTGCGGGTGGCGCCGCTCACACTCCTTCCCTCCGGTCCGGATCTGCCGATGGAGCCGCCGGACCTGGTGGTGGTGACGAGGGCCCCGTATTCGCCTCCCGCACCTCGAACGGCGAGAGCACGACGGCCGCCGGGCGCGGCCCGGAATCCGCACGGTTGGGCGAGGCGGGGGCGGGTGGGGCGGGCCGCCCGGGGAGCAGGGCCAGGGACGACCGCAACGCGGGCGCAAGGCCGCGCCGGAAGGATCCGCCAGGGGCGGAGTCGGGAGGGGGGCATGGGGGCGGGACCGACCCGACCGACGGGAGAAGTCGGGCGCACGAGGGGCCCGGGCGCATGGGATCAATAGCGATGGGTCCGGCAGGGGGAGGACGCCGGGACGGATGGGCAACCCGGAGGTCGAGCGCAGTGGCGCACGGCAGTTCCTCCGTCACCTTTCCGACGGGCGACCGTCAACCCCTCGCCCTTTGGCCACCCATGCGTCCCGCTGCCGTGCTGTTGTTTCCCCTGGTGTCACTGGCATCCGGGATGACGGAGGCGGAGCGGCGGACCCATGTCGATTGGATGCGGACGGCGCTGCCCGAGGTCGCGACGTGGAACGCCTGGCAGGAGCGGACCGGAGCGCTGCCGCCGGACTTTGAGGCCCTGCCCAGCGCGAACTTCCTGCCGGATCCGCTGCGTTTCCACGACGGCCGGGCGGTCAAGTGGCCCGGGGACTGGCCGGCGCGGCGGGGGGAGATCCGGCGCCTGTTCGAGCGGCACGTCATCGGCACGCTGCCGCCGCCGCCGCCGCTGCGGGTGGTGAAGGGCGAGGAGCACCGCGGCGCCGGCTACGTCACCCGCGCGGTGCGCCTGGAATACGGGCCCGGGGGGAGGGCGACGACCGACGTGACGCTGACGCTGCCGGAAGGGCCGGGGCCGCACCCCGTGCTGATCGGCGGCGGCTTCTGGGTATCGTCGCTGCTGCGGCGCGGTTACGGTGCGTGCGCGTTTTCCGGCAGCGTCGATCAGCCCTCGGTGCTCACCGAGCTGTATCCGGAGTTTGATTTCGCGGCGATGGGCCGGCGGGCGTGGACGGTGCAGCGGGTGGTGGACTACCTGCTGACCGTGCCGGAGGTGGATGCGCGGCGGATTGCCATCACGGGGTATTCGCGGGAGGGGAAGATGGCGACCATCGCGGCGGCCTGGGACGAGCGGATCGCCGCGGTGATTGCCGGCAGCACGGGGGTGGGAGGCGTCCTGCCCTGGCGGCTGGCAGGTGAACGCGGCATGGGGGAGGGGATCGAGTCGACGACGCGAATGTTCCCCGGCTGGTTTGCCCCGCAATTGCGCTTCTTTGCGGGCCGCGAGGACCGGCTGCCGGTGGATGCCAACCTGTTGATCGCCCTGATCGCCCCGCGGGCCTGCCTGCTGCAGTACGGGCAGAATGACGAGGTGTCCAACGTCTGGGCGAACGAGCAGGCGTATTTTTCCGCCCGCAAGGTCTATGCGGCGCTGGGGCAGGCCGACCGGCTCGGGGTGCTGCGGGTGCCGGGGTTTCACGGGGCCAACGATGTTGAACTCTGCCTCGACTGGCTTGACGCGCAATTCGGCCGGAGCCGGCGGCCCTGGCGCAACGACCTGCTGTTCCCGTGGGACCATGCCGAATGGGCGGCCCGCCACGCGCCCGGCGGCGCCACCGGTCCGCTGCCGCCGCCACCCGGAGTGTCCGCGCGGCGTGACGACGTGGCAAGGAACGCCGCCCTGACGCGGGACGCGGTCACGTGGCTGGTGGGCAGGTCGCCGCCCACCATGGCGCCGGGCGGAACGCGGGGTGGGCGCGGACCGGCGGCGACGCCGACGAGGCCGGTGCCGAATCCCGGGCAGCTGGCGCCGGACGTGCCCGCGTGGGTGATTGCGCGTTCCAGCCAGGAGTTCGGCTGGAGCGAGCCTCACCGGTCGGCGGCGGACTCGCGGCGTGTGCGCTTTGGATCCGGGATGACCGGCGACCTGTATTTTCCGGCCGGGGCCGGGGTGGACCGGAAGCTGCCGGCGGTGATTTGGCTGCACGGGCACAGCTACCCGCTCGGTTACATGTGGGTGTATCGACGGGACGTGCATCCGATCCTGGCGCTGGTGAAGGCGGGCTTCGCGGTCCTCGCCTTTGACCAGTGCGGGTATGGCTCCCGGATGGCGGAGATCGGGCCGTTCTACGATCGCACGCCGGCGTGGTCGCAGCTCGGCCGCATGATCGAGGATGTGCGGAGTGCCCTGGATGCGCTGGAGAAGGAGCCGGGCATTGATGGCCGCCGGGTGTCGCTGTTCGGCTACTCCGTGGGCGCGATGGTGGCGCTGCACGCAGCGGCGCTCGACGCGCGGATCGCGCGGGTGGTGGCGGTGAGCGGTTTCACGCCGATGCGCACGGATACCGCGGATCGCCCCACTGGTGGACTCGCCCGCTTCAGTCACGAGCGCCCGCTGGTGCCCCGGCTCGGGCTGTTCCTTGGGCGGGAGCAGGACGTGCCTTATGACTATGGCGATCTCCTGGCGGCGATCGCCCCGCGGCCCGTCTATGTCGTGCAGCCGACGATGGACCGCGATGCCCACCCGGCGGAGGTGCGCGAGGCCGTGCGGCGGGCGCGGGATGCCTATGCGCTGGTCGGTGCCGAAGGCGGGCTGGTCCTCGATGAGCCGCAGGACTATCAGCGGTTGACCAACCCCATCCAGGACCGGGCCATTGCCTGGCTCTCGCAGCTCACCCCTTGACCGCCCAGTCCTACCCCTCGATGGACCGATTCCCGCAGCGTTTCCCGGAAGTCCTCCGCCGGGCGGCACTCGTCGCCTGGGGGGTGTTCGCCGGAACCACGCTGCCCGCGCAGGCGGTCAACGTCAGCGAGACGCCGGACGACTTCGTCCTGTCCAACGGCGTGCTCACCGCCCGCGTCCTCAAGCGCAACGGCGATCTCGGCTCGCTGAGCCTCCGCGGCGTCGAGCTGCTCAATCACAAGTCGGGTCATGCGGGTGGCTACTGGTCGCATGATGTGACGGGCGCCCGGGAGATTGTGACGCGGGTGACCCTCGATCCCGCCGGCAACGGCGGCGAGCGCGGGGAGGTTTCGGTGCTGGGGGTTTCCGGGGGGGGCAAGATGGGACACGGTCCCGGGGCGGCGCGTGACGGGGATTTTCCGGCGGACATCGAGATTCGCTATGCGCTCGGGCGCGGTGACTCCGGGTTGTACGCCTACTGTGTGTTCACGCACCGGCCGGAGTATCCGGCGGGGACGATGGCGGAGGCGCGGTTTGCGGCGAAGCTGGCCGACGCGTTCGACTGGATGACCCTGAGCGAGCGCCGCAGCCAGGCGTTCCCGGCCGATCTGCGTGAGGGCGACAAATACATCTACACGGCGGTGCAGTTCGACCACCCGGTCTTCGGCTGGTCGAGCACGCGCGAACGCCGCGGGTTCTGGCTGATCAATCCGTCGCTGGAGTACCTGAGCGGGGGACCGACCAAGGTGGAGTTTCTCTGTCACCGGGATACGACGCCGGTGGCGGCGCCGATCGTGCTGAACTACTGGCGCAGCAGCCACTATGGCGGGGCGGCGGTGGAGGTGGGGGCGGGCGAGCACTGGACCAAGGTGATCGGCCCGTTCCTGCTCTACGTGAATGAGGGCGGGGACGCCGCGAAACTTTGGGCGGATGCCCGGGCGCGGCACCAGCGCGAAGCGGCCCAGTGGCCGTACGCCTGGGTCAAGGGGGTGGACTATCCGCACGGGGCGGAGCGCGCCACGGTGGCAGGGCGCCTGCGCCTGCGGGATCCGGAGGCGCCGGGCGGGGCCCTGCGCAACCTGCTCGTGGGTCTCGTGCCGGCCGCGTACCCGTCGCCGGTGGCGCGCCCAGGGGCGGCGCCCCGCCGGATCGACTGGCAGACGGACGCCAAGCATTACCAGTTCTGGGTGCGCGGGGACACGCAGGGCCGGTTCGCGATCCCGCACGTGCGCCCCGGCCGCTACGCGCTGCGGGCGTTCGCCGATGGCGTGCTGGGGGAGTTCGGGCGGGGCGACATTGAGGTCGGGGCGGGTCGGGCGCTGGATCTTGGCGAATTGCCCTGGACCCCGGTCCGGCGGGGGCGGGAGCTCTGGGCGATCGGCTTGCCGAACCGCAACGGCACGGAATTCGCGGGCGGCGAGGAGTACGCGGACCCGGCCATTTCGCTGAAGTACGCGGAGCGCTTTCCCCGGGATGTGAACTATGTGGTGGGCCGGAGTGATTTTCGCCGCGACTGGTTCTTCCAGCACGTGCCGCACAATGAGGATCCGCAGGCGCGCCCGGCGCCGTTCTTCGGCGTGCGCGGCGCGGGGCGGGCGACGCCGTTCGCGGTAACCTTCGACCTGCCGGCGGCGGGGCGGGGCCGGGCGACGCTCCGCCTCGCCCTGTGCGGCACCGGGACGCGCGAACTGGAAGTCACGCTCAATGAGCGTCCCGTGGGACGCATTGCCCTCGGTCCGCCGGACGGCACCATCACGCGGCATGGGTTGCAGGGATTGTGGTATGAGCGTGAGTTGGGCTTTGACGCGACCCTGCTGCGGGCCGGGAGCAACGTCCTGCGGCTGGTCGTACCCGCGGGGCCGATCAACAATGGCGTGATGTACGATTACCTGCGGCTGGAAATGGACGAAACCGCCCCGCCGGGGAACTAACCCCAACGACCCGTCGCCCCACCCATGAGAAAACTTCTCCCGCTGCTGCTCGCGGCCCTCACGTCTGCGTGGTCACAGGAGGACGCGCCGGCGCCCCTGAATCCGGACCTGCCCACCCTGTTCATCGCGGGGGATTCGACCGCGGCGCGGGGCCGGGGGGAACGGCAGCAGGGCTGGGGGGTGCCGTTTGCCGATTATTTTGATCCCACCAGGGTGAACGTGGCGAACCGGGCCCGGGGCGGGCGCAGCAGTCGCACCTTTTTCACGGAAGGTCTGTGGGCGCGGTTGCTGGCGGAGGTCAAGGCGGGTGACACCGTGCTCATCCAGTTTGGCCACAATGATGGCGGGCCAATCAACGACGAGCCGCCGCCGCCGCTGCGGGCGCGGGGCAGCCTGCCCGGCCTCGGCGAGGAAACGCGGGAGATCGACAACGTCCTCACCCAGCAACACGAGATCGTGCACACCTTTGGCTGGTACCTGCGCCGGATGATTGCCGAGGTGAAGGCGCGGGGGGCCAACCCCATCGTGCTCTCGCTGACGCTGCGCAACCGCTGGACGGACGGTCGCATCGAGCGCGGCTCGGGCCGCTACCGCGGCTGGTCCTACGAAATCGCGAAGCGGGCGGCGGTCCCCTTCATCGACCTCACCGAGCGCATGGCCGACGAGTTCGAGCGGCTGGGGGAGGAAAAGGTGAGCGCCCTCTATCCGCAGGATCACACGCACTTCAACGCGGAAGGCGCCGCCCGGCATGCCGCGGAGGTGGTCGCCGGCCTCAAGGGCTTGCGGCCCAGCCCGGTGGAGAGGCTGCTCTCCGCGCGCGGAGAGGCCGTGCCGGCGGACCCGTTCGCATGGCTCCGACTGCCGGCGGCAGACCATCCCCGGCTGCCGTCGGTCTGGCTGGTGGGTGATTCCACGGTGCGCACGGGTCGGGGCGACGGCGGGGGAGGGCAGTGGGGCTGGGGCGAATACCTGCCCGCGCACCTGGACCGGGATCGGATCAATGTGGTCAACCGTGCGGTGGGCGGGACTGGCGTGCGCAGTTTCCAGGATACCGGCTACTGGGAGCGTGTGCGGGAGAAGCTGAAGCCGGGGGATTTCGTCATGGTGCAGTTCGGCCACAACGACAATGGCCCGCGCGCGCCGTTGCGGGGCATCGGCGACGAGGTGGGTGAACGCGAGCATCCGACGACGAAGGCGCCGCTCCCGATGCACACGTGGGGCTGGTACCTGCGTCGGTACGTGCACGAGGCGCGGGCGCGCGGAGCCACGCCGATCATCTGCTCGCTCATTCCCCGCAAGGTCTGGCGCGACGGCCGGATCGTCCGCACCGCCGACAGCCACGCCGACTGGGCGCGGGCGGTGGCCCGGACCGAGAACGTACCCTTCGTCGATCTGCATGAAATCATCGCGCGCCACTACGACGAACTCGGGCCCGAACGCGTGAACCCGTTCTTCGCGGACGAACGCGTGCATACCAGCGCCGCCGGCGCCGAGTTCAACGCGGCCTGCGTGGTCGAGGGCCTGCGCGCCCTGCCCGAAAACCCGCTGGGCCCCTTCCTGCGGCCGGCTCCGACCGCGGCACCTTAGCCCGGCGACGGTCCCGGCATCACCGCCCCCTTCCCCCTCCCCCTTCCGCCCGCTCTCTCAACATGCCTCCCGTCCTCCCTTCCCTCGTCCTGACCGCCCTCGCGCTGGGCGCGACCGCCTGCCTCGCCGCCGACATGGCGGATCCCCTGCCGTCGGACTGGGTCGATGCCCGGACCGGCCATCGGATCATCCGCCTGTCGCCCGACACCGGGGGCGGCAGCCTGTATTTCCACCAGCGCAGCTTCACGCCGGAGGGAGACAAGGTCATCCTGCGCACGCGCGAGGGCATCGTGGCGGTCGACCTGACTTCCCTGGGCAAGGCGGCCCCGCGGCCCGAACTCATCCTGGCCCAGGCCAGCCCCCTGGCGGCCGCCTGGCGCAGTCGCGAGGCATATTTCTTTTCCCGCGACGAGAACGCCCTCCAGGCGGTGCACCTCGACACGAAGGCCGTGCGCCTGGTGGTCAAGCTGCCGCCGCAGGTGCGGGGCGGCCAGTTTGCGATCAACTGCGACGAGTCGCTGCTGGTGGCAATCGGGGAGGATCCGGCAGGGCAGGTCGTGCCGCGCACGCCCCCGGCCGACGGCATGGGCGGGACCCTGGAGCGCCAGTGGGCCGCGGGCACGCCGAAGATGATTTACACCGTCAACGTGAAGACCGGCGAGTTCCGGGTGCTGCATCGCGAGAACGACTGGACAAACCACCTGCAGTGCTCGCCCACGGATCCGCAGCAGATCCTGTTCTGTCACGAGGGACCGTGGCACTACAACAACCGCACCTGGACGATTCGGGCTGACGGCGGGCCGCCGCAAGCGCTGCACCAGCGGACGATGAACATGGAGATTTGGGGGCATGAGTTCTTCGGGCACGACGGGAAGACCGTGTGGTTCGACCTGCAGACGCCGCGGAGCACGGTGTTCTGGCTGGCGGGCGTGAACCTCGAGACCGGGCACCGGGTCTGGTACCATCTCCAGCGGGAGGAGTGGTCGGTGCATTACAACGTCTCGCCCGACGGGCGGCTCTTCGCGGGCGACGGCGGCGGTCCCGGCAGCGTCGCGGCGCGGGGACCGGACGGCGAGATCCTCGATCCGCCCGCGCAGGGACAGTGGATCTATCTCTTCCGCCCGAAGATGGTGCGCGGCAACTCTCCGCGGGGCCAGGGGCCGCTGATTGACATCGGTTTTCTCCAGTCGGAACGCCTGGCCGACATGTCGCGCCACGACTACAGCAAGGACCGCGGCGTCGAACCCAACCTCGCGTTCACGCCGGACGGAAAGTGGATCATCTTCAGTGGAAACTTCCACAGTCCGCGGGTGAACGGTCGTGCCGTCACCCACGCCTATGCGGTCGAGATCGCGCGGAGCAGCAAGCCGGGTGCGGGCTCGAAGTGAGGATTCCTGCCGGGGCCCGGAAGATTTGCGCCAATCCGTCGGACTCAGCGCATCGCGCGTGGTGAGATGGGCGAATCCGGGCCGGCCGCCGCGGAGAGAAACGGTCCACCGCGACGAAGCCTGTCGCCGCGCTTGAACGAAGGGAAAGCGTGGACGGACTGGGACCACGTTTTCGCTGCCGCGAAATCGGCGCAAAGCGGCACGAAGTGAATCGATCTTGGTGTAGCGTTCCCGTCAGGCGCATCCGCGCCGACCAGGCTACGCGGACTGCGCGGGAGGGGCGGAATTCCTTGCGATTGAGGTACCCCCGGCGGGCGATGTGGTGATCGAGCGTCATCCGGCCCTTGTCGGCGGCGGCGACGTCGCGCGCGAGTTCGTGCACCGACTTGGTCTTGAGGCGGGCCGCCCCGCGCCAGCGAGGGCGCAGCTTGACGCGGGTGCCGGCCTTCTCCCGGGCGAGCAGCCGGGCGCGGGCGGCGGGGATGGCTTCGTGCAACTGGAGGAGCCAGCGTCCCTGGGCGACCAGCATCTCGTCGGTCAGCTGCCAGACTTCTTCCGGGTTGCGGACGGCGCCTGGGGAAGTTGGTCTTGAGCCAGGTGCGGCCCTCGGTGCAGACGCGGAGGTAGCCGCCGGTTTCGCCGTTGAAACCTCTGGTCGAGTGAGATCCATCGCCGGATCTCCTGCGGACGCTGGCGGTACCACGACCGATGGGAAACGGGATTTTCAGGAGGTTGGGCCGGGAGGGGTTTAGTCGCGGGCGAAGCGGTCGGACCTTATGTCCAAGCCCATGACGATCAGGTAGCTAGGTCGTAAAACGGTAGTTGGATAGCTCTTGGACAATCCTCCCGAAAGAGGTAACCCGCCGAGAAATCATGAACTCTCTCTTCCGCTCCCCGCTGAGCGAAAATAATCTTTGACTTCCCGGTGACCGATGGCATCCGTGGTTCTACTTATGTACCCCAACTCGTTCGGATTTAAAGCGTTGCTTTTGGTTGCTTTGCTGGGGTCGCTTCCCGTTGCGCAAGGAGCGGTGGTGATCAGCTACGCGGTTACGGATCCGACGATCGGCAACGGGGATGCGGGCGGCGACATCCTCGACGGCAGCAACGTTATCGGAACGTGGGCGGTGTCGGGATTTTCTTTTGCTCGGCTCAACCTGTCGAAGACGTACACCCCCACCATCGGCGTGGTGACGGCATCGACCAGCGGCAACTCCTACAATGAGGCTGGTATCGGCATCAAAATCCTCGGCGATGGCGTAGCCGAAAATGGCGTGAATTACATTCAGTACACGGTGAGCTGGTCGCTCAATCCGGGTTACCAGCTGGACAGCACTTCGTTCTGGGGGAAATACCCGGGCACCGTGGGCACCTACGGTCCGGCTTCGCCGCAGTCCACACTGAACCCGGGTGGTAGCATTACGCTCTCGGGCTTCGCCGGTATCGCGGAGGTCTCGGATCCTTCGGACAACCTCTATGCCACGGACGGCCAGACTTTCACCTCCGGCCAGGATCTCGGCGGCTGGAAGGAAGGCACTGCCAGCGGCACCTGGAACGCGGCGGACGTGAAGTGGCAACTGACGGCGCCTTCGGCCGCGAGCTACACCTTCATCCTCGACTACACGAGCCAGACTAAGACCGCCGCGAACGAGGCGACGGCTTTCAATTTCAATATTTCCCAAGCCGCCGCGGTGCCGGAGCGCGGCACGTGGGCTCCGGCGGCCATGCTCGCCGGCTGTGCCGGCCTCATGCGCTGGCGCAAGCGCGCGAAGGTTACCGATATCCGATAGGAAACGGGATTTTCAGGGGGTTGGGCCGGGAGGGGTTCACCCGCTGCGCGCCGGGCGCGATGGCAGCGCGCGCGACGAGCAGCCCGTGCCGCCCACCGCCCCGACCTGCCCTCGCGTGATCGTTGTCGGGGAGACCTTTGCCCGGGGCGTGTCCGGCGACTCCCATCCATCGGGCGCATGGTGCGCTTCGGCCAGAATCCCCAGCAACCGCCGCTCGAAACCATCGGCGTGGCCAAGGACGTGAAGTACCGCTCCCGGCGCGAGCCGGAGCAACTCGCGCTCTCCGTGCCCTACCTCGGCGGCGGGATGAATGCGCCCATGGTCGTGCAGGCCGCGACGCAAGGTGATCCGCGCGCGGAGTAGCGCGGAACAAGCGCTCGATTTTCGCTCGCCGTGCTTGCCGGGGACGGCGCATGATCGGAGCGCCTCCCGGAGGCATTTTCCCTTCCGCTTCGGGCGGCCTTTCATCCCGCCCCATGCTCCGGAAAATCATCTTTTGGTCGCACCTGGTCTGCGGCGTCGCTGCCGGGCTCATGATCGGCATCATGTCCTTCACTGGCGCGGCACTCACGTTCGAAAAGGACATCATTGCCTGGGCCGAGCGCGACACTCGCCGCGTGCCTGCGCCCGCGCCCGCTGCGGTACGTCTTGGTATCGACGAGGCGGTCGCCCGCGCGCTCGCGGCGAAGCCAGACCTCCGGATCAATAATGTCACGGTTTCCGCCGATCCGCAGGATGCCCTCATCCTCGGGCTGCCGGGCAATGCCGCGCTCGCGGTCAATCCCCACACGGGAGAGGCCCATGCCGTCACGGCACCGCGCATGCGCGCGTTCATGCAGATGATGCGCGCCTGGCACCTGCGGCTCAATTTCAAGCCGGGCCCGGGCAATGCCGGCGCGATGATCAACGCGGCGGCCAACCTGATCTTCGTTTTCCTGGCGGTGAGCGGCCTGGTGATCTGGTGGCCCCGGATCTGGCAGTGGCGCGTGCTGCGGCCGTCGCTCTGGTTCACCCGCGCCGAGGGCAAGGCGCGGGACTGGAATTGGCATAACGTAATCGGCTTCTGGACCCTTCCCCTGATCCTCGTGCTCGCCGGCTCGGGGGTCGTGCTGTCCTACAAGTGGGCCAATACTCTCGTCTTCCAACTCGCGGGCGAGCAGCCGCCGCCGAATCTCATCCCCCCGGCCCCGCCGCCGCTCAACCTGCAGGCACCGCCCGCGGGAGCAACCCCGCTCACTTCGGATGCCGCGGTGGCTGCGGTGCAGAAGGCGTACCCCGAGTGGTCGCTGGTGACCGTGCGCTTCAATCCTCCGCGCACGACGGCGCCGGCTGCGGGCGCCAAGCCTCCGCGCACCCTCGCGCTCGTGGTGAAGGAAAAGGCGCCCTGGCCGCGCTTCAATCAGCCCACCGTCACGCTCGATGCGTACTCGGGGGAGATCGTCCGCACCGAGGGCTACGCGACGCTGTCCCCCGGCATGCAGGCGCGCCGCTGGGTCCGCCTGCTGCACAGCGGGGAGGCGATGGGCCGCTTCGTGCAACTTCTCTCCGGCCTGGCCTGCCTCGGCGGCTGCGTGCTGGTCTACACGGGCTTCGCGCTGACCTGGCGGCGCTTTTTCGGGAGCCAAAAGGGGGCCGCGACCTAGCTGGTGACAGGTCCCGCGCCGGGCCTTGAAATGCGACGACCCGGTGCCGTTGAGTCGGCGTACCGGGTGCTCGCGAAAGGCAACGCACCGAGGCCATGACGCTCGGGATCCGCGAAGCAACCGCCGCCGATGCCGGGTGGTTGGTCGAACACATAGTAGACGGACGGGGTCAGGCCGTTTGATGTTCCCTTCCGGGCTGCGCCCCGCCG
>JBMTAG010000090.1:0-14458 GCA_049428505.1 Opitutaceae bacterium | reverse complement strand
CCCCCCCCCCCCCCCCCCCCCCCCCCCCCCCCCCCCCCGGCCGTGCCGGTCCTGGCCCCCGAGCCCGTGCCGGCCGTCCCGGTGATTCGCATCGACGAAGGTCCGGTGAGCCCGGCCCCGAAGCCCTGAGCCTTCCGGCGTGGTCGCTTCCGCCCAGACCACCGTCTCCCGCCGCGCGCGTGCGGCGTCGCTGGTAAATCCGGCGAACATCATCCTGCTCTGCGCCCTGGCGCTGGTCGCGCTCGGGCTCACGATCCTGTTCAGTGCGAGCGCGGGCTTCAAGAAGGGGCCGTATTTCTACCTGAACAAGCAGCTGATCGGACTGCTGGCCGCCGCGGTACTTTGCTTTGTCGCCAGCCGATTGAACCTCGACTACCTCCGCCGCTACGCCTGGTGGATCGGCGGCGCCTGCCTCGTTCTGCTCGCGTTGGTGCTGGTGGTGGGCGTCAGCGTCAATGGCAGCCGACGCTGGCTGGGCTACGGATCGATCCGCTTCCAAGTCTCGGAGTTCGCCAAGCTCGGGCTCGTCTTCTGCCTGGCCCACTACTTGGCCCTCAACCAGACGCGCATCGGCGAGTTCAAGCGTGGTTTCCTCTACCCGGGGGGAATCATCGGCGCCTTCGCGTTGCTCACGTTGCTGGAACCGGACTTTGGGGTGTCCGCGCTGATGATCGCGGTCGGCTTTGTGCTGATGTTCCTCGCCGGGGCGCGTTGGCGGTACATTGGACCCGCGCTCGCCGGGGTAGCCGCACTCTTCACGGTGGCCGTGATCCACAATCCGAACCGGCTGCGCCGGATGACGGAGTTCCTGAGCGAGGAGAAATCGTATCAGCTGCGCCAGGGTCTGGCCGCGTTCGCCGCGGGTGGGGTCGAGGGCGCCGGGTTGGGCCAGGGGCGCCAGCAACTCAGCTATCTGCCGGAGGCCCACACCGATTACATCTTTTCCGTCGTGGGCGAGGAGCTGGGGCTGTTCTTCACCCTCGCCGTGGTGCTGTGCTTCACGGTGATCCTGATCGCCGGCCTGGTCCACGTGCGACGCGCGCCGAGCCTCTTCCACTTTCTCCTCGTGCTCGGCAGCCTGCTGCTGATCTGCGTGCAGGCGATCATCAACGTGGGGGTGGTGACCGCCGTGCTGCCGACCAAGGGGATGTCGCTCCCGTTCATCAGCGCCGGGCTCTCGAACCTGTTGCTGATGGGCCTGCTGCTGGGCATCATTCTCAACAGTCAGCGCCGCTGGGGCCGCGCGGGTTTGCTGGCGGGCGCGGGCGCGATGCGGGAGGTCCGCGGGTGAGCCGTTTCCTGATCGCCGCCGGCGGCACCGGCGGACACCTTGCCCCGGGCATCGCCCTCGCCGAGGCGCTCCGGGAGCGGGGACATGAGTGCCTCATCCTCGTCAGCCGCAAGCAGGTGGACGCCCGCCTCGGGGCCCGGTACCCCAAGCTCCGGTTCGCGGCGATGCCCGGAGCGGGCCTCGGACTGAGCCCGCTCGCGTTCGCCCGCTTTGTGGGCTCGCAGGTGCGGGCGCTGGCCTTCTGCCGGAGCGTCTTTCGGCGGGAAGCCCCGGATGCCGTCGTCGGTTTTGGTGGCTTCACGAGTGCGCCAGCCTTCGTGTTCGCCCGGCTCCGAGGCGTCCCCTCCGCCCTGCACGAGTCCAACCGCGTCCCCGGGCGCGCCGTGCGGCTGCTTGGCCGCTGGGCCAATCGCGTGTACCTCCCGCCCGGGGTCGGCTTACCCGCGCTGGATCCGGCCATCGTCCGGGCCGCCCCGATGCCCGTCCGTCGGGAAATCCAGCGACTGCCCCGCGCTGCCGCCCGGGCCCACTGGGGCTTGGATGGCTCCCGCCCGTTACTTGTCGTCCTCGGCGGCAGCCAGGGGGCCTCCGCCCTCAACGCCTGGGCTACCGGGCAACGAGCCTTCCTGGCTGCCGCTGGGGTCCAGTTGGTGGTCGTCACCGGTCCCGGCAAGGAGGCCGGCGGCGAGTTGCTCCCGCCCGGCGGGCCCAAGGCCGTCTTCCTGCCGTTCTGCGACCAGATGGCCGCGCTCCTCTCGGCCGCCGACCTCGTGGTTTCGCGGGCCGGCGCCGGGACCCTCGCGGAACTGATGCGCTGCCAGACGCCCGCGCTGCTCGTGCCCTTTCCGCAGGCGGCGGATAATCACCAGACGGCCAACGCGGAGCATTTCGCCCGTCTGGGCGGCGCCGAGGTGGTGCCGCAGACGGGGCTGGCCGCCCTCTTGCCGCGGGCGCTCCAATTGCTGGCCGCCCCCGCCACCCTCGCGGAATACAGCCTGCGGCTCGCCGCCGCGGATGCCGCCCTCCGCTGGGAGGAGATCGTTCCCGACCTCGAGGCCCTCGCCGCCTCCGCCCCGTCGCCCGCCTCCGCCGCGGCCGCCGCCTGATGTCCACCGCTGCCTCCGCTTCTCCCGCCCGGGATTGGGACGCCCTCGCCACCGCGCTGGCCGCCGCACTCGGCGCCGGCTCCGGCCTCCGCCGCGAGGTGCCCTTGGGATCCCGTACGACGCTCAAGGTCGGCGGCGCGGCCCGGCTCTTCCTGCAACCCGCCGATCCCGCCGCGTTGGCCGCCGCGCTCCGCTTGCTCCGGGCCGCCGCGGTGCCGATCTTCCCGCTCGGCCGCGGTTCGAATCTCCTGGTGCCGGACGAGGGTGTCGATGGCGCCGTGATCGCGCTCGACGGCCCGGCGTGGGCCGCCTTCGCGCCTCGCGGCGACGGCACGGTCTGGACCGGTGCCGGCCTCCGGCTGAAGGAACTCTGCGGCCTCGCGACCAAGGCGGGCCTGGCGGGCTTCGAGTTTCTCGAGGGCATCCCCGGCACCGTTGGCGGCGCCCTCCGGATGAATGCCGGCGCGATGGGCGGCTGGATGTTCGATCGCGTGGAGGAAGTGGAGCTGATGTCCATGGAAGGGGAGGTCGCCCGCCTGCCGCGCGCGGCCTTTCACGTCGATTACCGGCACTGCCGTGAACTGCGCGCCGCCATCGCCCTCGGAGCCCGGCTGCGCTCCGGCGCCGGGGCGGCGGCGCCCGCGGAGGACATCGCCCGGCAGATCGACGTGTACCGCCGCAAGCGCCAGGAATCCCAGCCGCGCGAGGCCAGCGCCGGCTGCATGTTCAAGAACCCGCCCGGGGATTCCGCCGGGCGCCTGATCGACCAGTGCGGGCTGAAGGGGCTTCGGGAGGGCGCCGCCGAGGTGTCGCAGGTTCACGCCAACTTCATCGTCAACCACGGGGGGGCGACCGCCGCCGAGGTGCTGGCGCTCGTCCGGCGGGTGCGCGCCGCCGTGCGGACGCAAAAGGGGGTTGAACTGCAGCCCGAGGTGCTGCTTTTCGGTCGGCGGTGGGAGGACTACCTGTGAACGCGCCGATCATCACCGTCCTGGCCGGCGGCATCTCCGCGGAACGTGAGGTCTCGCTCGGCTCGGGCCGGGCCAGCGCCCTCGCGCTCGCCCGGGTGTTGCCCACGCGTCTCCTCGAGGTCACCGCCGCCGCCCTGCCGGAAGGGCTTGATCCGGCCCGCGACGTGGTCTTCTCCACGCTCCACGGCACCTTTGGGGAGGACGGCGGGATGCAGCGGCTGCTCGACGCGGCCGGGATCGAGTACGCCGGCTGCGGTGCCGCGGCCAGCGCGCTCACGATGGACAAGTCCGCCACCAAGGCCCGGGCCGCCGCGGCCGGCGTCCGGGTGGCGGAGGGAATGACGTTCGCGGCGGCCACGCGTCCCACGGTCGCGGAGCTCGTCGCCCGGCTCGGGCCGCGGATGGTGCTCAAGCCGAACGCCGAGGGCAGCAGCGTCGGCCTCAGCCTCCCGGAGGGCCCGGAGGCGATCGCCGCGGCGCTCGCCGGGATCACCGCGGGGACGTGGCTGGCGGAGCGGCGCCTCGCCGGCCGGGAACTCTCCGTCGGCGTGCTCGCGGGCCGCGCGCTCGGGGTGGTCGAGATCCGCCCCCGCTCGGGCGTGTATGACTTCACGAGCAAATACACCCGCGGGATGACCGAGTACCTCGCCCCCGCGCCCCTCTCCGCGGAGGAGACCGCCGCCGTCCAGCGGGCCGCCGAGGTCGCCTTCGGGGCCTGCGGCTGCCGCGACTACGCCCGGGTGGATTTCATCCTGGAGCCGGCCGGCCCCTGCCTCCTGGAGATCAACACGCTGCCCGGGATGAAGGAAACGAGCCTCCTGCCGATGAGCGCCCGCTGCACCGGCCTCGACTTCACCGCCCTGGTCCGGGCCCTTGTCGCCCCCGCTCTGGCGCGTTTCGCCTCCCGGCGAGGCCCCGGCTGACGATGGCACGAGCGCTGCCAGATCCCGGTGGCATCCGCAGCTGGCGGGACATCCCCCAGCCGGTCAGTCCGCGGGTGATGTCGCGCGGCGGGCGCTGGCGTCGCCTGCGCCGGACCCTGCGCACCCTGCTTTTGGCCGGGGTCTGCGGGGGCCTCGCCGCCCTGGCGTGGTTCACCATCGGCGCCCTCAGCCGGGATCCGGACCGGGTGCCCGAGGTGGCCCGCTCCGTCCCGCTTCGCCGCCTCGAACTGGCCACCACCTCCGGTGGCGTGCTCGACCTCGCGTGGCTGCGGCGCACGCTCGCGCTGCCCCCGGCGGCCACCCTGATGGAACTCGACCTCGAGGCCCTGCGCGCGCGGCTGCTCGCGGATCCGCAGGTCGTGTCCGCCACGCTCACGCGCCAGTTCCCCGACGTGCTCGCCGTCCGCCTCGCGGAGCGCTCCCCCGTCGCCCGGATCCGCGTCGAGCGCAACGGGGAGGCCCGCGACCTGCTGGTCGCCTCCGACGGCGTCGTGTTTCCGGGGGTGAACCAGGATCCGGCCGCGCTCGCCGCGCTCCCCTGGCTGTCCGGGCTCGCCCTCCATCCCGCGGGCGACGGCTTCCGCCCGATTCCGGGGATGGCCTCCGTCGCCCAGCTTCTGGCCGATGCCCAGTACGCGGCGATGCCCCTCTACCGGACCTGGTCCTCCCTTTCCCTCGCCCGACTCGCCTCCGACCGCGAGATCGAGGTCCACACCCGGGACGGCTCGACGGTGATCTTCAGCGCCGCCCGTGATTTCTTCGTGCAACTGGCCACGCTCGATTACCTCGCGACCCGCGTCCGCCGCGAACCCGGCTCCCACGCGCGCATCGACTTGACGCTCGGACGGAACGTGCCGGTGATGGTCACGCCGCCGGGGGAGGCCGCGGCCGCGCCGCGCCCGCCTGCCGCCGCGCCCGGCCGCTTCTCCCTCGATTCCTTCCCGCAGCGCTGAACCTCCCTTGAGCTCACGCCCCTACCACATCGGTGCCGTCGAGATCGGCACCTCCAAGGTCACCGTCATCGTCGGTGAATACACCGGCCGCGAACTGGCCATCATCAGCCGCGCCGAGGTCCCCGCCCGCGGGATCATCAAGGGCGCCGTGGTCGACTATCGCGCGGCCAGTGACTGCACGCACGCCGCCCTCGAGCAGGCGGAGCGCGATGCGGGCGAACGAATCGCCGGGGTGTTCCTCGCCCAGAGCGGCGGCCACCTCGAGGGCTTCTACAATGAGGCCGCGGTCAACGTGAAGGCCTCCGACAACCTCGTCGAGGCCGGCGACGTCGCCACGGTCTGCGAGCTCGCCAAGGCGAAGCAGTTGCCCCTTGGCCGCTCCGTGGTCCACCACATCCGCCGCCCCTTCCGCGTCGACGGCCGGCTCGTCCCCGGCAGCCCCCTCGACCTGGTTGGCCATCGTCTCGAGGTCGGTTATTGGACCGTCCACGGCCAGGAGCAGCGGCTGGCCGACCTGATTCACGTCATCCAGGGCTTCAACCTGAAGGTGGAGGAACTGGTCCTTTCCAGCCTCGCCTCGGGCCACATGGTCACCTCCGCCGAGGAGCGCCAGCACGGCGTCCTCGTGATCGACCTCGGCGCGGGCACGACGGATTTCGCGCTGTACCGTGACGGTTCGCCCCACACCACCGGCGTCGTGGCCGTCGGCGGGGAGCACCTCACCAACGACCTCGCCGTCGCCCTCCGCCTCACCGCCCCGCAGGCTGAGAAGCTCAAGCTCCGCCACGGCCGCGCCGAGGTCCAGGCGCGCGACCGCTCCGCCAAGGTCTGGCTCGACGGCAACTTCGCCATCGGCGACCGCCAGTTCCCCCAACTCGCCATCGAACAGGTCACTGCCGCCCGCACGACGGAAATCCTCGAGGTCGTGCGCAAGCGCCTCGGCGCCGCCTTCACCCCGGAGAGCTGCGCCGCCGGCGTCGTGCTCACTGGGGGTGCCGCCAAGCTGCCCGGCCTCCCCGCCGCCGCCGCCCGCGTCTTCGGGGTCCCCGCCCACCTCGGGGATGCTCCCGGCTGGGTCAGCCCCAACCTGCGCGACTCCGGCTACCACACCGCCCTCGGGCTGCTCTACTACGGGATCATCCACCACGGCGAACGCCGCGCCCCCGCCCGCGTCAGGAACAGCCTCTTCGCCGGGGTGCGCCGCCTCTTCGCCGACTGACCCGCGCGCCGATGAACCTGAACGAACTTCCCCTCGAGCAGCCGCTGCTCTCGGACCGCGGCATCGCCATCAAGCTCGTCGGCGTCGGCGGCGCCGGCGCCAACGCCGTCGACCGGCTCAAGATGGAGAACCTCGAGCGCCTCCGCCTCGCGGTGCTCAATACCGACCACCAGGCCCTTGCCAGTTCTCCCGTTCAGGAAAAGGTGCTCCTCGGGATGACGGTCACCCGCGGCCTCGGCGCCGGCGGGGATCCGGAACGCGGCCGGGAGGCCGCCGAATCCGACCGCGAGAAGATCGCCGCCGTGGTCAAGGACTGCGACCTCGTGTTCCTGGTCACCGGCATGGGCGGGGGCACCGGCAGCGGCGCCTCCCCGATCGTGGCCGAGATCGCCGCCGAATCCGGGGCCCTCGTGATCGCCTTCGTCACGCTCCCCTTCAGCTTCGAGGGCGGGCGCCGCCTCAAGCAGGCCGAGGACGGGCTCCGCGCCCTCCGGGCCGCCTGCGACGCCGTGATCCCGTTGCCCAACGACGTGCTGCTCCAGGCCGCCGGGGAGAACGAGACGGTGCTCGACGCCTTTGCCCGCGCCGACGACTGGATCGCCCGCGGGGTCCGCTCGATCTGGGCGATGCTGTTCCGCACCGGGCTGATCAACCTCGACTTCGCCACCCTCCGCCAAGCCTTCCAGCAGCGCGGCGGCAAGACGCTCTTCGGGCTGGGGGAGGGGGCCGGCGAGAACGCCGTCGCCGACGCCCTCGCCAGCCTCCGGCAGTGCCCGCTCCTCCACACCCCGGACTTCTCGCGCCGCGCCGACCGGTTGCTGGTGAACATCGTCGGCGGCCCCGACCTCACCCTCCCCCGGGTCAACGAGGTGATGACCGCGATCACCGACCAGTTCGGCCGCGATTCCCACGTGATCATGGGAGCGGTGATCGACGAGAACCTGGCCGGCCGGGTGGAGCTCTGCGTGGTGGGCACCAGCGACCTCGGCGGCCGCCACGTCGCCGCCCGCCGGCCCGCCGCGCCCGCCCGCCCCAAGGGTTCCGCTACCCCGGCCCGGGAACCCACCCCCGCTGCCCCGCCGGCCGCGCCGGCGGCCGCGACCGCTCCGGCCACCGCCCCCGGCGCCCCCGTGGCCCAGGAGGAATTCGGTTTCGGCGAGATCGAGACCCGAGGGCAATTCGAGCGGACCGAGCGCAACCTCTTCGACGGCCAGGACCTCGACGTGCCGACCTACCTCCGTCGCGGGATCAAGGTCAGCCTCTGAGGCCCGCCGCCGGGAATTTCCGGCAACCCGGGGCGCCGCGCGGCGTCTGGTCCCTCCGCGCTTGCCACCGCAGGCCTTGCGCCGTTTCCCTCCGCACTGGTTATGACTTTGCCCAATCTCCTGACGCTCTCGCGCATCCCGTTGATGTTCGCGGTCGTCGGGCTGATGTATGCCCGCTTCCCGTGGTCGGCCACCCTCGCGTTCTGGCTGTTCATCATCGCCGCCCTCACCGACTGGCTCGACGGCAAGATCGCCCGCGCCCGCGGCATCGTCTCGGCCTTCGGCCGGTTCATGGACAGCGTGATCGACAAGGTGTTGGTGATCGGGGTGATGATCGCGCTGGTGAACGGCGACTACTTCGCCGGCTATAACCTCGCCGCGATGATGCTCCTGCTCTGCATCCTCTGCCGGGAATTCGCCGTCTCCGGCCTGCGAATGGTCGCCGCCACCAAGGGGCTGGTGGTTGAGGCGGACACCGGCGGGAAGGTGAAGACCTTCGTGCAGCTCAATGCCATCGGCTGGCTGATGGGAGCCCGGATGCTTTCCCAGGACTTCGGGGAGGTCTACGGCGGGCAGGACCGGCATTGGCTCACGGGGGTCTGGATGCTCGGGATCATCCTGTTTGTCCTATCCGCGATCCTGACCGTGACGTCCGGGATCACCTATTTTCGCCGGCACGGTCACGTGCTGCGGGACTGATTCCCGGATGGCCGCCTCCCGTTCCCGCTGGCTGCGGTTCCTCCCGGACGGCTTGGTGGTCGGTCTGGCGACGCTGGGACCACTCGGCCGGCGCCTGCCCGCACCCGGCACCTGGGGTTCGGTGGTGGGGATCCTCCTCTACGCGGGCTTCCTCCGTGGGGCCGGGATCGGGGCCCTCCTGGTTGGGACCGCCTTGGCGGCGTGGGTGGTGGCCGGCCTGTGCGGGGAGGCCGAGGCTCGGTTGGGGCGGAAGGATCCGGGCTGCGTGATCCTCGATGAGGTGATCGCGTTGCCCCTGTGTTTCCTGGGGTGGGGGGAGTTGGCGGCGTCGCATCCGCCCCTGCTCGTGTTGCTCGCGGGGTTTGGCCTCTTCCGTTACTACGACATCCGCAAGCCGCTTGGGATCAGTCGCCTCCAGCATTTTCCGGGGGGCTTGGGCGTGGTGGCGGATGACCTTGGCGCCGCCCTCGCCACCGCCGCCACCCTGCACGTGGGCCACTGGGTCTGGCTGGCGCTGCGGTAGGGGCGGAGGCTGGGGTACGGCTAACTGGCGACGATTCCGCCACTTTGCGTCGCAAAATGGCGGCGCGCCGCCGCCCTCCGTCCCGCCTAATCCAAGGGCTCCAGATGTTCCACCGGCAGGGTCACCAGGACGCCCTGCTGCAGCACGTCCACCGCCACGATGATGCCCCGCGGCGCATTGGGGTTCTCCACGATGCCGATCAATCCGTACAGCGGGCCCGCCTTGATCCGCGCGCGCTTCCCCTTGCGCAGCAACGGGCGCACGCTCAGGTCCAGCCCCGAGGCGACCAGCAACCGCACCTCCTCCAGCTGGCGCAGGAACTTCTCCCGCTCCGGCACCGCGATCGCCCGCGCCAGCAGTTCCTGTTGGTAGATGCGGGACTTCAGCTCCGGGGGCACCGCCGCGAACACATACCCGGTGAAGAGCGGCTTGGTGAAGGTCCGCGTCCGCGGACCGTACCGGCGCGTGCTCGAGACCAGCGGCAGGTAGTGCTCGAAACCCTCCGCCCGCATCAGCGCGGCGAACTTCTTCTCGCACCGGGGGCGGGTGTGGCACACCAGCCAGGGAACCGGCTCGCTCATCCGCGCTGCAGCAGGAACCGCACGGCCGCGTGGTAGCCCTCAAAGCCCAGCCCCGTGATCACGCCCAGGCACAGCGGCGCGGTCAGGGACCGGTGCCGGAACTCCTCGCGCTGGTACAGGTTCGACAGGTGCACCTCCACCGCCGGCAGCTTCGCCCCCGCGAGGGCATCCCGTAGCGCCACGCTGGTGTGGGTGAGCGCGCCGCCGTTGAGCACCAGTCCATCCACCTTCGCGTCCGCCCACGCGGCGATGCGGTCGATCAGCGCGCCCTCGTGGTTCGACTGGAAGAATTCCAGCCGCACGCGGGCTTCGAACTCCGCCCGCAGGGCGCGCTCGAGGTCCGCCAAGGTCGCGCGGCCGTAGATCTCCGGCTCGCGCTTGCCGAGGCGGTCGAGGTTGGGGCCGTTGAGGATGGCGAACGTCTTCATCGGGGCAGCAGAAGGGAGGAGCAGGGCGGGGA
The DNA here is from genome assembly GCA_049428505.1 of Opitutaceae bacterium. Taxonomy (GTDB): domain Bacteria; phylum Verrucomicrobiota; class Verrucomicrobiia; order Opitutales; family Opitutaceae; genus ER46. Next base: position 4,446 of record JBMTAG010000090.1, on the reverse strand, counting down.
AAAGTCCCAAATGGCCTACAGGGGATTGTCCGTGGCGATGAACTCCCACGGCAACCGGAAGCGGCGTGACAACTCCGCCGCCAACGCCCGCACGCCGTGGACCTCGGTCGCATAGTGGCCGCAGCAGTAGAGGTTCAGCCCCTCCTCCTGCGCCCGGTTGAACCATTCCTCCCGCAATTCGCCGGTCACGAGGGTGTCCGCCCCCGCCGCCCGGAGCTCGGGCACGGCACTGTTGCCGGAACCGCTGCAGAACGCCACCCGCCGCAGCCGTGTCGGGCCGCACTCGATCGCCACGACGCGCGGGTAGGCCGCCTCCAGCCGCCGGCGCAACTCCGCCCGCTCCAGGCGCACGTCCGCCGCGCAGCCGATGGCCTCGCCGTCCCGCACCAGAAAGGGCCGCTTCGGCCGCAGGCCGACCTGCCGGGCCAGCAGGGCGTTGTTGCCCAGCTCCGGATGGGCGTCCAGCGGCAGGTGGCTCGAATACAGGGCGCAGCCCCCCTCCACCAGGGTCGCGACGCGCTCGTAGGCCGCGCCGGTCAATGGCCGCGCCGGATCCCAGAACAGGCCGTGGTGCACGATCAGGAAGTCCACGCCCGCCGCCACTGCCTGCCGGAAGGGCTCGCGGCCAGCGTCCACCGCCGCGCCGATCCGGGTCACGCGGCCGCGGTTGGCCACCTGCAGGCCGTTCCATGCCCCGGGGGCATCGGTGAAGGCGCTCCGGCGGGTCCGCCGATCGCAGTAGGCCACGAGGTCCTCGAGTCTCGCCATGGGGGCAGGGTGGGGGGGCGGCGGCCCGCCGGTCAACCCCGCGCGGCGCCGGCCAGACGGCGGGATTGCCCCCCGGGGTGGCCGCCGCCAAGGTCGCGTTTTCCCCGCGATGCAACCCACCTCCTCCCCCGCGACTCCCGCCCCGGTCGACCTGATCGCGGAGGCCGCCGCGCGCTTCCCGCACCGCCCCAGCTGGGACGAATACTTCATGGCCACGGCCGTGCTGATGGCCTCGCGCTCCAACTGCGAGCGGCTGCACGTGGGGTGCGTGATCGTCACCGGCGGCGAGCACCGGCACCGGCTGGTGGCGGCCGGCTACAACGGCTTCCTGCCCGGCACGCCCCACGTGTCCCGGGTGCGGGACGGTCACGAGCAGGCCACGGTCCACGCCGAGCAGAACGCGGTGGCCGACGCCGCGCGCCGCGGCAGCTCGGTGGTCGGCTGCGTGGCCTACGTCACGCACTACCCCTGCATCAACTGCGCCAAGATCCTCGTCTCCGCCGGCATCACGGAGATCAAGTACCGGCAGGACTACCAGAACGACCCGATCGTCGCGCCGCTGCTCGCCGAGGCCGGGGTGCGGATTTTGCGCCTCTGAATCCGATGGCCGGCCGCCGCCAGACCGCTCCCGCCTCCGTCGCCGGCGCCCTCCTGCTGGCCCACCCGAGCCTGCGCGATGCCCACTTTCGCCGCACGGTGGTGCTGATGTCCTTCCACGATGCCGAGGGCGCGCGGGGGCTCATCTTGAACCGTCCCCTCGGCCGTCGTCTGGGGGAACTCAAGGGCGAGTTCGCGCTCGGTCCCCTCGCGTCCATCCCGCTCTACACGGGCGGCCCCGTCGAGCCCGGGCAACTCCTGCTGGCGGGCTGGCAGGTCCAGTCCGATGGCGTCCGGCTCCACTTCGGCCTCGAACTGGACCGCGCGGCCCAGTTGGTCGCCGAGGAAGGGGCCCACGTCCGTGGCTTTCTCGGCTACTCCGGCTGGTCCGCCGGCCAGCTGGAAGGGGAACTCCGCGGCCAGTCGTGGGTGGTCGCGCTCCTCGCCGAGGACCTCCTGACCTTGCCCCATGACGCGTCGCTCTGGCGCACGCTCCTGGGCCGCGAGGGGGACGAGTGGCGCCTCCTCGCCGGCGAGCCCGAGGACCCGGAACGCAACTGACGCCGGCCCACAATTCCGTTGACACTCCCCCCGGCCGCGGGGTGTCCTCTGCCCTTTTATGAAAGTCGTTTCCTCCATCAAGTCCGCCAAGAAGCGTCACCCCGCCTGCCAGGTGGTCCGCCGCCGGGGTAAGATCTACGTGATCAACAAGGTCGAGCCCCGCTATAAGGCCCGCCAAGGCTAACCCTCCAGCCCCCTTTTCCGCGATGAAAGCCGAAGGCCATCCCACCCTCAACAACGTCTGCTTCCTGGACATCGGCACCGGCCGGCGATTCCTGACGCGCTCCACGATGAAGTCCGCCCGCAAGGAGCAGATCGACGGCGAGGAGTACTTCGTCGTCGCGCGCGACGTCACGAGCGACTCCCATCCCGCCTACACCGGCGAGAAGCGCCTGGTCGACACCGCCGGCCGCGTCGAGAAGTTCACCTCGAAGTTCAAGCGCGGCGCCGGGAAGAAGTAAGTCCCGGTTCCAGCTCACGGTTTCCCTCCTGCCCGGCGATGCCCTCGCCGGGCTCTTGCTTTATGCGCCTGCATCCCTTCCAGGGCCTCGTGCCCGACCCCGCCCTCGCCCCTGAAGTCGCCTGCGTCCCCTACGACGTGGTCAACACCGCCGAGGCCGCCGCCCTCGCCGCCGGCCGACCCCACAGTCTCCTCCACGTCGACCGCGCCGAGATCGGCCTCCCGCCGGACACCGACCCGTATTCGGACGCCGTCTACGCCCGCGCCCGCGCCAACTTCGAGGCCCTCCAGCGCCAGGGCGTCCTGCGCCGCGAGACCGAACCCTGCCTCTACCTGTACCAGCAGCGGATGGGCGATCACGTCCAGCGCGGCCTCGTCGCCGGCTGCCACGTCGACGACTACGACGCCGGCCTGATCAAGCGCCACGAGAAGACCCGCAAGGACAAGGAGGACGATCGCACGCGCCTCATCGACACCTTGGGCGCCGACACCGGTCCGGTCTTTCTGACTTATCGGGATCAGCCGTCCCTCACCGCCTTGGCCGACGCCCTGGTGCGCACGGCCCCGCAGCACGATTTCACCGCGCCTGACGGCATCCGCCACACGGTCTGGCGCATCCCGGGGGGCGCGGAGTGGATCCGGGCCTTCGCCGCGGTCCCCGTGACCTACATTGCGGATGGCCACCACCGTGCGGCCAGCGCCGCCCGGGTTGCGCGGCTGCGTCGTGAGCGGAATCCCGCCCACCAGGGCAACGAGGAATACAACTGGTTCCTGTGCGTCCTCTTCCCGGCCAGCGAGCTGAAGATCCTGCCCTATAACCGCATCGTGGTCGACCTGCACGGGCTGGCCCCGGAGGCCTTCCTGGCGGAGGTGCGCGCGCGTTTCGGCCTGCGCGAGGGCGCGGCGCCCGCCCCGGCCGCCGTCGGTCAGGTCAGCATGTACCTTGGCGGCAAATGGTACGGCCTGACCTGCACACCCGCACCGGACGCGGACCCGGTGGCCCGCCTCGACGTCAGCGTGCTGCAGGACCGTCTGCTTGGTCCGGTGCTGGGCATCGCGGACGTCCGCACCAGCAAGCGCATCGACTTCGTCGGCGGCATCCGCGGCACCGCGGAGTTGACCAAGCGAGTGGATGCCGAGGGCGGCGTGGCGTTCTCGATGTATCCGGTGACGCTGACGCAGCTGATGGACATCGCCGATGCGGGTCAGATCATGCCGCCGAAGAGCACCTGGTTTGAGCCCAAGCTGCGCTCGGGGCTCTTCATCCACACCTTCTGACCTCCGCGGCCGGGATGGTCCCGGCCCGGTTCAGGCGTGCTGCAGTTCCGGCCGCAGCACGCCGATGCAGGGCAGGTTGCGGTAGCGTTCGGCGAAATCGAGGCCGTAGCCGACCACGAACTCGTCGGGGATGCTGAAGCCGACGAAGTCCGCCTCGATCGCCACCTGCCGGCGCGCCTTCTTGTCGAGCAGCACGCAGGTGCGGAGGCTGGCGGGCCGGTGGCGGCGGATGAGTTTCGTCACGAATTGCAGCGTCTTCCCGGTGTCGAGGATGTCGTCGATCACCAGCACGTGGCGGCGGCGGATGTCGAGTGTCAGGCTGGAGATGAGCTGGGGCGTGCCGATCGAGACGGTGTGGGCGCCGTAGCTGGAGACGCGGATGCAGTCGAGGCGGACGGGGTTGTCGATCTCGCGCATCAGGTCGCTGGTGAACATCACCGCGCCGTTGATGAGGGAGATGAGGGTGAATTCCTCCTCGCCGTAGACCGCCTTGATCTCGGCGGCGAGGGTGCGGACGCGCCGCCGGATCTGGGCGCCCGAGAGGAGGACGCGGGCGAGGGAGCGGGGGCGGGTCGGCTTCGGCTTCGGCTTCACGGCGGCGGAGCCAGACAGGCGGCGGGGTGGCGGGCAACCTGATCCTGCGCGGGTTTTCCGGCCTTGACCGAGGGGGAGGGGGCGGCAGCGTGCTGACTTCCTTGCCCGATGGTGTAACGGCAGCACAGGCGACTTTGACTCGCCTAGTCATGGTTCGAATCCATGTCGGGCAGCCATTCGACGCGCCG
>JBMTAG010000089.1:0-14658 GCA_049428505.1 Opitutaceae bacterium | reverse complement strand
CGGCGCCGGCGCGCGCGTCGCGGCGAACAGCGTGGTGATGAAGGAGGAGCGCCTGCGCCCCGGCGGCCGGTACGCGGGCGTGCCCACGACCCTCGCGCCCGGGGCGAAGTGAGATTCGTTTGCGACGGGAATCCTCCCCGGATTACCCCTTGCGGCTCCGTACCCGCTGCCGCTTGGCTCCTGGCAGATGAATGCATCCCCCGCGACCCCGGCCCCCGGCGGCGTGATCTGGCTCACCGGCCTCTCCGGCGCCGGTAAGTCGACCCTCGCCGGGCAACTCCACGCGGATCTGCGCGCCCGCGGCCGGCTCGCGGCCATCATCGATGGGGATGAGCTCCGCCGCGGGCTCAGCCGCGACCTCGGGTTCGGTCCGGCCGCCCGCGCGGAAAACGTCCGGCGCGCCGCCGAGGTGGCCGGCATGTTCGCCGCCGCGGGCGTGGTCGCCATCGTCGCCCTGATTTCCCCGCTCCGCGCCGACCGCCGCCTCGCCCGGGAGATCCTCACCCGCCGGCACCTCGCTTGCGCCGAGGTTTACGTGCACGCCCCGCTCGCCGTCTGCGAGGAGCGCGATCCGAAGGGTCTCTACCGCCGCGCGCGGGCCGGAGCCATCCCCGAGTTCACCGGCATCAGCGCCCCCTACGAGCCGCCGGAAATCCCCGCCCTCGAACTGCGCACCGACCTCGCCGGCGTCGAGGACTGCGCCCGGCGCCTGCTGGAGTTCACGCAGGCCTTCCTCGGCAACTGAGCCGGACGCCCCGCTGAGGAAACTCGCCGGTTTTCGGGCCCCGGAACCCCGCCCCCAGGTTCCGCGGCTTCCCTTCGCTTCTCCTGCGATCTGCCTCCAACCTGCCTCCAATCTGCCTCCAGCGTGCCGCCAGTCCGATTCCCGGGTGAAAACTCCCCGGTTTTCGGCTCCGACCGCTCAGCGGCCGTCCCGGGTCACCCGCAGGATTCGGTGATTGTAGCTGTCCGTGACGAAAAGGGACCCGTCCGCGTGCACGGTCACGCCGTGCGGCCGGTTGAGTTCGCACGCCAGCGGGGGGCCGCCGACGCCCGCCGCGCCCGCGCGACCGGTGCCCGCGACCCGCTCGAGGCGCCCGGTGGCAGGAACGTAACGGACAATGCGGTGGTTCTCGGCGTCCGCGATCAGCACGGAGTCGTCGCGGTCCACGCAGAGGTGCTTCGGACCGTTGAGGGCCGCCGTGCGCGCGTCTCCGTCGACGCCGTTCGCGCCCTTGCGGCCGGCGGTGTTCACGACGGTCCGGATGCGCCCCGCGCGGTCGACCACGCGCAGGGCGTGGCCGTTGCGCTCGAGCACGTAAAGGTTCCCCTGCCGGTCATAGGCCGCGGCGCGGGGGTCGGTGAGCGGCGCCTCCGTCGCGACGGCGCCGTCGGCCGGCATCCCCTTGGTGCCGTTGCCCGCGACCGGGCGGATGCCGCCGGTGCCGAGGTCCAGCTCCAGCACCTGCCGCAGGTCCGCGATGAGCAGGCGCCGCCCGGTGAAATCGAGGGTGATGCAATACGGCCCGTTGCCGCGCGCCCGGGCCGCGGGGACGCCGTAGCCGGGCAGGGTGTCGATGGTGCCCGTCGCCGGATCGAAGCGCCGCACGCGGCCGTTCCAGGTGTCGGCCAGCAGGACCCGGCCATCCGGCAGGACCGCGAGATTGTGGGGGCCGTTGAACTGCGCCGCGCGCGCGGGCCCGCCGTCCCCGGCGTCCCCGGGGGTGAGTTGACCGGCCACGACCTCGAGGCGGCCGGCGGCGTCGCGCCGCAGGAGCCGGTTGCCGGAAACCATCTCGATGAGGTACAGCGTGCCCGCGCGGTCGAACTCGACCCCGAACGGCTCGCGCAGGCGCGTCTCGGCGGCGGGGAGCCCGGGTTCGTCGCGGGTGCCGCCGGCGACGAGCTCGATGCGTTCGGCGGCGCCGACGGTGGCGACGGCCGCGAGGAGCAGGGCGAGGAAGGAGCAGGCTTTCATCCGGCGCGGGGAGGAGCGGGAACGGGAGGTCCGGGGCGCGGGTTTCAGGGCCGCCAGGTGCCTTGCGCGACGGCAGGCACGAAGCGTTCGAGGCCCGGCGGCGGGTACTCGACGGTGCGGCCCTGCTCGGCGCTGAGGTAGGCGGTCATCAGCAGCTCCACCACGTCGACTCCGACCTCGAACCCCAGCTCGGGCTGGCGGCCCGCGCGGAAGCACTCGGTGAAGTGGCGATTCTCATTCTCGTAGCCGTATTCGGCCGCCTCGTTGCCCACCAGCGGCATCGAGCCCTGCTCGGCATTCTGCTTCTCCACCAGATCCTCCCCCGCGGCGCCCGTCACCTGGCGGCTGAGGAACAACTGGGCGCCCGCCTGCAGCGAATTGTAGGCGAAGGAATATTCGGGTCCGAGCAACTCGGTGCTCAGCCGCAGGCCGGGGCCCACGAAACCCCAGGAGGTCGTCACCTCCGCGATCAGCGGGCGACCCGCGTCATCGGCATACTCGATCGTCGCCCGCGCGAAGTCCTCCGCCGGCCGCCGCGTGTAGTCGACGCCCGGACCCATCCGCTCGCGCAGCGCCCGCGCGTGCTCGGGGCGGGACCACTTCAGGCTGTGGATATGGCCGGTGACGCGCACCGGCCGGATGCTGCCGCGGGGTTTGGCCGGGTCCGTCAGGAGGTGGCGGGCCACCTCGACGCTGTGGCACATCATGTCGTTGAGCACGCCGCCGCCCTGGAGGTCCCCCTGCCAGAACCACGGGGCATGCGGTCCGCTGTGCTCCTCGGCCGCCCGCGCGAGGTAAGGCCGGCCGCTCAGCGCCGCGCCGCGGGCCCACGCCAGCGCGCGCCCCTTGATGAGGGCGGGGATGAACAGCTGGTCCTCCAGGTAACCATGCAACACCCCCGCCTGGCGGATGAGCTCGAGGCAACGCCGGGCCTCCGCCGCATTGCGGGCGAGGGGCTTCTCGCAGGCGATGCCCACGAGGCGACCCCGGCCGGCGGTGAGGGCGGCGACGATCTCCTCCAGGTTCTCCACCCGCCGGTGGTTGGGGCCGCACAGCCAGATCGCATCGATGGCCGGATCCTCCACCATCTCGGTGATCGAGCGGTGCACGCGCGTGTCGCCCAACCCCAGCCGCCGCGCCAGCGCGGCCGCCTCACCCGCGCGCTCCGGGTGAGGACTCCAGATGCCGCGCACATCCGCGTGGCGGACCGCGACCCACGATTGCAGGTGGAAGCGGGTCATGAAGCCACTGCCGACAAAGCCGACGCCGAGGGGACGCGAAGAGTTCATGGGGAGGAGGGGGACGGGAAAGGGAGGGGAGCAGCAAGCCGGCCGCGCGCGCCATGCCTCAGCGGTCGCGCTGGGACCAACGCCAGTACAGCCAGGAGGCAAGGGTGGTGAGGGCGAGGGTAAGGGCCGCGGTGGACAGCGAATCATCGGCCGCCAAGGCGTACACCGCCGCGACGATCGCGTTTGGCAGGAGCGTCACCCGGAAGATCCGGCCCGGCGGGATGCCCATCGCCGCCGCGACCAGCACCGAGGTTTCGGCCAGCACGGGAATGCTGCGGCAACAGGCCAAGGTGACGCCGAGGCGCTCGGTCAGCGCCCGCCGGAGCCGCGCCAGCTCCGCGTCGGGCAGGAATCTTGGGGCCAGGCGCCCCACCGCGTGCCGACCGAGCCAGGCGGCGGCGAGCACCCCCAGGCTGAGGCCCACGGCTCCACCCACAAAGCCCCAGAGCGGACCCGCCTTGGCCCCCACATACAGGATGACCAGACTGGAGGGGATCGGCGCCACTGCATCTGCCGCGAGGAGGGCCGTGGCCGCCAGGGTCAGGGCCCCCGCCTGTTGCGCCCGGGTCTGCAGCAGCGGGAGCACGAAGTCCTCGCCGAAGATCGCGAAGGGCAGGCAGACCAAGGCGATGACCACCAGCACAAACAGGGTGGTCCGGACGGTTTGATTCGAGATGCCGGGCATCCTCAGTCCTCCAGTTTTCCCGTCAGCCGCCCGAGGAACTTCAGGGCGTAGAGATAGGCGCGTTCACGCACGAGCATCACATCGCCCACGGCCCCCTCGATGCCCAGTTCCGCGATTGAATCCACCACTGGCCCCTCCACGGGGTGCTGCGCGATGTAAGTCAAAATCTGGGTCAATTCCCCACGGGGGTAACTGTCGAGCAGGTATTGGTACACCACGCGGGGCAGGTGCCGTTCCACCGGCAGCTGGATGGCATCGGGCACGGCGGCCACATAGAGGAGATTGCGGATGCAGTACAGGGCATCCCCGTCCACCCCGGGCGACCACGTCGCGAGGCCGGCTCGGACCCGGTCGATCTCCGCGCGCAGGAAGTCGTCCGGCTCCTCGTCGGGGGCGGCGATGGGTGCGACGATGCCGTGGTCCGGCGGCAACCGGTAATCGAGCGCGTCCCAGTCGGCCGCCGCGATCTTCGCCCACACGGGTGGCGGCGGGGGAGGGCGGAGTGGCCGGGGGGGCGGAGGCGTGGCCGCGGGAACGGGGGGCGCGGAGGGCGTGACCGCCACCGGGTTCGGCGCGGCGACGGGCGCGGGTGCGGCGGGGCGCGGGGTGGCCTCCGCGTCCGCGGGCACGGCGATGGGCACGGCGATGCGGCCGCGGATCTCGGCGACGATCCCGACGGCGATCCACGCGCCGAAGGCGACGACCAGCCAGCCCTTCCCCGGCACGGAGCGGAAGCGCTGCTGGGCGTCCCACCGGAACAGCTTGGCTCCGGCGAGGCAGCCCGCGACGCCGGTGAGGCCGAGCGCGAGCAGGCTGAACCGCGCGCCCTCGAGGCCGCGGCCGTTCACCGCGGCCTGGATCGCCTCGACCGCATAGCGGCCAGGAAAGAAGGCGGAGACGTGCTGCGCCCAGTCCGGCAGCGCCGCGAGGGGCACGGCGACCCCGCCGATGATCAGCATCGGCAGGAACAGGCATTGCCCGAGCGCCTGCACGGCGGGGACAGTGTCGGCGAGCGCCGCGAGGACCAGGCCCAGGCCGAGGAACGCGAAGCAGGTGAAGGCGAAGGCGACCGCCAGGGCGCCCGGATGGGCGGGAAAGGTCATCCCCAGGCCCAGGGCGAGGCCGAGCTGGAGGAGCCCCGCGGTGGCCAGCAGCAGCGCCCGGGCGCCCACCGTGCCGAGGACGAAGGCCCAGGTGGGGACCGGGGTGAGCCGGTAGCGCCGCCAGACGCCCCGCTCCCGTTCGCCCACCAGCGTGGTCGGCAGGCCGAAGCAGGCCCCGCCCAGCACCGCCACGGTGAGCAGTTCCCCCATGTGCCGCAGCAGGGGGACGCGCTCGTGCCGGTAGAGCACGTAGAAGGCGATCAGGAAGACCACCGGGAACAGGTAGCCGTACAGCAGCGCCATCCGGTTCCGGAAATGCAGCCGCAGGGACATGCCCAGATGGGCGAGGAGGGCGTTCATCGGGGTTCCTCCCGGGTCAGTTGCAGGAACACGTCCTCGAGCGAAGCCCGGCGCACCTGCAGTTCGAGCAACTCCACCCCGGGCGCCGCCAGCAGCGGGGCCAGCGCGGTGAGCGTCCCGGCGGGATCCTCCGTCTCGAAGCGGCCGCCGTCCGGCCGCGGCTCCCAGCCGCTCACGCCGGGCAGGCCGGCGAGGCGTTCCGGGTCCAGGGGCCCGCGGGCGCGGAGGGTCACGGACTGGCGGCCGCGAGATCCGGCTGCGAGGTCGCGCGGCCTCCCGGTGGCGACGACGCGGCCGCGGTCGATGATTGCCACGCGGTCGCAGAGGGTCTCGGCCTCATCCAGCAGGTGGGTCGTGAGCACGACGGCGCAGCCGTCGTCCCGGAGGCCCCGGATCAGGGTGTGGAGATCGCGGCGCGCCTGGGGGTCGAGGCCGGTGGTGGGTTCATCGAGGAACACCACGGCGGGTTCATTCAGGAACGCGAGGGCCAGGGCGAGGCGCTGCCGCTGGCCGCCGGAGAGGCGGTCGAAGGCCTGATCGCCCTGTGCGGTCAATCCGAAGCGCGCCAGCAGGTCATCCACCGGTCGCTGGCGCGCGTAGAACCGACCGAAAAGTCCCAGCGCCTCGCGCGGCGTCATCCGGTCCGGCAGGGCCGTGCTCTGCAGGGCGACGCCGAGGCGTTGGCGAATGGCGCCGGGGTGGTTGCGCGCGTCCATCCCGCAGAGGTGGATCTCGCCGGCATCGGGCGCGCGCAGGCCCACGAGGCACTCGACGGTGGTGGTCTTGCCGGCGCCGTTGGGCCCGAGCAGGCCGAAGATTTCCCCCGCGGCGACCTCGAGGTCCACCCCGCGTACGGCTGGTCGGCCGGCGTAGGCCTTGCTCAGGCCGCGGACGACGACGGGCGGATGCGGGGTGGCGCTCACGGGAGGCCAAGGGGTACGCGGCCGGGCGGGAGGGAACAAGCCGTTTCCGGGGACCGGGCCATCTCCGGGCTTCTCAACGCCCGGCGGATCCGCCAGCGTACGCCCGCGTATGAAACCCCTCGCCCTCGTCCTCACCCTCGCGCTTTCCGCCAGCCTCGCCCCGGCCGCTGACAACACCCTCACCTCCGAGGAGAGGAAGGCTGGCTGGGAACTGCTCTTCGATGGACGCACCTGGACCGGCTGGCGCGCCTACCGCAAGCCGGCGTCCGAGCCGATCAAGGGTTGGGAGATCGTTGACGGGATGTTGCACTGCCTTCCCAACGCCAAGGGCGACCAGCCGATCACCGCGCGCAAGTTCCGCGACTACGAGTTGAGCTGGGATTGGCGGCTGCTCGCCAAGGGCAACAACGGACTGAAGTACCTCGTGACCGAGGACCGACCCAAGTCGCCGGGCCCCGAGTATCAGATGATCGATGATGCCGGCCACCCCGACGGGAAGCTGGGGCCGCAGCGGCAGACGGCTTCGTTCTACGAGGTGCTGGCGCCGGCCGCGGACAAGCCCCTGCGTCCGCCGGGTGAGTGGAACACCTCGCGCCTCGTGGTCCGCGGCCAGCGCGTGGAGCATTGGCTGAACGGCCGTCAGGTGCTGGCCTTCGAGTTGGGCAGCGCTGAGGTCAAGGCGGGCATCGCGCGGAGCAAATTCAAGCAGGAGGCGGGCTTTGGCGACAAGATCGACGGCCACCTTCTCCTGACCTACCACAACGACGATTGCTGGTATCGGAACATCAAGATCCGGGTCCTGCAGCCCTGAGCTGAAGGGCAGGCCACGGCGCGTCGCCCGGCGCGGCGCGCAATTTGGGCTTTCGCGGGAGCCCGGGTTCGTGCTGCAGTCGCGGAATGCAACTTTCCGCTCTTGTCCGGCCCGCGGTGCTCACGCAGCCCACCTACGAGCCGGGCAAGCCCATCGAAACGGTGGCGCGGGAGTTGGGGCTCGATCCGACGGGCGTTCTGAAGCTGGCCTCGAACGAGAATCCCTGCGGACCCTCCCCCCGGGCCGTTGCGGCGGCGACCCGGGCGCTGGCCCAGGGAGAACTTTACCCGGACGGCGGGTGCTACGAGCTGCGGCACCGGCTCGCCGCGGTGCACGGCCTGGCGCCGGAGCAGTTCGTCGTCGGCAACGGCTCCAATGAGATCATCGAATTGCTGGGCCACGTGTTCCTCGGCCCGGGCGACGAGGTGGTCATGGCGAATCCCGCCTTCGTCGTCTACAAGCTCGTGACGCTGCTGTTCGGGGCGCGCGCCGTGGAGGTGCCGCTGCGGGACTGGCGGCACGACCTGCCGGCGATGGCGGCCGCGATCACGCCCCGCACCAAGCTCGTGTGCGTCTGTTCGCCCAACAATCCCACGGGGACCGCCAACGGCGCGGAGGAACTCCTCGCGTTCGTGCGCGCGCTGCCGCCCCACGTGGTCGCGGTCATCGATGAGGCGTACGCGGATTACCTCGAGAATCCGCCGGATCTCCGGCCGTTGCTCGCGGAGGGGCGCAAGGTCATCGGCCTGCGCACGTTCTCGAAGATCCACGGCCTCGCCGCGCTGCGCATCGGGTACGGCTACGCGGGGGCGGAGCTGGCCGGCCTGCTGCAGCGCGTGCGGCAGCCCTTCAACGTCAACGCCATCGCCCAGGCGGCGGCGCTCGGGGCGCTGGAGGATGCGGAGTTTCCGGCCCGCTGCGCGCGGGAGAATCGCGCGGGCCTGGACCAATTGGGGGCCGCCTTCACACGACTGGGCCTCGAGCAGGTCCCGAGCGTTGCCAATTTCATCCTGGTCCGGGTCGGGGATGGCGATCGCGTCTTCCGCGCCCTGCAGGCCCGCGGCGTCATCGTGCGGCCCGTGAAATCCTATGGGTTGCCGGAATGGATTAGGGTTACGGTTGGAAGTCTGGCGCAGAACGAACGCCTAATCCGGGAATTGGAGCGCGCCCTGCGCGCCCGTACCGACGCGTGAGCCGGCCGAGCACCGGCTTCTGCGGAGCCGGTGAATGGTCGCAGCAGAACATTAATACTGTCAGAATTGTCAGGCTTTTCTTTGCTGATGCAAACCTTTTGCTAGGTTGTAAGTAAATGATGATAAAATCGTTGCGCTTATTTTGGGGCTTTCGCGCGGTGGTCTTGGCTAAGTGGCCCGGCGGAAGAAAACTCTTGCCTATGGGGGGGGTGGAGTTTTCTCTGCGGGAGTGGAGGGTCTCCCCTAGATTGCCGGGAAGCTTGAGGATCCTGGTAAATCTTTGGGATATTTCTCCCCGTGTGCTCTTCTTTCTTTTCTTTTTGTAGCCGAACACCGTTCCTTTTCGTCCCAGAGTTTCACCACACCACATGAACTTCACCCTTCGAACCACCTTCGTTTCCGCCTTCGTGGCGGCCGCTGTGCAGGCGGCCCCCTTTATGGCGATCGGCGATGGCGCCGAGTTGTTCCTCACGGGCAAGCTCGGGGTGCGCTCCGATGACAACGTGCTGCTGGCCTCGCGGGCCGAGAGCGATCTGGTTTTCGATTTCGCTCCGGGTGTCGATCTCACCTTCGGCAAGAACGCTCAGTTGCAGGGTGTGCTCAGTCTGGTCGATACGTTCACGAGCTACGCGGACAACAGCAACCTGAACACGAACCTCTTCGCGGGTAACTTTCGCTCGGTGTTTGACGACGGGAAGATGCGGCTCGGGCTCGACGTGGGCTTCACGGAGCAGAACCAGAATTCCGCCTTTGTGCGCGGGCTGATCCGCCGTGACATCTTCAATTCCGGTGCCACCACCGAGGTGGAGGTTTCCCAGCTCACGCGGATCGGCGCGGGCATCACCTTCTCCCACGAGAACTACAAGCGCAGCGGCTTCACTGATTCCGACAGCCTGAGCGTTCCGATCGACCTTTTCTACAAGTGGACGAACAAGACGGACCTCAGCGTGGGCTACCGCTATCGCGACTATCGCGTCGACATCGGTTCCGACTCCACCGACCACTTCTTCAACATTGGTGCCCGCGGTGAGTTTTCCCCGAAGCTGAAGGGTCGTTTCGCGATCGGTCTCAACACCCGCAAGCTGGACCGTGGTGGGGACGATACCCTGCTCGGCGTGGAATCCGGTTTCACCTACGAGGTCTCACCCAAGACCAACGTTGATTTCAACCTTTCCAACGACTTCAGCACCAGCCCGCAGGGCGAGCAGCTGAAGAACTTCGTGATCGGCGGCTCGGTCTCGAGCGCGCTTTCCGCCGAGTGGGCGGTCAAGGCCGGCCTGAGCCTCCGCAGTCTGGAATATTCCCGGCGGACGGATGACTTCTTCGAAGGCGAACTCGGGGCCATCTACACCGTGAACGCGAACGTGCGCGTCGGCGGGTCCTATCAGTATCGCAAGTACTCGTCTCCGATCGCGGGGGCTGAGTTCAAGAACAACATCTTCGCGATCAGCGCGAACTTCCGTTACTGAGGTCCGCAGGACGAAGGCCTGCTTTGCCCGCAGTTTTTCCTTTCCGACGGGAGAAGATCGTGGCGATCTTCTCCCGTCGCTTTTTTTAATGAGCCTTCCTCCTGTCCTACGGTTTCTCGGTCTGGCCTGCGCCCTGGCGGCCGCGTCGATCGGGCCGGCGCGAGCGGCGGACCCCGGGGACGCAAGCCCGCGTGGCGGGCGTGTGGAGGCCCCTGCCTCGAGCCCGGATCGGGAATATCTGCTGCAGCCGCAGGATATCCTGCGGATCTTCATCTTCCAGCACGACGACCTGAACAAGCAGATGGAGGCCGTGCGCATCAGTGACACGCACACGATTAGTCTGCCGCTGGTGAACAGCATCGACCTGCGCGGCCGGACGGCCCGGCAGGCGGAGGAGGTCATCCGAGCGGCCTATGACCGCGATTTCCTCGTTAATCCGCAGGTCAGCGTCATCGTGGTGAAGTACGCGGAACGGAGCGTGAATGTGGTTGGACAGGTCAACAATGCCGGCCGCGTCCTGTTCCCGCAGGAGAAGGGACTGACCATTGTGGAGGCCATTGCGCTGGCGGGTGGTCAGACCCGTTTGGCCGACCTGAAGAAGGTGCGCCTTACCCGGAAGACGGCCGAGGGTGAGACCGTGGTGGAGGAGATCGACGTGGATGCCCTGATGAAGCGGGGCGGGCGCGATGCGGTCCAACTCCAGCGGGACGATGTGCTTTTCATCCCCGAGCGCGCCTTCTAACGTCCCTATCGATGTCCAAGGAAACCGGCGACAAGCAGACTCAGCAGGGCTCGGGCGCGTACGGCTACAGTTATGGGGGCACGTACGCCGGCTACTCGGCGGTCGGCTACGGCGACTCCGGCGAGTCGGGCCCTGGGCAGGTTCAGCGGACCTTCCAGGATTACCTCCTCATCCTTCGCGAACGCATCTGGTACATCGTGGTGGTGTTCCTGGTCGTCTTCTCCAGTTCGCTCGTTTACACGCTGAGCGAGACGAAGATTTACCAGTCCACCGCGACCGTGCAGATCCTTCGGCGCGACACCACGCCGATGCCCGGAGTGCAGCAGGTGGTCGATAATGACATCCGTTCGGCGGAGGATTTGAACACCCAAATCAAGGTCATCGAGAGCGCCACGTTGATCCGGCGCGTGGCCGAACGGATCAAGGGCGAGGATCTGAAGGTGTTCATGGCTCCCTACGAAAAGGAGGGCAAGGATGCGACGTTCCTGTTGGAGACGATCGGGAAGAACCGGAAGGTGATCCCGCAGCGGCTCACCTTGGTGGTCACCGTGGCTTACCAGCATCCGGACCGGATGATGGCGGCGAAGGTCGCGAATCTCTTTGTGGAGGAGTACCTCAACCACAACCAGCGCCTGCGCAGTGCCGATATGTCGCGCGCCGTGGATGAGTTGCAAGTGACCGTCGATGACCAGCGGAAGAAGGTAGACCAGCTCGCCCAGAAGCTGCAGGCCTACAAGGAGAAGAACAAAACGGTCTCCCTTGATCAGCGAAAGGACATCGTGAGCGAGTCGCTCAAGCTCGCGAATCTCGAGGCGCAGAAGGCTGCGGTCGCCCTCCAGTCGGCGGAAACCCGCCGCAACCAGATCAAGGAGTATCGGGAGAAGAAGCTGGAGCTCACCGGCCTGTCGTTCATCGCGAGCCAGCGGCTGATCGAGGGTCTTGAGGCCCAGCTGGCCGCCCGGAAGATCGAGATTGCGAAACTCCAGGAGCGCTACCGCGAGCGGCATCCGGATATGATCGCTGCGACCAAGTCGTTCGATCAGAACAAACTCGAGCTGGAGAAAGCCATTGCCTCCATTTGCGACCAAGTGGAGTCGGAATTCCAGAGCGCCTCGCGGTACTTCGAGGCGCGCGCGCAGGAGTTGGAGAAGCAGAAGGCGGAGACCCTGGAGCTCGACCGCATTGGGGTGGAGTACAGCCAGATCGAGCGCGAGTACCTGACCCAGAACCAGATCCTGCAAGGGATTGTGGCGCGGTCGCGCGAGACGACGATGACGAGCGGGTTTGCGGTGCAGAATGCCCGGATCGTGGACCAAGCGGTGCCGGCCGCCGAGAGCAAGCCCATCTCCCCGAATGTTCCGCTCAATTTGGGTTTGGGCCTCGTCGGCGGCCTGGGCCTCGGATTGGCCTTCGCCTTTTTCGTGGCCTTTATCGACGACCGGGTGAAGAGCTCCTATGATATCGAGGGGGTCGTGGGCCTGCCGCTTATCGGTATCATCCCGCAGATCAAGCGGATGGAGCCTGCCGACAAGGCCCAGATCGTGGCCACGAACGCAGACCGACAGGTGGCTGAGGCCTTCCTGACGCTCCACTCCAGCCTCCGCCTGAAGGACGAGAGTAAGAACGCCAAGTGCATCCTGACCACCAGCACAATCCCGGGTGAGGGTAAGTCGTTTGTCACCACCAACCTGGCCCTGACCTTCGCGTCCCACGGCGAGAGGGTGGTGGTACTCGACTGCGACCTGCGGAAGCCGAACATCCATAAGTCCCTTCGGTTGGAGAATCTGAAAGGGATGATCGACGTGGTGGGCGGCACGGCGACCTTGGACGAGGTCACCCTCCGCAATGTGCATCCCAATCTGGACGTGATCACGTCGGGTGGTCGGGCGAAGAATCCGACGCAGGTACTGAACAGCAAGGCATTCGAGCTGATGATCGCCGACCTGCGGAAGCGGTACGACCGGGTCTTCATTGACACCCCGCCGCTGGCCGCGGTGAGCGATGCGCTGATTATTTTGCCGCTCGTGGACGGTTCGGTGTTCTCGATCTTCTTCAACAAGGTCCGCCGCAAGGCGGCGCGCTTTGCGGCGGCCAAGCTGATGGAGGCCAACGTGCCGAACTTTGGCGCGGTCCTGAATGGCCTGAATCTCGCCGTCTCCGGCTACTATTACGCCCAGTATTACGACAAGTCCTACAAGGACTATTACATTGTGATGGCGAAGAAAGACGGCGACGAGGTGGAGAAGTAGGCCCGGTCCGGCCCGGTGCAGGCTCCTTAAACCGCGTTTGCGCCGGCTCCTTTCGGGCGCGAGAGTGTCGCCGTGGATCGTATGAATCGCCGCCGCCGTTACCTGATGCTCGGGTGGATGCTTGCCGCGCTCGCCCCGCTCGGGGCGGCCGAGGCTAAGCGCGAAACGATGGCCGAACGGACGCTGCGGCGGATCGTGGAGCATCAGAAGGAGATCTTCGCCGACGCGGAGCGCCAGGGGGAAAAGGCGGACCTGCCGTCGATTCGCCAGCAACTCCAGCGCCTCACGCACGATTACGAGTTGCTGCTCCGGGAGAATCCGGAGTTTGCGGCCGGCTACGCGGCCTATGGCTATCTCCTGAGCAAGACCGCGATGCGCAAGGAGGCGATCGCGATGCTGCTCAAGGCCAACCAGCTTGATCCGGACATCGCGCTGGTGAAGAACCAGTTGGGGGCGATGCTGGCGGAGGAGGGCCAACCGCTGCAGGCGGCGCCCTACTTCCTCGCCGCGATCCAGCTCGAGCCCAATGAGCCCCTGTACCATTACCAGCTGGGAACCTTGCTGGCGGAGGCGCGGGACGAATTCCTCAAGGCAGGCCAGTGGACCCGGGCGGCGCTGGATGCGGCGATGCAGCATGCCTTCCAGCGCGCCAAGGAGCTCGCCCCGGACCGCTTTGCCTTCGCCTATCGATTCGCGGAATCCTTCTACGATCTGGAGCGCCCGGACTGGGAAGTGGCGCTGAAGGCTTGGAGCGACCTTGAGGAGAAAGCTCCGACGCCCATTGAACGCCAGACGATGCGGCTGCACGCGGCGAACATCTGCCTCAAGACGGGCCGCTTGGCCCACGCGCGGGCCCTGCTGGAGACCGTGGACGAGCCGGCTTTGCAGGGACAGAAGGCCCGGCTCCTGCCCCAGTTGGCGGAGGCGGAGAAGAAATGAGTCCGGACCGGCCTTGGCTTGCACCGGGGCGGGGGCTGCGGGCACGCTGCGGGGAGTGATGTCTCCGCTCGACCGCCTCGAACGCCTGCTCGGCCGCTTCGCCCTGCCCCACCTCGGGCTTTACCTGGTTGGCGCCCAGGTCTTCGTCTTCCTGTGCACGCTGGTTGGTCTGATCCGGCCGGACACGCTCGACTATGCGCCGGCGCTGGTCCTGCAGGCGGGCGAGTGGTGGCGGCTGCTGACCTTCCTGCTAGTCGTGCCGATTCCGGGGGGGGCGCTGGGCTTCGTCTTCACGGCCTTCGGCTGGTACTTGTTCTACCTGATGAGCGAGGCTTTGGAGGAACACTGGGGGGCCTTTCGCTTCAACGTTTACCTCGGCCTGAGCTGGTTCCTGACCGTGGTCTGCTCGTTCGCGACTCCCTTGCACGGGGTATCGAACCTGTACATCCTCGGCTCGGTCTTCCTGGCCTTCGCCTTCCTGCATCCGGATTTTGAGATCCTGCTGTTTTTCGTTTTGCCGGTGAAGATCAAGTGGCTGGCGATCATCGCCTGGGCTCTGAACGGCGTGCAGTTGGTGCGGGGCGGTCTCGCCGAACGTCTGCAGATCGGGGCGACCGTCGTCACGTTCCTCGTCTTCTTTGGACCGGAGCTCCTGCGGAGCCGGCGGCAAGGGCGGCGGTTGGAGGCCCGTCGGGCGGAGCGGGCGCAGGAGGCGGAGCGGCCGCGGCATGTGTGCCACGTGTGTGGCAAGAACGACCGCACGCATCCGCAGCTGGACTTCCGATACTGTTCCAAGTGCGCCGGGGACCAGTGCTATTGCCCGGAGCATATTCACCGCCATTCCCACGTCGTGGGACCCGATGAAGCGCGGGGCGGGTGACCCTTGGGCGGCCGTCGCGCGGGCGGCGACGGCCGGG
>JBMTAG010000088.1:0-14683 GCA_049428505.1 Opitutaceae bacterium | reverse complement strand
CCAACCGCGCACTGTCTGCCTTGTTCCTTGATAGAACAGTCGCGGTGCAGCGGCCTGAAAAACGCCGCTGAGAGCACGACTGGGATACTCCCGGGCAACCGGGGAAAGGAAGGCGGCAACTGGTGCCGCCCTCCCCTCGACGCGACGCAAGCCGCGCCCAGGCATATGTCACCAGTTCCTCTGGCCGGAGTCGTGTCCGGTCAGTCCACGCACGAATCAGGAGCTGTGCGGCGAGGCGTGATCAGAAACCACGCCCAGCCGAGTCAGGTCCGCGGGAAGTTTCGAACCGCGGATCCACGCAGTCACCCCAGAGGGTATCGGTTGCTACTGCGCCGACCAGAACGCCAGCGCCTCACCCGGCGGGACGACCCCGCCAGAAGGCCCGTTCCCCACGCGGGAAAGGGCGCGCAAGGGAGAGACGAGGGCGGGGAGCGCACGGACCCGGCAAAGTCCGTCCACCTCCTCCGGGAGCGGTGCCGCAAAACGGCGTCACTCCCCTGCAAACGCGAAACGCAACCTGAGAGGCAAGAGGTCAGACCCGTAACACGGGGCCAACGGCCGGCTAATCCCCGGCGCCGTCCCCGTGGTCACGGTGCCGACACGACGTCCTTTGCAGGCGTGTCAGCACCACGTCCGGCGCGAGGCCCCCGGCAGGGGGCGTCCGAACCGGGCGCAGAGGCCTCACTCGATAAATCCCGGCCGGAGACGGTCGGGACGGTCCCGCCATGAGACCGGAATTCCGCCTGCCGCGGAGAGTGGCGTCGGGAAGCACACCGCCCGCGAAAGCGAGAGCGCCCAAGCGTGTGTGAGCGGGAAAGAGCGCGTGGCGAACGCCCACTCCCACATAAGCCCCGGAGACCGAAAGGTTTCCGGGGCTTTTTGTTTGCCCTGAAACCCACCTCCGCCCGGCCCGCGCCGACCAGGATCCTCGCCGGTCGCCCCCTCCCCCGGCCTGGGATGGACCGCTGCAACCCCTCTAACCCGTTGTTTTTGAGCCGTTAATCACGCTTTGGCGCGACCTTACCCGTGCCTTGAGGGTGGCTTTATCCTTCGGTCATCTTTCGGTTATCCTTCGGTTTTTTAAAGGAAAGCGCATTATTTTACCTAGGTACGACCGAATAATAACCGAAGGATAACCGAAGGATCCAGCAATTCAGAACGCGGGAGCACGGTCGGAGAAGCGGCCGCGGGATGGGCCAAAAAGGCGCAACGGAGCTCCCGGCGTGGACCGGAGTCGAGGGGCGTCAAGGGAGGTCGTGGAGGAGCTAGGGCGGGCCGGCGAAGGGAGAGATGGCCTCCGGCCGTGAAGCCTGCCGGTTTTTCTGACCGGGGAAGGATTCCCCGGCTACACCGAGCCGCAGCACACCGAGCCGCGGCGCACGGAGCAACGGCACACCGAGCCGCGGTGCCTCGACCAGAACGACCGCTCCAGGATGAGCGCGCGGCGCGTTTGGCGGGCATCCCCTCCATGCGCACTGGACGCATCACCCGGCGACTGCGGCCGGTCTCACCGCGGCTGCCGGAAAGTGGATCAGGACCCGCGCCCCACCGGCCGGCGAACGCGCGGGGTGCAGCGCCCATCCCTGCGTCTCGCACAGCCGCCGGGCCAGCGCGAGGCCCACGCCGTAGCCCCGCGGCCTCGCGTCCTCACCGGCGTCCGGAAAACCCGGCCCTTCATCATCGATCGTGAGCGTCCCGTCCGCCGACCAGGCGACCGCGACCTGACCTTCCGGCGCGTGCTGGAGGGCGTTGCCGACCAGATTGTGCACCAGCATCAGCAGCACCTCCCGGCTCGCCAACACCTGCACCTCCGGCGGAATCGCGACCGACAGGACGCGCGTGGGATCCGGCCGGATGGCCCGCTGATCTTCAATGGCCTCCTCCGCGACCGCGCGCAGGGGCACCCAGAGGACATCCGCCCGCTCGCGGCCCTCCCGGGCGAGCACGAGGAAGAACTGCACGAGCCGCTCGGCGCGTTGCACCGCACGCGTCATCCGCGCCAGCGCGCGCGCCCGCCCCTCCGGCTCCTCGGCCACCTCCGGCAACAGGGCCGCTGCGGCCTTCAGGACCGCCAGCGGCGTGCGCAACTCGTGGCTGCACTCCGCGATGAATTGACGCTCGCGCCCCAGGGCGGCGGCGACCCGCTCCCGGGACTCATCCAGCGACCGGGCCAGGAACCCGACCTCGTCGTCCGCGCATCCCTCCGCGAAGGGGCGTGCGGGCGCCTCCGTGAGGCCGGAACCCGCCTGCACCCGGGCGGCGAGCGCCACCACCGGACGCACCGTCCAGCGGATGATCAGCGCACTCAGCAAAAGCGCCAGCAGCCCGACGGCCACGGACGCTGCGAGAAGGCTGGAACGGACGGAATCCACGCGCGCCTCCGTGAATTCGAAGAAGGACAGATCGGCGAGCCACCAGCCCCGCCCGGCGCGGTCTCGCCGCAGCCGGAACTCCCGCTCCCGATCGCTGGCCAGCCAGACACGCCAGCGGTCGGTGAAGCCTGCGATGAGGATGGAGGCCGAGCCATCCGCCGAGGCGAACAACTCATGCGGACCGGGCGACGCGGGCGCGGCGGCCAGGCCCATGCTCCGGCACAACGCCGCATCGTCGGGCAAATGGGTCAGCCAAGGCGGTCGGGACGGGGCGCCTTCCGGCCGTTCCTGCGCCTGCACGGCCTCGGCCACCAGGCCTTCCAGGATCGCATCCTCGGCCTCCAGCACCAGCAGCCAACCCGCTCCGGCCATCGCGGAGAAGCCGCCGATCGCCGCCAGCGTCAGCACCAGCGCGATCTTGGAGCGCAGGCGACGCGGAGCCTCGCGCGAAGCGTCGGGGCGGTTGTTCACGGCGTACCTTCGCCGGACCGGATCTGGTAGCCGATGCCCCGGTGAGTCCGGAGCAACGCCGCGCCGCCGACCGCTTCGAGCGCTTGGCGCAGCGCGAAGACGTGGGAACGGAGGGCGTCGCTCCCCGGCGGCTCATCCCCCCACAGTTCGCGCTCGAGCTGGGCCCGGGGTACCACGGCAGGAGCGTGGCGCAGCAAGATCTCCAGAATGGAGAATCCCATTCGGGTCAGCTCCACGGGGCGGCCGGCGTGCCGGACCTCGCGAGTGGCGGGGTCGAGTTCAAGGCCCGCATAGCGCAGGACCCCGGTACCGCCCAGCAGCGCCGTACCCGACCGGCGGATCAGCGCCGTCAAACGCGCCTCCAACTCCGCGGGGGCGAAGGGTTTCACGAGGTAATCGTCGACGCCCGCCGCGAAGCCCTCGAGCCGTTCCGGCAGACTATCGGCGGCCGTGAGCATCAGGATAGGGACGGCGGCGAGCGGGCCCGAACGCAGCGCGCGGCAGACCGCGATACCGTCCAGCCCGGGCAGTGCGCGGTCGAGAATGATCACCGCGGGGCGGTCCGCCGCGGCCAGCTTCAGGGCGAGCGGGCCGTGGCGGGCGTGCGCGACCTGCCACCCGCGGCGCGTGAGGAAATCCCCAATGCTTTCCGCAAGGTCCAGGTCATCCTCGACGAGCAGCAGGCGTGCGCCGGACGAAGGCATCCGGTCAGGAAACCCAGGCGGCTCAGAAAGACCAGCGCAGGCCGGCGAGCAGCCCCCAGGCGTCGTAGGCGATCCGCAACCGGCGCCCCCCCGGTCCCTGCAGTTCCCGCTCGCCCGCCGCCACCGCCCGGCCCTCGAGGAAGAGTTCCGCCCGGGGCGCGAGCGACCGCTTCAAGCCGAGGCTCCATTGCCAGGCCGAAAACGATCCGGACTCGAAGCCGCCACCATCAGGGCCTTGCAGATCGAGATCGAGTTCCTGGATCAAGCCGAAGCCCAGACCCGCGTACGGCTCGATGCCGAGCCACGCGAAGCGCGGGCCGGGGGCAAAGGTCGCGTTGAGGAAGAGGCTGTTCGAGGCGACGTCGCCGCGCGTGAACCGGCGATCCCCCGCGTCGAGCGAGCCCAGCTCGTTCTTCCGGTAAAACCACTCGCCCGCGACGGTCCAGTTCGCGCCGAAGCGACGGCCGACCGCCCCGCGCAGGAAAGGACCGTCCTTGAAGTCCCCCTCATAGGTGCGGCCTCCGAGGGTGACATCCCCGGCCGGGATGATGCTGATACCGGCGGACAACTCCGCGAACCACGGGGAGGAAGAAGCGGTGGAGACTGCCGGTTCCGCGTTCCCAGCCCGCAGGGGCGAGCTCACCAGGAACAAGGCGGCCAGGCTAAGCGCGACCGGCAGCAGCGGTGCACGCGTGGGACGAATGGGGAGGGAGTGCATCGTGGATCTCCGCCCGCTGCCGAGGAGCCCCGGGAAGGGGGGCCCTGCTGATTGGGATTGGTGGTGAACCCGTCAGCGAGAGGAGGCGGGCACGGTACCGCGCGCTGCGTGAAGGGAACGTGAAAGCACCGTCGGAAAAGCGTGAAAACCCACCCGGAGAATGGCCGCAAAGGGCGCAAAAGGGCTCACCGCGCGGATGGGAGTTCGCGGGGCGTGCTGGGAGGTCGTGGAGGAGCTCAGGGAGCGAGCCGGCGGAGGGAGAGGGCCTGCGGCCGTGAAGCCCTCCGGTTTGTCTGACCCCGGAAGGATTCCCCGGCTACAACGAGCCGCGACACAACGGGCCGCGGTGCCTCGACCCGAAGGACCGCTCCAGGATGAGCGCCGGACGCGTTTGGCGGGCACCCCCTCCGACCAAACCGATGCCCACTCCGGGGTGCCGTCTAATCCTCCAGGGAACCCTCGGCATCAAAGGTCCAGGGCTGCGGCGGACCGGTGAACTCGAGGCCCGGCCGGCCTTCGACCTCGGACCACAACGCCGCCGACACTTCCATCCGGGCCACCGACAGGGTGTCCGCGATCCGCACCACCCGCGGCTCCTCGCCCATCCGCAACGCGAGGGCGCCCAGGGTGCGCTCCAGCGCCTCGCGGTCGTCGGCGAACCACAGCGGCACCTTGGCCGACTGGGGCGCCATCGCGGTCAGGGCGTTCATCGCCATCGCCTGCTGGTCCAGGCTGCGGACCACCCGGGCGGTCGTGACGTCCGCCAGACCGATGCCCACGCCGTTGCCGTGCGTCTCCTCCGTGAGGCCGCGCACGAAGATGCGCCGGATGAACGGCGCCGGGCGGCCCTCCCGGGCCAGGGCGGCGGAGTACCCGTGGACCGAGCGGTTGATCACGTTGGTGTCCATCCCGGTCCCGCTGATGTTCTTGCCGATCCGGTCGACCACGAGGAGGTCAATCTCCTCGAACGGCAGCCGCGGCAGCAGGGCGCGGGCGGTGGCCAGCAACTCCGGCTCCTCGGCCTCAAAGTCCGCGGCGCGCACCCCCGTCACCCGCGCCGTCGCATGATGCTGGTCCTCCAGCACCGCCAGTCCCCCGATCAGCGGAGTCGCGTCGCGCAGGACCCGCCAGATCCCGCGGATGGCCGTTTCGTGGCCGATGCGGCAGGCGGCATCGTGCATGGCCGAAGCGCCCGCCTGCTTCCCCAGGCCCACGACGGTCATCTTGATGAGGCCGCTGCCCAGCGTGGGACTGAAGAAATCGGTGTGGGGCTTCACCCGGTTAAGGAGCAGAATAGCGTCCGCCCCGAGGGCCTCGACGCTGCAATAGGCGGGCACCCCCTCTGCGGAGACCCCGACCTGCCGCACCTCGAGGGAAGGGCGGATGGGAACCCCCAGCGCGGCTTCCGTGACGCCGTAGCTGGCGAGGAGGCGGAGCTGACCCTCCGGGGTCGCGCCCCCGTGGCTGCCCATCGCGGGGAAAAGAAACGGCCGCACGCCACGCTCCCGCAGGCCGGCAACCACCAGCGCGACGAGCCGGGCCAGGCCGGTGATGCCGCGGCTGCCGACCCCCACGGCCACGGTCATCCCCGGCCGCAGGGCGGGACCGAGGCGTTCGAGGCCGGCCGCGATGACCGCGGGCAGATCGAGGGGCGCGGAGGCGGGGAAGACCTGCCGCACCCGGCGCATCAGGGGCAGCGGGGGCATCCCGTCACCACGGCGCGAACCAGCCCCCGAGGCAAGCCCGGGGCGGCGACGCAGCCGGCCTCAACCCTTCTTCTTGCCGGCCGGCCGGTAGGCGGCGCCGAGGTCCGGCGGCATCTGCCGGTGCCAATCCAGCAACGCGCCGCGCAGGCGCGCGACCTCAGCCGGAAAATCCGCGGCCCGGTCGCGGCTCTCCGCCGGATCAGTCTCCAAATCGTACAGCTCCGCGCGGGACCCATCGAACTCGCACAGCAGTTTCCAGCGGCCGTCACGGACCGCGAGATCCGGCAGGTCCGCGACGCCCGAGAACGTGTTCCGGTCCGGCGGTCGCCGGAAAAAGAGCGGTCTCCCCCGCCCCGCCTCAGCCCGCCCAAGCAGCGTCGCCGAGACGTCCACGCCGTCGAACACCTGATCGGCGGGCGCGGCGGCTCCGGCGAGTGCGAGGAGGCTCGGCGCCAGATCAATCGAGGCGAGGACGGAGGCACGATTGACGGACCCCGCGCGGGCGGGAGCGATCAGCCCGGGGCCCCAGACGATGAGCGGCGACCGCACTCCGCCCTCGTACAGCATCGCCTTGCTGCCGCGGAGCCCGCCGGAGGAGCCGGCGCCGAACTCGGGCCCGTTGTCCGAGCAGAGCACGACCACGGTCTGATCCCGCCACTCGGGCCGGGCGCGGAGGGCGGCGAAGAGCTCGCCCAACTGGGCATCCAAATCCTCGATCACCCCGCGGTACAGGGCCGCCTTGGACCCGTCCCCGCGGCGCGCCGCGGAGGGAAAGAACGGGGAATGAGGGTCATCCGGCCAGAGGTTGAGGAAGAACGGCCGGCCGGCGCGGGTGGCCGCGTCCATGAAGGCCAGTGCGGCGCTGACGAAGGCCGGGGTCACCTCCGGGCGAGGGCGCCAGGAAAATTCGCCTTGGCCCAACGTGTCGGAGCCGAGGGCGTGGCGGCGCGGCGGGTTGCCGTCGAACGCGTCCAGCAGGGGCAGCACGCGGGGTCCGAGCCCCTCGAAGTTCACGAGCGACGCCTCGAAGCCGTAGGCCGCTGGGAGCGGGGCGTTGCCGACGTCACGCTGCCCGCCAAGGTGCCACTTCCCGAAGTGCCCGGTGGCGTAGCCGGCCGCGCGGAATTGCCGCGCCATGGAGGGCGCGCGGGGATCGAGCCAGTCGGCCATCCCGCGCGCGGCGTTCTCCGCCCGGTTGTTGAGGTAGGAGGTGATGCGCCAACGCTGCGGATACTGGCCGGTGATGATCCCCGTGCGGGAGGGCGAGCAGATGGGGGAGGCCACGTAGAACTGCTCGAACCGCAGGCCCTCGCGGGCGAGGCGGTCGATGTGCGGGGTCTGGGCCGCCTGATTGCCGAAGCAGGAGAAGTCGCCCCAGCCGAGGTCATCGAGCAGGATGACGACCACGTTGGGGGCGCGCGGCGCGGCGGCGGCCGCCCCGGCGCCGAGCAGCGCCACGCCGAGGGTAAACGCGAGGCGGAGGGGGCGATTGGTGGGGCTCATTTCGTTCCTCCGGTCTTCTTTTTCGCCGCCGTCCCTTGGCGGGCGGCGGCCCGACGGTCGAGGGGCCAGCGCGGATCCGGGGTGTGCTCCGCCCGGAAGATCGCGGCGGCCCGCGCCACCTGCTCGGGCTGGGTGGCGGCCAGGTTGGTCCGTTCACCCGGGTCGCGGGCCAGATCGTAGAGCTCGATCGGCTGGTCGTGGGCGTTACGGACGGCCTTCCAGTCGCCGAAGCGCGCCGCCTGAATCGGACGCTGCTCGTGCAGTTCCCAATAGAAGAAGTCGCGGCGCGGCGCCGGCCCACCCCGCAGGAACTCGACCAGCGAGCGACCGTCGGTGCGGTGGTCCGCGGGGAGCCGGACGCCGGCGAGTTCCACCGCCGTCGGCAGGAAATCCCAGAACGCCCAGGGCTCGTCCGAGACCCGGCCCGCGGGGACGACGCCGGGCCAGCGGGCGAGGGCCGCCTGGCGAAGCGCCCCCTCGTACAGCCCGCGCTTGTACCCGCGGAGGCCGTTGCCCGCCTGATTGAAACGACGCCCAATCTCCGAATCCGGATCGAACGAGGAGCCATTGTCGCCGGCGGTCATCACCAGGGTGCGTCCCTCGAGCCCGAGCTCCGCGAGCAGATCGAGCAGTTGCCCCAGGTCACGGTCGAGGCGCGTGACCATCGCGGCGTAAGCCTTCTGCTGGTCCGTCCACGGTTCCCGCGCGTAGTCCCCGAGGTCATTGATCTCGAAGCGGCCGTGGGGCAGCGTGATCGCGTAAAAGAGGAAGAACGGGCGTTCCCGCTGGGCGCGAACCCAGCGCAGGACGTTTTCCTGGATCAGGTCCTGGGCGTAGACCGGGCCCACGCCGGTGCCGGTGTTGCCCGGCAGCTCGAACCGGCGATCATCCCGGTAGAGGTAGGTCGGGAAGTAGGAATGGGCGTGGCGCTGGCAGTTGTAGCCGAAGAAATGGTCGAAGCCCTTCCGCAGGGGACTACCGCTGGTGTCGAACATGCCCATGCCCCACTTGCCCATCGCGGCGGTCGCGTAGCCGGCGCGCCGCAGGACCTCGGCGACCGTGGGCGTCTCCGCCGGCAGGGGCAGCTGGCCCTCCGGCTGAATCTCCCAATTGCCGCGGATCGGGGAATGACCGGTGTGGAGTCCGGTCAGCAGCGACGCACGCGAGGGCGCGCAGACGCTGGTGCCGCTGTAGGCCTGGGTGTACCGCGTGCCCTCGCGGGCCATCCGGTCGAGCCGCGGGGTGCGGATCAGGCGCTGGCCGTACACCCCGAGGTCGCCTTGGGCGAGGTCGTCGCTGAGGATGAAGATGAGATTGGGCGGAGGCGCAGCCGCGGGCAGCGGCACGGCGGCACCAGCCAGCAGGGCGAGCAGGAGCGGGAGGCGGAGGAAACGGGACATCGCCGCAGAGCCAAGCACGCCCGAACGGCCCTTGGCCAGCCCGCCCTTGCCGCCGCGTCCGGACCGTGCGGGAGTCGCGGCATGACCCCGCCCACCCCACCCCTCACCCGCCCCGATCGTCGGACCTTCCTGCGCCAGGCCGCCCTGCTCGCGGCGGGCGGCGGGCTGCTGCGCGGCGCCGCGCCCGGCGCGGAGGAACTGCGCCAGGTCCTCGAGGCACCGGTGCTCGACGTGTCCTTCGTCACGCGGCCCGTCACCGTCGCGAGCCTCGAGCTCCTGCGCCGCGGCAAGGACTACCTCGTCCGCGCGCGCTCGGCGGACGGCGTGGAGGCGATCACCGTCCCCAATCCGGCGATGATGGCCAAGGCGTGGCCGGTGCTGCTCGGCTCCGTCTTCCCCCCCTACCTGCGCCAGGACGCGCGCCAGCTCGAGCGGCTGCACTGGGACGCCTACCGTCACGCGAGCAACTACAAGATGCAGGGCCAGCTCTTCTGGTCGGCCGTGATGGCGGTGGAGCAGGCGCTGCTGGAACTGCTCGCCCGGACGGCGGGGCGTCCGGTGGCGGACCTCTTCGGTGGCGCGCGGCGGCGCGAGATCCCGGTTTATTTCGCCAGCGGCAATCGCGGCAACACGCCGGAGGCCGAGATCGAGTACCTGCAGGGCCTGGTCGCCGGCTCCGGAGCGCGCGCCCTGAAGTTCCGGCTGGGGGGCCGGATGAGCCGCGATGCCGACTCACTCCCCGGCCGCAGCGAGCGGCTGATCGCGCTCGCCCGGGAGAAGTTCGGCTCCGGGATGACGCTGTACGCGGACGCCAACAGCTCGTACCGCCCGGCGGAGGCGATCCGGATCGGTCGCGTGCTCGAGGCCCACGGCTATGGCTTCTACGAGGAGCCCTGCGAGTTCGACGACCTGTGGGGCACCCGCGAGGTGGCGGACGCCCTCACCATCCCGGTCGCCGGCGGAGAGCAGGAATTCAGCCTCCATCGCTGGCACTGGATGGTGGCGCAGCGGGGCGTGGACATCGTCCAGCCCGACCTGCATTACGGCGGCGGCTTCATCCGGGCCACCCGGGTCGCGCGGATGGCGGCCGCAGCGGGAATGACCGTCGTACCCCATATGTCGGGCGGCGGCCTCGGTTACCTGGACGTGGTCCACTTCGCCTCGTGGACGCCAAACATCGGGCCCTTCCAGGAGTTCAAGGGCAACACGGCGCTGCCGGTGGCCTGCGCGACCTCGACCCTGCGGTGCGCGGGCGGGGTCGTGCAATGCCCGACCGGGACCGGCTTCGGCGTCACCCTGGACCCGGCGTGGGTGGCTCGGGCCGAGGTCGTGCGGCCGGCCTGAGCGCGGCCCTCAGGCGGCGAAGCGCGCCGGATCATTCGCGGCCTGCCAGAGGTAGAGCGTCGCGAGGGTGCGGTGCGGCGCCCAGCGTCGTCCGTGCCGTCCGAGGACGCGCGGGGCCGGCAGTTGGCGGCGGCCGTGCGCGACCTGGAAGCCGCGGCGCACGCCGAGGTCGAGGACCGGGAGCACATCGGGCCGGCCGAGGTTGAAGATGAGGAACATCTCGGCCGTCCAGCGGCCGATCCCCTTCACCGCGGTGAGCGCGGCGATGATCTGCTCGTCGTCCAGCCGCGCGCAGGCACGCAACGTCGGCAGGGTCCCGTCCGCGGCGGCGCGGGCGACCGCCTGGATGTAGGTGGCCTTGGCCCCGGACAGCCCGGCCGCCCGCAGGCGTTCCACCGGGGTGGCGAGGATGCGTTCGGGGCCGGGAAAGCGCCCGCCCCCCACCTGCTCGCGGAACCGGCCCAAAATCGTCGCCGCCGCGCGGCCGCTCAACTGCTGGTGAATGATGGCCTGCACCAGCGACTCGCAGGGTGAACGCCGCCGCGGCTCAAGGGTCAACGGGCCGACCACGCGGATGACGCGGGCGAGGGCGGGATCGGTTTCCAGGCAGGCGCGGGCGGCGGGGTCCATGCCCGGCAGCCCAACCGCCGGCCGGATCGGCGGCAAGGTTGCCCCGCGGCCCGATTGCGGCACCCTTGCCGGATGCACCGCCCCCGCCTCCCCCGATTGCTCCGCCTCCTGCCGGCCCTGCTGCTGTTCCTCGCGGCGGGCTGCGAATTCGAGGGGCCGCTCTCGCCCCGGCCCGAGGCGCCCGTGGAGGAGCGGTTGCTCGGGCGTTGGGTCACCCCCGACGGCTGGGTCAAGGTCACGCGCTACGATGCGGAGCATTACGTGATGGTTTACAACGGCACCGTCTACCGGGCCTGGCACAGCCGCGTGGCCGGACAGGATTTCCTGACGCTGCGCAATCTCGAGGGCCCGGCGCCCCGGCACCATTTCCTGCACTGGCGCCGCGTCTCGGACCGGCGCATCGACGTGAGCTTCGTGCGCGAGGATCTGGTCCCGCGGCACGAGCGGGACCCGGAGGTGCTGCGGCGCGCGGTGGCGGCGGGCTGGGGCCAGCCGGACCTTCTCGCCCCGGCGGTGCCGTTCATCCGCCAGGACTGATCCGCCCCGGAGCCGCGGGGCGCAGGTCGGCCGGTGTTTCAGGCCTCGAAGCGGGCCTTGGGCGCGGGCAACGGCAGCTCCTCGAGGCGCCCCGCCGCGGCGACGATCTCGTAGGCCGTGCGGAAATGAAGCTTCGCGAAGTCGCCGAGGGCCCGCGCGCCGAGCCGTTCCACGATCCGCGCGCCCTGCGCCTTCGCGGCCGCGCCCGCGCCCTTCTGCAGCCGTTCACCGAGCCGGGTCGAGAGGTCGTGCAATTGCCGGACAAACTCGGCGCGCGCCACCACCGAGGCGGCGGCGACCACCGGATCCTCTTCCGCCCGGGGGCGCATCCGCAGGTCGAAGCCGGTGACCCCCTTGCGGGCGAGTTCCCGCTGGGTGAGCGGTTGTTCCGAGAACTGGTCGAGCAGGCCCCACGGCACGGGCTTCTCGGCGAGGGCCTGCATGAGCGCGGTCGCATGCTGCCACGCGAGCAGGCGGTTGAGGTTCGCGCCGGGCCGGGCCATCAGCTCGTTGTACCGGGGCATCCCGCAGAGGCAGGTGCGGACGACCACCCCCTTGGTCCCGCGGATCAGGGCATCGAGCCGAAGGATCTGCGGGTCGGCGATCTGCTTCGAGTCCTTCACCCCGGCCTCGATCCAGGCGGTGATGGCGGGGCGGTCCGCGATCACGGTCGCGGCGACCACCGGGCCGAAGAAGTCGCCCTTGCCGCTTTCGTCGAGGCCCGCGTGCGGCTCGAACCAGTCGGGGTGCCGCACCTCGTCGTAACCCAGCCGGGCCTCGCCGATCACCTCGGGTTCAAGGATGTCGCGCACGAAATCCTCGGTGCCCTTGCCGGCGACCACGACTTTGCCGCTGGTATAGGCGCTGACGTTCACCTTGAGGTGGTCGGCGCGGAACGCGAAGTGCGTGTGGGCGACCGGGAACGGTTCCCAGCCCCGGCCGGCGAGGAGGCCGCGGAGGGTCTCCAGTTGCGCCGCGTCGAGCTTCACCGTGTGGGAGGCCAGGCGGGGGCGCGCGGATTCGTCGCGGGAGCGGGACGTCATTGGCGGCATTGGCCACCAAAGCGGCGCAAAGCTCAAAAAGATTCTGCTTGGGCCCCCGGGGGCGGCCGCCGTCTGCTGGCGACGTGTCGTCCGACCTGACCCCATTCGCTCCCGCGTTCCGCGCCGCCCTGCTCGGCTGGTACGGTCGCCACGCGCGGCGGCTGCCCTGGCGGGAAAGACCGGGCCTCTACCCGACGGTGGTGAGCGAGTTCATGCTGCAGCAGACCCAGGTGAAGACGGTGCTCCCGTACTTCGCGCGCTGGCTGGAGGAGTGGCCGGACTTCCCGGCGCTGGCGGCCGCCTCCGAGGAGCGGGTGCTGCGGCGCTGGGAGGGACTGGGGTACTATTCCCGGGCGCGCAACCTGCACCGGCTGGCGCGGGCGGTGGCGGCGCTGCCGGAGCCTCCCCGGACCCCCGCCGCGTGGCGGGAACTGCCGGGCGTCGGACCCTACACGGCCGCGGCGATCACCAGCATCGCCTTCGGTCACCCGACGGCCTGCGTCGACGGCAACGTCGTGCGGATCCTCGCCCGGCTGACCGCGGACGGGACCGCCTATCGGGACAGCACCGCCGCGGCCAAGGCCCTCGCGCCGCTGGCGGACGTGCTCCTGAACCCCGCGGCCCCGGGGGACCACAACCAGGCGATGATGGAGCTCGGGGCGACCGTGTGCCTGCCCCGGGCGCCGGCGTGCCTCACCTGCCCGGTCCAGGAGTTCTGCGCCGGGGCGCGGCAGGGACAGCCCGCGCAACTGCCGCGCTTGCAACCCAAGGTGCTGGAGGACCGGACCATCGTGCGCGTCTGGTGCCGGCGGGGCGGGGCGCTGCTGCTGCACCGTTCGCCGGACAGTGCCCGCCGGCTCGCCCGCGTGCACGAGTTGCCGAGTGCGGACCAGGCGGGCATGACCGAGGCGGCGGTCCGCGGAGGCGCCCTGTTGGCGCGCAAGCGACGCGGCATCACCCGCTACCGCATCACCGAGTTCATCCACGAGTGCCCCGCCCAGGCGCTGCCCGCGCGCGGAGCCGACGGGTTGGTGTGGGTATCGGCGGACGAACTGGACGCGATCACCCTTTCTGGTCCGCACCGGCGCTGGGTGCGCGAGTTGCTCGCCCGCTGACCCGGCCGGGGCCGCCCTTCAGCCGCGGCGCGCGAGCAGCCCTTCGACGCGGGCCTTGGAGGCGCGGATCTCGTCGGGCGAGACCCGCGGGGAAAACTCCAACGTCAGCAGGTGTTCCGGTCGCCAGCATTCGCTCACCATCTCAAAGTCAATGTGCCCGGCGCCGAGTTGCTGGTGGTCCCGACCGTGGGCGTCGACGTCGTGCAGGTGCCAGCCGATGGTCCAGGGCGCCATCGTCGCCAGATGTTCCCGATGCCGGAGGAGGCCCATCCCCTCCTTGATGTCGGCGTGGCCGGTGTCGTGCCAGTACCCGAGGGGGGAGCCGGCGGGCAGGGCGCCGAAAAAGGCGGGGAAGGCGGCGTCGAGGGGGAGTTCCTCGAACTTTTCCCGGTTCTCGCAGCCGAGGCGGATCCCCTTCTCGCGGGCGAAATCGCTGATCTCCCGGAGGCTGTCCTGCACCTGGGCCCAGAACGGCGGGGCGCGGCGCTCCAGGCGCTCATAACAGGCGCGGAGGATCCCGGCGTAGGTCTGGTCGCCCGGATTGCGGCCGGCGTCCGGATGATCGCGCAGGTATTGGGCGAGCTGGCGGGCGGGGTTGAACCAGAAGAATTCGACGCTGCCCAGGTGCAGCACGAGCACCTGGGCTCCGACCTGGGCCGCGAACTCAAGGGAGCGCCGGGTGTGCCGCAGCCACTGGTCATGCTCGCGCCGGTCGCGGGCGGAGGGCTGGAACAGATTGGGCGCGGCCTGCACCACACCCGTCGGGAGCGGGCAGAAATTATGGGTCGAGCTGATGCGCACGATCCCCTCGGCCACCGCCCGCAGGATGCCGGGTACCAGCGTGATGCGGATCCCGTGGCTGAGCTCGACGTGGGCGAAGCCCAGGGCCGCCATTTCCGACAGCATCGCGTAGCCGTCCTGGTGGCGGTGGGAACACCAGCTGGTGGAGAGGGCGAGGAGAGGCGTCACGGAACGGCGGGGAGGAGACGCGGCCGGGGAACGCCGGTTGCGGCGCCCCGGGTGGAAAGCAAAGGGCCGCGCGGCGCCGAAGCGTCCGCACGGCCCGGAAAGCGGGGACGGGGAACTTACTCGGCGTAGCGGCGGCGCAGCATCTGGGTGAAGGCCTGGACCTTCTCCTTG
>JBMTAG010000087.1:0-14774 GCA_049428505.1 Opitutaceae bacterium | reverse complement strand
CGATGTTGAGGGCGAGGTTCTGACCCATCACGGCGAGGCCGATGAGTCCGATGTCCGATTTGGTCTGGGCCATACGAGTAAAGTGAAGGCGGGAGGCTGGTCCGTTCCGCGCCGAAAACCAACCTGATTCTGGCCGGCTCACGTGGCCGGCGCCGCGGGGATCCTTTCCTCCCAGACTCGCGCGAGGTGGATGAGCATCTGCGCGGCCCGGCCCATGTCCTGGAGGGAAACCCACTCCCGCTGGCTGTGCACCTGATGCATCCCGCAGAACAGGTTCGGGGTCAGGAGGCCGCGCGCGGTGAGCTGTGACCCGTCGGTGCCACCCCGGATCCGGTGCCGGAATGGGGTGAGCCCCGTCCGCCGGATCGCCTCCAGGGCGTAGTCCACCGGCCGCGGATCGCGGTCCAGCCAGTAGCGCATGTTCCGGTACTGCTCGTGGAACGCCACCTTGACGCGGGCGCCGGGGTCGGCCGCCTCGACCGCCGCCGCCGCCTGCTCCACCAGCCGCCGCAGTTCGGCCAGGCCCTCCAGTTCAAAGTCCCGGAGGATCAAGCGCACGGTCGCCCGCTCGCTGTTGCCGCGGATCTCGGTGGGATGAATGAACCCCTCCCGGTCCGCCGTGCGCTCCGGGGAGCGGCCCAAGGGCAGCGCCGCGGTGAAGCGCGCGGCCAGCCGGAGCGCGTTGACCATCACATCCTTCGCCCATCCCGGATGCGCCGCCACGCCGCGGATCTCCACCACCGCCGCATCCGCCGAGAAGGTCTCGTCGTCCAATTCCCCCCGCGCCTCGCTGTCCAAGGTGTACCCGAAGTCCGCCCCCAGCTGCTCCAGGGCCAGGGTGCGCAGCCCGTGGCCGATCTCCTCGTCTGGATTGAAGCAGATCCGGATCTTCCCGTGCGGGATCTCCGGGCGCCGCACGAGGTAACGCACGGCGGCCATGATCGCCGCCACCCCCGCCTTGTCGTCCGCTCCCAGCAGGGTGGTGCCGCTGGCCGTGATGATGTCCTCGCCGATGGACTCCCGCAGGTGCGGGATGGTGTCGACGGTCAGGACCTGCGTCGGATCCTCCGGCAACACGATCGGCCGGCCGTCATAGGCCCGGTGGACGATTGGGGTTGCCCCGCCGGGCAGTTCCGTCGCGGTGTCCACGTGCGCCAGCCACGCCAAGGTCGGCACGCCCGCCCGGCGCGTCGTCGCCGGGATGGTCGCGAGCACATAGCCGGTCCGCGTCAGTTCGACGTCCTCCGCCCCCAGCGCCCGCAGCTCCGCCTCCAGCAACCGCAGGAGATCCCACTGGCCCGCGGAACTCGGGGTCATCCCCGCGTGCGGATCACTGCGGGTGTCGATCCGGACATAGCGGCAGAAACGCTCCAACAAGTCCTCGGTGTCGATGGGCATGCGGGGCAACAAAGCCCGTCGCCTCCCGCTGGCGAACGTAAATCCATCATCCGATCCGCGGATTCGCGCGCGGCCCCGCCTCCCGGCTTGTCGCGGCCCCCGCCCGGTCTACAGTCTCCGCCGTGGCGGGCCGCCGTCCGGCGCCCCGCCTTCCTTTCCCCCTCGCTTACCCATGCCCTCGCTCCCGCGCCGCTCCTTTCTGCAGCAGTCCGCCCTCGCCGCCGGGGCCGCCCTGACCGCCGGCCTCCGCCCCGCCGTCTATGCTGCTGCCCCCGGCGCGAATTCCGCCATCCGCCTCGGCGTGATCGGCCTGAACGGCAAGGGCTCCGCCCACCTCAAGAACCTCGTCAAGATGCCCGGCGTCCGCATCGCCGGGCTCTGCGACGTCGATCCCCAGGTGCTCGCCCGGGTCGCCCGCAACCTGCCCGAAGGCACGCCCGCTCCCTTCCAGACGACCGACGCCCGCGAACTGATCGGGCGCGCGGACATCGATGCGGTGATGATCGTCACGAGCAATCACTGGCACGCCCTGCTCACGGTTTGGGCCTGCCAGGCGGGCAAGGACGTCTACGTCGAGAAACCGATGTCCCGCACGGTCTGGGAAGGGCGCAAGATGATCGAGGCCACCGCCAAGTACGGTCGGATCGTCCAGGTCGGCACGCACTACCGCTCCGAGACGGGCCTCGCCCAGGCGATCCAGTACCTGCACTCCGGCGAACTCGGCCGGGTCCAGCACATCCGCGCGATCGTCTACAATCTCCGCCAATCGATCGGCAAACGCCTCCCCTGGTACCCCGAGGGGATCAATTACGACCTTTTCTGCGGCCCCACGCCGATGGCCCCGCTCACCCGCGGCAAGCTCCATTACGACTGGCATTGGTCGTGGGACACCGGCAACGGCGAGCTCGGCAACAACGGGGTCCACGTCCTCGACATCGCCCTCCGGATCGCCCGCCACAACGGTCCCCCGCGCCGCATCGTCAGCTTCGGCAACCGCTACGCGATCCTGGACGCCGCGGAAACGCCGAACACGCACGTCGCAGTCTACGATTACGCCCAGATCCCGCTGATCTTCGAACACCGGGCGCTTCCCGCCAAGCCGGGCGTCAATTACCTCGATCAGGTCGGCGGCCTCCGCACCGGGGTGATCGCCACCTGCGAGGGCGGGACCGTCGCCGGGTTGGTGGGCGCCACGGCCTTCGACAAGGCGGGCAAGCAGATCCGCAAGTTCGCGGGCGACGGCGGCGCCACCCACGTCCAGAACTTCTTTGATGCGGTCCGCTCCCGCCGGAGCCAGGACCTCGCCGCCCCGGTCGAGACGGGCCACCTCTCGGCCTCGCTCTGCCACTTCGGCAACATTTCCTACCGGGCCGGCGAGGCCGCCCCGCCGGCCGCGATCGACGCCACGCTCGGGGACTTCCCCGCCGCCGGGGCGATCCACCGGGAACTCCAGGCCCACCTGCAGGTGCACGGGATCGACCTCGCGCGCCAGCCGTTCCGGCTCGGACCCTGGCTCTCGCTGGATGCGATCGGCGACGGCATCACCGCGGTCTCCGGCCAGCGCGAAGGCGCCCTCGAATACGCCCGCTTCCTCCTCAAGGAAACGCAGCGTCCGCCCTACGCGATTCCGGAAAAGGTCTGAAGCCCGCCGGCGGACCGCGAGGGCTCAAGCGCCGTCGCGGCTTGCAGCCTCGCCCCGGAGCGCCGCCAGGACCGCCGCGTGCAGCGCCGGGGTGCCCGCGGCCACCGTCGAACTGGCCGGATAGGCCAGCCCGCCTTGCCAGTCGGTGATCACCCCGCCCGCCCCGCGCAGGATCGGCACCAGCGCCGCGATGTCCCACGGGTTCATCACCGGGTCGAGCATCACGTCCGCCCAGCCCGCCGCCAGCAGCAGGTAGCCATAGCAATCTCCCCAGGTGCGCACCAGCCGGGCGCGCCGGATCAAGGCCTCATAGCCGGAACCTGGCTGGTAGCGCTCCGGGTTGAGGGGGTCGCTCGTCAGCACCGTCGCGGCCCCCAGCCCCGCCACCGCCCGGCACCGCACGGGACGATCGTTGAGCGTCGTGGTCTGGCCGTCGCCCAGCATCAACTGCCCGAGGACGGGCTGGTGAATGCAGCCGAGCACCGGCCGGCCCTCGTGCAGGAGGGCGATCAGGGTGCCCCAAAGGGGGACGCCGGTGATGAACGACTTGGTGCCGTCGATCGGATCGAGCACCCAGGTGAAGTCCGCCCCCGCGTTTTCCGGGCCGAATTCCTCCCCGAGGATGCCGTGGCCGGGAAACACCTGCGCGATCCGCGCGCGCATCAGCTGCTCCGCCCCGCGGTCGGCGACGGTCACCGGGGAAGCGTCGGCCTTCGTCTCCACCGCGAGGCCCGGCTGCCCCCAATGGCCGCGCAGGAATTCCCCGCTGGCGGCGGCCAGTTCGCGCATCAGGGCCCGGTGCGGACGCAGATCCATCGCGCCCTTGAAACGCCGAACGGCCGCGATGGCACGCCTATTCCCGCCGGGTCCCTGCCCGTCCCCCTCCGGGCAAAAAAAGAGCCGGGCCCGTGGGCCCGGCTCGAGAGGGGAGGGTACCGGCAGCGGCCGGCACCCCGGCGATCAGAACTTGTACTTGATCGAGCCGTAGATGTAACGGCCGATCGGGTCGTACGTGCTGATGTCGTGGGACTGGTTGCCCTCGGAGCGGATGAGCGGCGGGAACTTGTTGAACACGTTGTTCACGCCGATCGTCGCCTGCAGGCCCTTCAGCCAGCGGTTCGAGGAACCGGAGAAGGTGTGGCCCACGCGCAGGTCGAACGTGTGGTAGCTCTTCACGCGGTAGAGGGTCGACCAGGCCAGATCGTCGACCTCCGGCACCCAAGTGTGGCCGATGGTCGCGTTCCAGTGCTTGTGGCTCCAGTCGAGGTTCGAACGGGTCCGGTAGCGGGGATAAACCGCCGAGCCGGAGAAGCCGTCCTGGTACTTGGCGACCGCGCCGTTCGGCAGGCTCTGCACCGCGTACTCACGGATATAGGTGCCGGCCAGCGTGGCGTTGAAGTTGCCCAGGCCCTGCTGGGTCCACTTGTAGCTCGCCGCGAGGTCCATGCCGTCCTGCCAGTAGCCGGCGACATTGACGATCGCGTTGGAGATCCAGACCTCGTCCGAGGGCCGGTTCGTCATCTGGCCGGGCGAGGTGATCGCCGCACCCGTGCCGAAGTAGGTCTCACCCGCGAGGCTGGTGCCGAGGCGGACGAGGCTGGCGTACGGGGAAGCCGGGCCCTTCTGCTCGACGTCGGAGACGATGAGGGTCGAGCTGATCGAGGAGATCAGGTCGCGCTCGTCGATGTTGAACCAGTCGGCCGAGACCGAGAGGCCCTTGATGGCCTTGGGGGACCAGACGACGCCGGCGGACCAGTTGCGGGACTCCGAGGGGTTCAGGCTGGAGTTCGAGCCGGACTGCGAGCGGTACTGGCGGGAGCCGGAGGCGACGCCGAGGGAGGTGCCGCTGGTGTTGTAGCGGGTGATGTTGATCGAGGACGTGAAGCCCACGGAGACCGGCCCGAACAGGTCATACAGGGTCGGGGCGGTGAAGGACTCGGAGTACGAACCGCGGATCGCGAGCTCGTCGTTGAAGGGCAGCCAGCGCAGCGAGTACTTCGGAACCGTCGGGTCGGAAGTCTTGCTGTAGATGTCGTGGCGGGCCGCGGCGGAGAGCTCCAGCACGTGGAAGCCAGGCATCGAGTTGCCGCCGCCGAAGATCGGCACGCGCACTTCGGTGAAGAAGCCATCGGTGGTCTGACGGGCCGCGAACGGCTGCCGGGGCGTGGCTTGCAGCCACTGGCCGGTCTGGTCGAAGCGGTCGTTCACGAAGCTGAGGGACTCCCAGCGGGTCTCGGCGCCAAGGCCGAGCTGGACGTCGCCGGCGGGCAGCCGGAAGACGCTGCCGTTGACGCGCAGGTCGAAGCTGTTCAGCTGGCTGTCGTAGTTGCGGAACTGGATGCCCAGCATGCTCTCGATCACGCCCGGGTTCTGCCGGATCGCGAAGGGGTTGTAGGCGCCCGAGTTGACCAACTCGGTGTACTTCACGCCGTCGATCAGGTTCCGGTTGCGGTAGGCGTGATCGGTGCGGTTGAAGTTGCCGGCGAGCTCATAGCTCCACTTGTCGGTGATCTTGCCCTTGATGCCCGCGACGCCGCGGATGCTCGTCGACTGGTTGGCGTAAATGCGGGGGAAGTTCACGAACCGATTGCGGGCCGTGACGGTGACGTTGAACGGATTGTTCGGGTTGGTGCCCACGACGTTGCCGGAGACCGGCTGCGCGTTCAGGACGGACTCGGTCTCGTTGAGCGAGTAGATGAAGTCCGCGAACAGCGAGGTCGACGGGTTGAGCTTGTGCTCCAGGGCCGCCGTGAAGCTGCGGCGCTGGGCGCGGAGCAGCATCGTCGGGTAGTTGGCGAGGTCGAAGTTCTGCGCCACCTGGTCCTGCGTCAGCGGGCCCTGGTAGATGCCCTGCGCCACGGCCTGCGCCGGGGTCAGGTCGAGGTTCTGCGGGGGCGCGTTCCGGTTGCCGCTCAGGAAGTAGAAGTCCGTGGTGCCGGCGAGGTTGATCGAGCCCGCGAAGGACGGGGTGCGGAACTGACCCTTGGCGAAGTCGCGCTCCCTCTGGATGAGCGGGTCGCTGCGCTTCCACTCGGTGGTGATGGTCAGGCTGGTCGGGCCGAAGCTCGCCCCGGCCACCCCGTAGTAGCTGCGGGTCGCCCACTTGCCGTCATTCGGGCTCCACCCGTAGGTGCCGCCGATCTCCGTGCCGGCATAGTTGGTCTTCAGGATGACGTTCACCACGCCCGAGACCGCGTCCGAACCGTAGGTCGCCGAGGCGCCGTCCGAAAGGACCTCGATGCGCTCGACGGCCGAGATCGGGATCACGCTCACGTCGACGAAGCTCGCGCCACCGCTGGCCAGCACCGGCGAGATGTTCGCGCGGCGGCCGTTGATCAGCACCAGCGTCGCCCGGTTGCGCAGGGACACCTGCGAGCCGCCATTCGTCGAACCGGACGAGATGTTGCCATTCTCGGAGCCGATGTTGTTCGAGCCGAAGAACGCCGGCTGGGCCTTCTTCAGGACGTCGAGCAGGTCGGTGCTCACGCCGGTCTTCTCGATCTCCGGGGCGCCAATGACGGTCACGGGAATCGCGGGGGAGCCCGCCGCGATCGGGATGAGGGATCCGGTCACGACGAACTTCTCCATCTTTTGGATGTCGGTGTTCGAGACCGTGGGCTGGGCGGCGAAGGCGACGCCCGCGACCACGGCGGTGGCAAGGCCGAACCGTCCCAGGGAGGCGGCGGCGAGGTACTGCGGTTTATTCATGGTTGTTGGTTTGGTGTTCCAACCGGGGCCCGCCCAGAGGGGCGGAATCCCAAGTCAAACCTTCACAAAATTCACATTTCCGTAACTTTGCAACTTCCGAACCTGATTGGCACGTCAGGCGGCGCCCGCGCGGCCAGCCCCTTGCGCTCCGCGATTGCCTCCGCTGCTCCCCTGACTAGGGTGATCTCGCTATGATCGACTCCCTCAAGAAGACTCTCCTGGCAGGCTTAGGCGCCGCCGTGGTGTCCAAGGACAAGGTCGAGGCCGCGCTGGACGACCTCGTGCGTCAGGGAAAAGTGACCTCCGCGGAGGCCAAGGATATTGCCGAAAAGCTGGTGGCCGAAGGCCGTCGGGAAGCGGACGCGTTGGGTCAGGAAGTGGGCGAAAAGCTTAAAAGTGCCTTCGCCGGCATCGACCAGCGCGCCCAACAACGCCTCGACGCCCTCGAAGCCCGCGTTGCCGCCCTGGAACAGGCCGCCGCGGCGGCCACCGCTCAAGCCGCGGACACCGTCCAACCTCCGTCTCGGGACTAGCCCGTGTTCGACGTCCTCCAGCACGCCGTCCGCGCCAAGGAGATCCTCACGGTCTTAGCGCGGCATGGCTTTGCCGATTTGCTCAGCAAGCTGGAGCTTCCTTCCGGCCTCTGGCAACGCTTCCTGCCGCATCCGGGCCCCGCCCGTACCCCCGGCGAACGCTTCCGGCTGGCCGCAGAGGAGCTTGGTCCGACGTTCGTGAAGCTCGGCCAGCTGCTCTCCATGCGGCCCGATGTCGTGCCGCACGATATCCTACTGGAATTGAGGAAACTGCAGGATCGGGTGCAGCCCGTGCCGGCGCCGGAGATGCTGCCGGTGTTGACCCACGCGCTCGGGCGACCCCCGGCCGAGGTGTTTCCCGGTTGGCAGGACACGCCGGTTGCCACCGCCTCCTTGGCGCAGGTCTACCGCGCGCAGCTCCCCAGTGGCGAATCGGTCGCCATCAAGGTGCGCAAGCCTCATCTCCAGCACCGCCTGACGGTCGATTTTGAGTTGGCCCTCTGGTTGGCAAGCAAGTTACAGCTTCACCTGCCGTCGGTGCGCCATCTGGATCTGCCCGGCGTGGTGGCGGAGGCGCGCGAGGGCGTCATGCGGGAGCTCGATTTTCGCCACGAGGCTCGCCACCAGCGGTACTTTAACTCGCTGAATGCCAACCCAAAAGAGGTCTACGCGCCCCAGGTCTACGACGCTTTTTCCAGCGAGACGGTCCTGGTGATGGACTGGGTCGACGGCACTCCGGTCGGACAACTTCGCGGCGACGAAACCATGGCGGAGCGGCAGCGTTGGGCCCGGTGCGGCGCCGAATCCTTGGTCCGACAGGTCTTTCTCGCCGGCTTCTTCCACGCAGATCCCCATGCGGGCAATCTGTATATTGCCAAGGATGGTCGTCTTTGCTTCCTGGACTGGGGTTTGGCCGGGCACCTGACTCGGCGGCTGCGGCACGCCTTGGCCGACTTCTGGGTGGCGGCAGTAGAGCAGGACAGTGAGCGGATCGTGCAGATTGCGGCCGAGCTGGCGCCGGTGGATGCGCGGCCAGACCTCCGGGCCCTCGAAAAGGAAATCACCCTCGCCCTGCGCGAGGAGCTCAACTTCGCCGTGGGTCGGCAGGCCTTGGGGCGGGCGATGCTGCGGCTGCTGTTCCTCTTCGGCCAGCAGGGGATCCCGCTGTCGCGGGACTACGCGCTGATGGCGAAGGCGGTCCTGTCCATCGAGGAGGTGGGGCGGATGCTCGATCCGGAGTTCGATTTCCGGGCGGTGACCGCTCCCGTGCTGCGGGAGCTGCACCGGGAGCGGTCCAGTCCGGGGGTGCTGCTCCGCCGTTCCCGGGAGATGCTCCGGCACGGGGTGCTCGGGCTGCAGGAGTTGCCCTTTGAGCTGCGCCGCCTGCTGCGCCGCTTGGAGCACGACAGCCTCGCGATCAACCTGCACCACCGGGGCCTGGAGGAACACGACGATGCGGTGAAGATCGCCGCGAACCGCATCGCGCTGGGCGTGATCATCGGGTCGCTCATCATCGGTTCCTCGCTGATTGTGACGACCGGCATCCAGCCGCACCTGTTTGGATATCCGGTGCTGGGAATCGTGGGCTACGTACTCTCGGCCGTGCTGGGCCTCTACGTGGTCTGGGACATCATCCGCCACGGGCGGCACCGGTGAGGAGGGAGCAGCCCCCACCCGCTGCAGCGGGTCCCTCCGGCGAGGGAGCAAGAAGGCGCAATGGGAAAGTGGCGGCGCACGCGGAGTCAGGGCGCGCCGCGCGAGGGGCGAAAATCTGCCGGCAAGCCCCGAATGGCGCTGGCCGCATCGGTCCGTGGCCGAAACCCCGCCCCGAGCCTGCGACTCGCCTCGGTCGCCCCCGGACTCGACCCGGACCCCTCCCATTTGGCGCTCCTCCAGTGCTCCTTCAGTGCTCCTCCAGTCCTCGTTCGATCGTCCGCCCCTCCAGTTTCGGGGTCGGGATGCCATTCGGTAACAAAAATCAGGGTCGGCCCGAAGGGCTGACCTCAGCTGGGGCTCGACGGCTCGGCCCCGAGGCGCGAGGTTGCAGGGATGAAACTCGTCGCCGCCGCCCGGCGTGAACTTCGCCCCACCGTCGCCCTGGCGGTGCCGATGATCGTCGGGCAGGTCAGCCAGATGCTGATGGGGGTGACGGATAGCGCGATGATCGGCCACGCCGGCACGGTCCCACTCGCGGCGTCCGCCTTCGCGGGCAACATCTTCAACATCTTCTACGTGATGGGGATCGGCTTGATGGTCCCGGTGGCGGTCTTCGTCGCCCGGGCGCGCGGCGCCGGCTCCCTCCCGGAGGCTGGCGAATACCTCCGGCACGGGTGCCTGCTGGCGGTCGTCTGCGGGCTGGTGGAACTGCTGCTGATGGGTGTCCTCGCCACTCAACTGCATCGCTTCGGGCAGCCGCCCGAGGTCGTCGCCGCCGTGGGACCGTACTTCCTGCTCTGTGCGGCCTCGATCGTCCCGGTCCTGCTCCAACTGACGCTGCGGCAGTTCGCGGAGGCGATGGGGCACCCGTGGGTGCCGATGGTCATCACTTTGGGCGCGGTGGCGTTGAACGCCCTGCTGAACTGGATCCTGATCTACGGTCACTGGGGCTTTCCGGCAGGGGGGCTCACCGGGGCGGGGGTGGCCACGTTGGTGGCTCGGATCTGTGCCCTGACCGCCCTCTGGTGCTGGACGGCGCGCCACCCCGGCTTCCGGGCGGTCCGGGGAGAGGCCGCCGCCGGCGGCACTTCCCCGGCCGGTCGTGCTTGGTCCGCGGGCCGGCTCCGCGAGATGCTCGGGGTTGGTTTGCCCGCCGCCGGAATGCTCCTGTTTGAGGCGACCGCGTTTTCGGTCTCCGGCCTGATGGTCGGCTGGCTCGGGGCGGTGCCGCTCGCGGCGCACCAGATCGCGATCGCCTGTGCCTCCCTCACGTTCATGGTGCCGTTGGGCCTGTCGATGGCCGCCGGAATGCGCCTCAGCCATGCGGTGGGCGCCGGCGAACGGGACCGTTTCCGCCCGTTGGGCCTCAGTGCCCTCGGCGCCGCCCTGACCTGCATGCTGGCGTTCATGACCTTATTCTGGCTCGCCGGCCGCCCCCTCGCCGCCGCCTTTTCCACCGATCCCGCGGTCATCGGCTTGGCCACCGGCCTGCTCGCCGTGGCCGCGGTGTTCCAACTGGCGGACGGGGTTCAGGTGATCTCCGCGGCGCTCCTCCGGAGCCTGCTGGATGTCCGGATGCCGGTGGCGATCACCCTGGTCGCCTACTGGGGGCTCGCGCTCCCCTTGGGCTATGGGCTGGGCATCCTCGGACCTTGGGGCGCGGCGGGCATCTGGGCCGGGATTGCCGGTGGGCTGGGATTCGCGGCCGTGTTCCTCCCCCTGCGCT
Source organism: Opitutaceae bacterium (assembly GCA_049428505.1). Classification (GTDB taxonomy): domain Bacteria; phylum Verrucomicrobiota; class Verrucomicrobiia; order Opitutales; family Opitutaceae; genus ER46. The sequence continues at coordinate 4,111 of JBMTAG010000087.1, read as the reverse complement.
TCCTGCGTTTGACGCGCTCCCGGTAGGGGCCCGGCTCCGGCGATCGCCCCCGCCAAAACCCTTCCGCGCCAGTTGCTTGGCCGGCGGCTTTGGCATATGTTCTTGGTCTTCGAATGACCTCCGCCCCCTCACGCTTACCCTCCGCCCTTGATCGTCACCTGGCCACGCCTGCCACCGGGGAAATCATCGGGATTCCGAGTTACGTGGAAAAGGGTGCGGAGTTGGTCACCCCGCAGGCCATCAAGGGTTTGCTGGGCCTGTGGGCTTCCCTGCAGCGGAAGATCGCCCGGGTCGAGGAAGGCTCGCGCCTGCGCCGCCGCTTGGACGCGCTCGCCCGCTTCGTGGAGGAGGCGCAGGAGGGCCCCGGTGCCTCCGGCCCCGCGCTGGGCGCGGCCACGTTCGCGCTGTTGTACTTTCTGAAGGGCGCCGATCGTATCCCCGATGTCGTGCCCGAGGTTGGGCTGGTCGATGATGCGATGGTGGTCCAAGCGGTCTTGGATGAACATTCCGCCGCGCTCCGGGCGCACTGGTCCCGGCACCAGCGCGTCTGGCCCGAGGAACTCTGAGCCGGAACCTGAGGCAAGCCGGTCCTGCTCCATAGGCGGCTGAGCAGCGGGGCGAGCCGCCCAACGGCCTGCGTCAGACCGGGGAACCGGGCCGCAAGAGGTGCACGGGGTGCCACTCGTGGTCCGAACAGCGCTAGACCCCGTGGGAGTGCTCAGCGAGCGATCGGCGAACCCATAGGCCAACTCCGACAGGGTTACGGGGGAATCTTTATTTGGGCGGCAAACTCCTCCTCAAATCCAGTTTCGCGCCAAACGGTGCGCCGGGGTGTTCTGCAAGAGCGCGCGCCTTGCCGCTTAAGATCCAGTTTAGTAGCTCTTAACGGTACTGGATTAGGGTAACGTCTGACCTGATATACAGAAAGGTTTGGCCCTCGCGCCGCCCCCCCCGACGCCGGCGTTGCCATCGCGGCCGCCGCCGGTTCCGCTCCGCCGGTGCCCCCCGCCTCCTCCCTCCGCTCGGTCACGGTTCGCCCCCTCGATATTCCCCTCTTCGAACCGTTCGGGATCTCCGGCGGCGCCCAAGCCCTTGCCGCCAACGTCCTCGTGCGGGTGGAACTCGCCGACGGCACGGTCGGCCACGGCGAAGCCGCCCCGCTCCCGCCCTACAACGGGGAGACGCAATCCGACGCACTGCGCGCCCTGCGCTCGGCCTCGGCTTGGCTGCAGGGCCGCGACGCCGCCTCCTGGCCGGCCCTGGGCCGCGCCTTCGCCGCCCGCGCCCGCCCGCGCTCCGGCTCCGCCCGCTGTGCCCTCGAAACCGCCCTGGTCGACGCCCTCGCCCGCCAAGCCGGGGTCAGTCTGACCGCCTTCCTCGCCGCGGCGGTCCCCGCCGCCACCCGGCGCCCGGCCGTGCGGCTGGAGACGGATATGACCGTCACCACGGGCACCCCCGCCGCCGCCACCGCGGCGGTGCGCCGAATCCAGCGCCGCGGCATCCGCGTGATCAAGGTGAAGATCGGCGGGGCCGGGGGTCCGGCCCACGACTTGGCCCGCCTCCTCGCCATCCGCGCCGTCGCCCCCCGCGCTCCGCTGGTACTGGACGGCAACGCCGGGCTCAGCCGCACGGATGCCTTCCTGCTGGTGCGCCTGCTGCAGGCCGCCCGCATCACCCCCGCAGTGCTCGAACAGTGGCTGCCCAAGGACGATCTGGCCGGCATGCGGCGCCTCCGCCGGGAATCGGGCTGGCTGGTCGCCGCCGACGAGGCCGTCACCTCCGCCGAGGACGCCCGCCGGGTGGTCCGCGCCCGCGCGGCCGACGTGATCAACATCAAGCTGATGAAGGCCGGCCTCGGGGAGGCCCTCGAGATCGCCCGGATCGCCCGCGCCGGCGGCCTCGGCCTGATGATCGGCGGCAACGTGGAGTCGGTCCTCGCGATGACCGTCTCGGCCTGCTTCGCCACGGCCTTGGGCGGGTTCCGGTTCGCGGACTTGGACACGCCCTTCTTCCTTTCGGAAAACCCGTTCCGGGGCGGCTACCGCATCCGGGCCGGGCAAATCTCGGTCGCCCACCTCCGGCGCGGGCACGGCGTCGTCCCGCGGAGCTAACCCCCGCCGCGGCGGCTCCCGCCACCCTCCAGCGCCGCTTCAGCCCTCCAACTCCGTCCAGCGCGCGTAGACGGCCGCGATTTCCGCCTCCAGTTCGGGCAGGCGGGCGGCGGCGCGGGCGACCTCGGGGCCGCCTCCCTTGAAGAACGCGGGGTCGGCCATCCGCGTGGTCAGCTCGGCTTGCTCCTTCTCCAAGGACTCGAGGCGCGCGGGCAACGCCTCCAGCTCGGCCCGCTCCCGATTGCTGAGCTTGCGGCCCTTCGCGGCCGGGGCCGCCGTTTCCGCGGCGGCGGTGGCCCCCGCACCCCCTTTGCCGGCCCCGGCGGCAGCCTTTGCGGCCGCGGCGCGGGCGGCCTGCGCCGCCTGCCAGTCATCGTAGCCGCCGATGTGCTCGGCCAGCACGCCGTCGCCCTCGAACACCAGGAGGCTCGTGCAGACTTCGTTCAGAAAGGCGCGGTCGTGGCTCACCAGCAGCACGGTCCCGCCAAATTCGACCAGCAGGTCTTCCAGCAGCTCCAGGGTCTCCGCATCGAGGTCGTTGGTGGGCTCGTCGAGCACCAGCACGTTCGCCGGCTTGGTGAAGAGGCGCGCCAACAGGAGCCGGTTGCGCTCGCCCCCCGAGAGCGCCCGCACCGGGGTCCGGGCCCGGGTCGGTTCAAAGAGGAAGTCCTCCAGGTAGGAGATGACGTGGCGGGTGCGGCCATTGATCGTGACGGTCGTGTTGCCGTCGGCCACGGCGTCCTGCACCCGCATGGATTCGTCCAACTGGGCGCGGAGCTGGTCGAAATAAACCACCTCCAGCCGCGTGCCCGCCTCGACGGAGCCGGCCTGCGGGGCCAATTGCCCGAGGAGCAGGCGGAGGAGGGTGGTCTTGCCGGCGCCGTTGGGGCCGACGATCCCGATCTTGTCGCCCCGCTCGATCCGCAGGTCCAGATCGCGGACAATCCAGCGTTCCCCGTAGCGGAAGCGCAGGCCGGTGCAGGTGACCACCTTGAAGCCCGAGCGGTCGGCCTCCTGGGCGGTCATCCGGGCGGTGCCCTGGCGTTCCCGCCGCGCGGCCCGCTCCGCCCGCATCGCCTGCAGGGCGTGGATGCGGTTCTGCGCCCGCGAACGTTGCGCCTTCACCCCGCGCCGGATCCAGACCTCCTCCTGGGCGAGTTTCTTGTCGAATTGGGCGCGCTGCACCTCCTCGGCCTCCAAGACCGCCTGCTTGCGGGTCAGGAAGGTGTCGTAATCGCACGACCAGCCGATCAGACGGCCCCGGTCGACCTCGACGATCCGGGTTGCGAGCCGCCGCAGGAACGCGCGGTCGTGGGTCACGAACAGGAGCGCCCCGCCCCACTCGAGCAGGAAGTCCTCCAGTCCCCGGATCGAATCCAGGTCCAGGTGATTGGTCGGCTCGTCCAGGAGCAGCAGGGAGGGATTCGTGGCCAGACCCCGGGCGAGCAGCACCCGCCGCTTCTGGCCGGCCGACAGGGACGTGAATTCCGCCTCGGCCGGGAGGGCAAGGCGCTCCAGCAGGCGCTCGACGCGGTCGTGCTGCTCCCAGTCGTTGTGTTCCTCGTAGCTGCCGCCCGGCCCCTCGACCACCGCGCGGACCGTCCCGACCAGCCCGGCGGGCACGTCCTGGGGCAGCGTGGCGATCACGGCGTCCGGCGGGGAACGGAAGATCTGGCCCTCGTCGGGCGCGAGGTCGCCCGCGATCACCTTCATCAGGGTGGACTTGCCCGCCCCGTTACGCCCGACCAGGCACACGCGCTCGCCGCGTTCCAGCTGCAGGTTGACGCGGTCCAGCAGGGGGGCGCCGCCGAAGCTGAGGCTGACATCGAGGAGGCTGACGAGGGCCATAGACGGGGGAGCGTCGCGGGCGCGCCGCCGGGAAGCAAGGTTCGCGCGGGGAAATCCCCGGCCTACTCGGAAAACAGTTCCCGCTGCTGCAGCGCCGCGCGGCGCCCGGGGTCCAGGGTGCTCAAACTCAGCAGCTGCAACAGGGAGAGCCC
>JBMTAG010000086.1:0-14960 GCA_049428505.1 Opitutaceae bacterium | reverse complement strand
TCATGATCCTCGCCGGCAACGAGGCGCTCGAGTCGATGGGCTTCCGCACCTTCGGCTTCGGCGGCGGGCGTCCGGACATGTGGGAGCCCGACGAGACCTACTGGGGCGTCGAGCGCACCTGGCTCGCCGACCAGCGCTACCGCGGCGACCGCGACCTCGAGCACACGCTCGCCGCGGTCCAGATGGGCCTGATCTACGTGAACCCCGAGGGCCCCAACGGCAACCCCGATCCCCTGGCCGCCGCGCGCGACATCCGCGAGACCTTCGGCCGGATGGCGATGAACGACGAGGAGACCGTGGCGCTGATCGCGGGTGGCCACACCTTTGGCAAGACCCACGGCGCCGCCTCGGCCAGCCACGTCGGCCGCGAGCCGGAAGGCGCCGGCCTCGCCGAGCAGGGCCTCGGGTGGGCGAACAGCTACGGTTCGGGGAAGGGAGCGGATACCATCACGAGCGGCCTCGAGGTCATCTGGACCAACACCCCGACCCAATGGAGCAACAATTACTTCGAGAACCTCTTCCGCTATGAATGGGAGCTGGTGAAGAGCCCGGCGGGCGCTCACCAGTGGGTGGCCAAGAATGCGCCGGAGTCCGTTCCGGACGCCTTCGATGCCGGCAAGCGTCACCGGCCCACGATGCTCACGACCGACCTGGCCCTGCGCTTCGACCCGGCCTACGAGAAGGTCTCGCGCCGGTTCCTCGCTGATCCAAAGGCCTTCGCGGACGCCTTCGCGCGCGCCTGGTTCAAGCTCACCCACCGCGACATGGGGCCCAAGGTGCGTTACCTCGGGGCGGACGTGCCACGCGAGGAGCTGATCTGGCAGGATCCGATCCCGGCCGTGAATCATCCGCTGGTGGACGCGAAGGACATCGCCGCCCTCAAGGCGGAAATCCTCGCGACCGGCGTGGGGGTGGCGGAGTTGGTCTTCACCGCGTGGGCGTCCGCGTCCACGTTCCGCGGTTCCGACAAGCGCGGCGGGGCCAATGGCGCCCGGATCCGCCTCGCGCCCCAGAAGGACTGGGAGGCGAACCAACCGGCGCGGCTGGGGAAGGTCCTGCGGGCCCTCGAGGGAGTGCAAGCCGCGTTCCACGCCCGCGCCACGGGTGGGAAGCGAGTCTCCTTGGCCGACCTCATCGTGCTGGGGGGAGCCGCGGCCATCGAACACGCCGCCCAGCAGGCCGGTCACGCGGTAGAGGTGCCCTTCACGCCCGGACGGATGGACGCGTCCGCGGAACAGACGGATGCGGCCTCGTTTGCCGTGCTGGAGCCGGTCAGCGACGGCTTCCGCAACTACCAGAAGACCCGATACGCGTTGCCGGCGGAACAGCTCCTGGTCGACAAGGCCCAGTTGCTCGGTCTGACCGCCCCGGAAATGACCGTGCTCGTCGGTGGGCTGCGGGTGCTCAACGCAAACCACGGCAAATCCGCGCACGGCGTCTTCACCCGCCGTCCGGAGGCCCTCACGAATGACTTCTTCGTGAATCTCCTCGCCATGGACCATGTGGTGCGCCCCACCTCCCCGGCCGAGGAGACCTTCGAGCTGCGCGACCGCGCGACGGGGGATGTGAAATGGACCGCCACCCGAGTCGATCTGGTCTTCGGCTCCCACTCCCAGCTGCGGGCGATCGCGGAAGTTTACGCCGAGTCGGGAGCGGAGGCGAAGTTCGTCCGGGACTTCATCGCCGCCTGGAACAAGGTGATGAACGCCGATCGCTTCGAGCTGGCCCGCTGAGGGCCGGACACGGTTCCGATCGTCAGCGCGCCCCAAGGCCCCGTCCCCCGACGGGGCCTTGGCTTTTGCCAGGCTCGCATCCGCCTCTAGCCTTGCCAGCGATGGCGGGTGATCCGACAAAAGCTGCGCGTGCCTCTACCCCTGCCGCTGCTCCGGACCTTGCTGGGCCTGGGTGCCGCCCTTGTCACCCTCGAAGCGGCGCCGCGGCCCAACCTGATCGTCATCCTGACCGACGACCAGAGCTGTCGCGCGGTGGGTTATGAGAACCCGGAGGTTCGGACGCCCCGGATCGACGCCCTGGCGCGCGGGGGGATGATCCTGACGCGGGCCTTTGCGGCCAGCCCGATCTGCGCCGCGAGCCGTGCCTCGCTGATGACGGGGCTGTTTCCGCAGCAGCATGGCTTGATCGCGCTGCAGACGGCGGCCTTCGCGCCCTACCGTCGTGGTGGAACGCGGGCGGCGCAGGCCTTGGCGGCCCGGCTGGCGGAGGCAGGCTACGCGACGGGGTTCTTTGGCAAGTCTCACCTGGGCGCACCGACGGACTACGGCTTCGCGGCGGGCCGGGAAATGGGCTACGACTCCGCCCCGATGTTCGCGGCCGCGGCGGAGTTTGTGCGGGCCCAGCGCTCCGCGGATCGACCCTACTTTCTCTGGATCGCGCCGCACGAACCCCACGTGCCGCTCTTCCCGGAGCCCGAATGGCTGGAGCGTTACCCGCGGGAGGCCGTTTCCCTCCCCGGCAACTATCGCCGGGAGCCGACGGGGCAGAGCCTGAACAACCAGGGCCTCCCGGGGGAGCAGCTGCACCGGGATAGCGCGTACCGCAGGAATGTCGGCGGGGTGCCGGCGGGACCGCCGCGGGACGAGGAGACGATGCGGGAGTTCACCCGAGCGTATTATGCGGTGACCAGCCGGTTGGATGCCGAGGTGGGGCGGTTTGGTGACCTCCTGCGTGAAACGGGCGAGCTGGAGCGCACCATGGTGTTTTTCCTTTCCGACAATGGCTACCACTTGGGGTCCCACGGGCTGGGCAACAAGATCACCATGCACGAGGAATCCGTGCGGATTCCGTGTTTCGTCTGGGGAGCCGGCATTCCGGCCGGCCACCGCAGCGATGCCTTGGTCAGTTCGTTGGACCTCTATCCAACCCTATTGGAACTCGCTGGCGCGGCCCCGCCCCCGATTGCGCCCGCCGGTCTCTCCCTGGTCCCCCTCCTGACCCGGTCAGCGCCGTGGCCCCGCGAGGTCGTCCACAGTGAATGCGTGGGGGTGGGGGGCGCCGCCGGGCAGGGGCACCGGATGGCCCGGGACCAGCGCTGGAAACTCGTCCTGAGTGATGCCGACGAGGAGTACCTTTTTGACCTTGCGGCGGATCCCCTGGAGCTCCGCAATTTGCGGCCGGATCCCGCGGCTGCACCGGCATTGCAGCGCCTGCGGGGCGCGCTCGCCGGCTGGATGCGGCGGCAGCACGATCGCCCTTACCCCCCATTCCCCTGAACCCATGCCCTCCGTCCTCCCTCGCCACCTACCCCGGCCCGCCTCGTTGATCGGCCTCCTGATCGCCGGCGGGGCGATCGCGTGGGGTCAGGCCGTAAGCCCACCGACCGCCGCCCCGGCGGCCCAGGCCGGGGACCCGATTGTGCTTTCCCCGTTCCAGGTTGGTTCGGAGTCTGAGCGCGGGTACCAGTCCACCGCCATCCTGCAGGGTGGGCGGGGCCGCATCGATCTGGCCGACGTGGCCGGCCAGGTGCAGGTCTTTACCAAGGACTTTTTGGACGACATCGCGGCGAACACCACCGATGAGGCCTTCCTCTTTTCGGCGACGACCCAGACCTATTTCGACAATGTGAACGGCAACGGCGATTCCCGGCCCGGTTCGCGCAACACCGCCGACGACGCCGGCAATTCCCGTGGCCTCGGGAACGTCGATCGCACGCGGAACTACTTCCGTACGACGATCGAAACCGACGCCTACAACGCGGAGCGCTTCAGCCTCGTGAGCGGTGCGAATGCGGTGCAGTTCGGGCTCGGCGGGGCGGCGGGCACCGCGGAGAGCAGCACGCTGCGGGCGAACCTCACGCGCAACCGGCTCCGACTCCAACTGCGGACCGACAGCAACGGATCGGAACGGGTGGTGCTCGACGCCAGTCAGGTGATCCTTCCACGCCGCTTGGCGCTACGGGTGGCTACGCTCCGGGAAAACCGCGAATTCTTCATCCAGCCGGGCTACGAGGATAACCGTCGCGCCTTCGTGACGCTGACCTACCAGCCCTTCAGCCGGACCACCCTGCGGATCGAGGGCGAGTACGCCCACCGCCGCGATGCCCGGCCGACGACCGCGCTGCCGCGCGACGCCGGTTACCTGTACTGGCGGGACCAGCAGCGCGCGGGTACGCCCCAAGGGTACCTGAACCGGGCTGCCTCCGCCCCGACGGCCGGTCGCCCCCCGGCGCCCGCCTACGTGATGACCGATGGCACCTCGCGCGCGTACGCCTTCAATCCGAAGTCCCTGCTCTATGTTTTGCCCCAGAACTCGGTGCCGGGCTTCACCCAGTTTCAGGATGTCCGGAACTCCGTGTTTGTGAATATCGCGGACGGAGGGGCCACTTCCGGCAATACCCAGACGCTCATCGATCCAGGGTTGCCCCTGTACACCAATACCGCCGGCTGGTCGCGGTACAACTTCCGCCGGAGCCGGAACGTTACCGCCATCCTTGAGCAACGAATCGCCGACCGGACGTTTCTGGAGTTCGGCGCTTCCTATGAGTTCTACCGCAACCAGACGGCCCAGCTGTTCGCGAATAACCAGTACGACATTCTGGTCGACATCAACCGATTCCTCCCGGACGGCGTCACCCCCAACCCCCTTTACGGTCGCCCCTACCTGGAAGCCAACAATTCGACCGGTCAGGGCAACTGGGCGGACTTCTTCCTGTACCAGTATCGCGCGGTGGCCACGCACGACCAGGATTTCTCGCGGCAGGCCAACTGGACCCGCCACCTCGGACGCCATCGGCTGGCCTTTTTCGCCAGCTACGAGGACTCCTCGACCTACACCCTCGCGCAGCTGCGCAACCTGATCATCGGTAAACCGAGCTTTCTTTCGCCGGCGGCGCGCGACAACCCCCTGCACGTGGAACGCGTGCTCTACCTCCGACAGTACCTCCCGGCATTTGGCGCGAGCGGCAACCCGCACGACTATGGCATCGCGGCGCTCACCCCGTACGGGGACCTGATGGAGACGATGTGGTTCACCACCGCCGCTGGGGAGCGCTTCGGGGTCACGGCCTTCGAGAACCCGGTCGGCGGCGTGGGTACCGCCCCTTCGGCCAACCGGCTGCAGCGCGGCTCGCTGGCTTCCTCCACCTCCAGCAGCTTCTTCCGCAATCATCTCGTCGCCAATCTGGGGGTGCGCTACGATCGCGTCCGGAATTCCAACTTTGGCTCGTTCCAGCCGATCCTTTCCGACGGTCCGCCCACGCCGCAGAATCCATTGGGCACCGGCTTCCGGGCCTACGCGGATTTCCGCCAAAAGGAACCGCCCTCGGTCTGGACGCCCTACCGCACTGCCACCCGTTTCAATTACGGGCTCGTGCTGCGGCCGCCCGGCGGCTTCGCGCGCTGGCTTTCCTTCGGCTACGACTACTCCCGCAACGCCTCCCTGAACGAGGTCGCGGTGGTCCGGGACGTCAACGGCACCGTGCTGGAATCCCCCTACGGCGAGTCGCGCGAGTACAGCGTCCGCCTGCGGTTGCTGGAGGATCGCCTGAACCTCAAGGTGAACTATTTCAACTCGCTCAATCGGAACATCACCCTCCCCGACAGCGGGCTCCGGCAGAACCTGATTCTCTTCGAACAGCAGCTGTATCAGCTGAATTCCGGCTATCCGATCAACCCGCTCTTTGCCGAGACGCGCAACCCGCGGGTGGCGGATTTCCGCCTGCCGGGCGACCGGAATAGCCGCGGGATCGAGGCCGATCTGACGTTCAACCCGACGCGGGACTTCCGGCTCTTCTGGAACCTCGGCCGGACCTACACCAAGCTGGATGACCTCTCGGCCGAGCCGTGGCTCGATTATTTGGCTGGCAAGCTGCAGGTCTGGCGCAACTTCGGCGGCAACTGGTCCACGACCCCTTACGACAACCTCCGGACCGTGGAGTCCGCGCACACCCAGCTGATCCAAGGTCCGCTGGACGATATCGCGGCGAGTCTGGGGGAGCAGGGCGGCAACGCGCAGACGTGGCGCTCCAGCTTGGTCGCGACCCGAAGCTTCTCTTCGGGCTGGCTGCAGGGGGCCGCCTTGAGCGCGAACTTCCGGTACCGGGGGGCGTCGATCATCGGGTTTCCCACCAAGGTTGACGCCAAGGGCAAGGTGCGCACGGACCGGGATAACCCTTACCGATCCGACGCCTATATCCTCACCGGCTTGATGGCGAACTACCGCTTCCGAGCCGGCTATGGCACGGCGGCCCGGCTCCAGCTCAACGTGAACAACGTCTTCAATACGGAACGTTTGTTTGTCACCCGGGCGTTCGCGGACGGTCGCCCGCGGAACTACGGCCGCCAAGCAGGACGGGAGTTCATCCTGTCGCTGGAGTTGGAGCGCTAGCCGGTGGACGAGGCGGGACCGGCGTTATCGAGCCGGTCCCATTCCGCCCGCACCGCGAGGCACCATCCCGCCGGACCCACCGCCGGGATGCGCCGGAGGCCCATTAGTTCCAGCGCCGCCCAAGTGCGGTCGGGGCGCTGGACCAGATAGGCCCGATTGACCGCCTGGAACAGCGCCAGATCATTGCGGCTGTCCCCAATCCCGATGCTTAGGGGCTCCGGCGCCCCCGGTCGGCTGAACCACGCGTGCACCTGGCGCCACGCGGCCCCCTTGTTCGCCTGTGCTCCCGTGACCGTGTGAAAACGGCCGCCGGAAGTGCAGAGGATTCCTTCGGCGGCGAATTCCGCACCGAGTTGAGCCCAGACGTCCGGGGCATGGTCGTCCACCAAGGTCTCGCTGTAGAGCCGCTCGGCCGCGCGCGCCGCGGCGGAGCGGTCCAAGCCGGTGCGCGAGGCGATCTCCCCCAGACCCAACTGATGATAGCCCGTGAGCGGAATGCCGGTGCGGGCGGAAATGCGCCGCAGGCGCTTCCGCACCTCGTCCGCCGGCAACCCGAGGACGACCGGACGGCACGCGGCGCCGTCCGGGAAGTAGACCGCCGAACCGTTCTCCACGATGCACGGGAATTGCTCCAGCCCGAGTTCCCGCCGCAATGGGGCCTGTTCCGCGAGCGTCTTCGCGGAACAAGGCACGACCGGGATTCCCCGGGCAAGGGTGGCTTGCAGCGTCGGGAGCGCCTCCGCCGGGGAGTAGGAGCGGGCGTCAAGCAACGTCCCGTCCAGATCGGTGGCGATAAGCCGCGCTGGAGGCATCAGAGGCCCACGACCGGCCCCCGGGGGATGCCGGGACGCCGCTCCAGCAGTTCGCTGGCTTGGGCCCGGAACGCCTCCACGTCCAAGCGGGCCAGGTTGGGATATAGTCTCACGGGGGGAATGATGCCATCCTCCGGCATGCAACCCAGGTGGCGCAGCGTGGCGCCGATCTCCTCCTTGAGCGGATCCGGGCACAAGGGCGAATGGTACACCGTGGCCAGCGAGCCGCGGACCATATCCTCCACGTGTCCATCTCCCTTGGCGGCGTGGAAGTGGGGATTCCGGGATTCGATCTGGCAGATCTTGATCAGGCGACGCATGTCCCCGTGGGCCGTCTGGGGCAGAATGCCGCCGTATTCCTCCAAAAGGTGGACGAAGTGATAGGGTTCCACGGCGTAACCCGTGGCGTAGGGCATCGACATCGCCAAATCCAAGGTCAGGGCGTGCTCCCCGGCGTTTCCGGTGCGGATGATGTCCGTCTCAAAGCCGGTGTAGTGGCTGACCAGCATGTTCAGGACGCGGTTGCACTGCCGCGAACTCCGACCCCACTTGGCGAAGTAGAGGGCTTGCTCCACCACCTTGGGCTTGGAATGCCAGGAAATGCGGGCGCAGACGTGGTCCCCTTCGTTGAGGATGAACGCCGCCGCGTACTCCCGGATATACTCGTTCACGGCGCCCGGAAGGTAGTTGTCGGCGTCGACAAAACCCACGTATTTCCGCCCCAGCAGGCGGGCGAGGACGGTGCCGAGGATCATCCCCTCCGCCTTGCCATCCCGGATCAGGCCGTCCTCCCCGAGGATCTCCCCATAGCCGCCTGCCGCAAAGGCGGCCGCCAGCAGGGGATCCTTCTGGTGCACCACCATGACGGGTTTGCGCGTGAACTGGCAGAAGTTGGCGATCGAATCCTGTTCCAGGTAGAAACGATCGATGGGGGCGCGCGGGCTGTTCGAAACGACGATCACCGGACAGGGTTGCGGAATGCCGACCAGAACCCCCTCGATCAGCTTCAGCCGCTCGCTCCGGACGGGGACGACCACTACCATCTCCCGCTGGACCGCATAGAGTGACTCAGCCGCCAGTCGCCGCACCACTCCTTCCTCCTCGCCACCGCCGGGGGAGCCGGGCCCGGCGTCGAGTTCATAAATCTTCTGCGGTCCGTAGATGCGGACCGCTCCCAGCCGTTCAAATTCCCGAGGCAGTTCGATACGCATAAAGTGGGCGCCGACGCAGTGCGACGCCCGCAAGGTCCGCCGCCCCGCAGGACTGTCAATGGAGCGGCCCGGAACTGGCGTAAAAATCAGGGCCCGCGCCAGGAAACGGCGCGGGCCGGCACGGGGGCGAGAACGCCGCGGCTGCCGCTCAGGGCTTGGCCGGCCGCGTCGGCGCGCTGAGCGGGGGGCCCGCGGGGGCGGGCGGCGTGGCGGCGGGCGCCGCAGCCTGCAATGCGCTCAGCTTGCGGTCGATCTCGGCCATCTTGGTGACGAGGGTCTCCTCGACCTTCTTGCGGTCACTGCTGCTGACAATGCTGAGGCTCGCGGCATCCTTGACCACGTTGGCCGGCAGGCTGAGCAGGCGCGTGATGATGCCCTGGTCCTTGAACGAGCTGAGGTAGAGGGCGGTGATCTCGTGCGAGAGCTTGAGGGCGTCCTGCGCGACGGCCTGCGTCTGCTGGAGATTATTGTTCAGCTGCTGATTCTTCGCGAGCTCGGCGGTGAGCACGGAGCCGATCTGCTCCGACACCCGCTCACTGTAGCGGTTGATCGAATCGCGGGTCAGATTCTGGTCGCGCGCCATCTCCGCGAGAATGGGCTGGATGCGTTCGGCCATCCGGCCGGAAACCTTGTCGACCTGTTCGGTTTGCTGGCGCTCGGCTTCCTCCGGGGACTTGGGCAGCGGATTGAAGGGCATCACCTTCTTGGCGATCGCCTCGGCGAGGGCATTCATCCGGTCGGTGTTCAACTTCTGGATTTCCTCGTCCGTGCGGAACATGTCCGCCTCGCGCTTGGCCACGGCGTCGCGCAGCAGCTTGTTGGTCGTCTCGATCTGGCGGCGATTTTCCTCGGAGGCGGCCTTGAGCGCGTCGTTGGCCTCCCGCAGGGGCGCCAGCTCGGCCTGCTGCTTGAGGGCCATCTGGGCGACGGTCTGCTGATGCAGCCAGAAGGCTGCGCCGATGACGAGAAGGGCGGTCAGGATAATCGCCGGGATCTGCTCAGTGAATTTTTGCCACATATTCGAGGTCGGTTGAGGTTCGGGAAGGGGATCGGTGTTCATCGCAGGCGGGTGTTTTCCGGTTGTTTCAGCGTCCATCGGGGCCACGGTGGCGGCGATGAGCCTCAACCGGAGCGAACAGCTGCTTTTTGACCATCTGCAAGCGCATAAGGAGGAAAGACAGCACTGGCAGGGAAAGTTGCAGACCGAGGCGGGAAAAGTTTCCGACCCGCACCAGTGGGCTGCGCGACTGGACGGCGAACTGCGCCGCTACGCCGCGGAGCGTGCGGCCCTGCGCCCCCAGGAGTTCCATCTTTCTCCAGGGCAGTCCCTTGGGCAGGTCAGCATGCGGAACCTGGCGGAATTGCTGCTGCGGCTGTGGGGGCCGCCAGTGGCGCCGCGCCGCCCGCCGGCCGAAAGTTGAGGAAAAAATGCGTCCACGACTGGAACTCCGGGCTCCGGTGGAGTACTAAACCGGGCGCAAGTCTTCCTCCTCCGCTTAGCGGGGGAGGTTTTGGGGTAAGTAAGAAAGCAATGGGCGGACCGCTTAGGGGTAGGCGGTCCGCCCTCTTTCTTTTCCGGCCCGCGCGCTGCGATCCACCCCACCGAGGGAAGCCAGCGGCCCGCTTCCCGGCTTCCTCGGGTCGGTTCAGCGCGCGGCCTTCGCCTCGTGGAAGTCCTGCGGTCGGCCCGTGGGGTGCACGTAGCCCGCACGGACGGTAAAATCACCGAACCGCTCGCCCGGAGTGCGTTCCGCCGCGTAGCGTCGGATGATCGGTCCGAGCAGGCCCAGCAGCTCGCTCTCCGGAACGTTCGCCCGATAAAGGGCGTTCATCCGGCTGCCATCGAAGGCTGCGCCGAGGTAAAGGTTGTACTTGCCGGGCGATTTGCCGACCAAACCGATCTCCGCCAGGAACGGCCGGCCGCAGCCGTTGGGGCAACCCGTGATGCGGAGGGTGACGGCGTCCCGGCTGAGACCGGCGGCCGCGAACTCCCGCTCGAGCAGGCTGACCAGTTCCGGCAGATAGCGCTCGCTCTCGGCCAACGCGAGACCGCACGTCGGGAGGGCCACGCAGGAGAGGGCATTGAGCCGCAAGCCGGAGGCGTCGTTGGCGGTCGCCAAGCCGTGGCGGGCGAGCAACGCCTCGATGCGCGGCCGATCTTCACGGGCCACGTTCGCAATGATCAGGTTCTGGTTGGCCGTCAGCCGCAGGTCCCCCTTGTGGGCCAGGGCGATTTCCCGCAGGGCGGTCTTGAGCCGGTAACCAGGCTCGTCCTTCACGCGGCCGCTCAGGATGAAGAGGGTGAAATGGCTTCGCCCGTCCTCCCCGGTCACCCAGCCGTACCGATCGCCGGTGTGCGTGAACCGCCAAGGCCGCGCCGCGCCCAACCGCTCGCCCAGACGGGCCTCCACCTGGGTGCGGAGCCAATCGAGCCCGCGGTCGGCGATGGTATACTTCAGCCGCGCGTGCTTGCGGTCGGTACGGTCACCGAAATCGCGCTGCACCGTGACCACATGCTCCGCCACCGCAACGGCCTGCTCCGGGGTGCAGAAGCCGAGGACGTCGCCGAGGCGGGGAAAGGTCTCCAGCTGGTTGTGCGACATCCCGAGGCCGCCGCCGACGGTCACATTGAAGCCGGCCAGTGAGCCATCCGCTCCCGTGATGGCGATGTAGCCGAGATCCTGGGAGAACACGTCCACGTCGTTGCTGGGCGGTACCGCGACCCCGATCTTGAACTTCCGCGGCAGGTAGGTGCGCCCGTAAATTGGTTCCGCTTCCGGTTCGCCGCCGGCGACGAGCTCGGCGCCCACCCACAGCTCGTGATAGGCGCGGGAGCGGGGCAGCAGATGCGCGCTGATCGCGTTGGCAACGCGGTAAACCTGGGCGTGCAGGCCGGACTGCTCCGGATTCGGGTTGCACATCACGTTGCGGTTGACGTCGCCGCAGGCCGCGAGGGTATCCAGCAGGGCGCGGTTCATCCCGTTGATCGCGCGCCACAGGTCCCCCTTCAGGATGCCGTGGAATTGGAAGGCTTGGCGGGTGGTGAGCTTCAGCGTGCCGTTGGCGCGCGCGTCCGCCAAGGTGTCGAGGGCGAGCCATTGGGCGGGGGTGCAGACGCCGCCGGGGATGCGCACCCGGGCCATGAAGGAGAACGCCTTCTCGCGGCCCTCGCGACGGCGGGAATTGCGCTGATCCCGATCATCCTGGGCGTAGATGCCGTGGAACTTGGTGAGCTGCGCGCTCTCCTCCGTGATTCCCCCGGTCGAATGGTCCGCGAGGTCGCGCAGAATGTGGCCCCGGAGGAAATTACTCTCGGCCTTCAGCTGTTCGTTCTTGTGCAGCGGGGGAGGGGGGGCGGACGGTGTGCTCATGTGCGGTGGGAGAAAAGGCTGGAAGCGGCGGGTGGGGGAAGTGTGGCGGCCAGTGCGGCGAGGGCGAGGGGGTGGGTGCCGATCAGGCCGGTGCAGTGGGTACGGGCCGGAGAGGCGGCACAGATTTCCGCGATGTCTCCGCCCGGCCCGGCGTGCCGTCCCGGGGAGAGGAACAGCAGCGCCACGATGACGTCCCGACCCGCATGCGCCGGCTGGGCGAGGACCTCCGCCAGCAGCGGGGGATGATCCCCCTCCATCGAGGCGACCACGGGAGGCGGAAAATCCGGCGTGAGTCCGTCCGCCACCTCCCGCCCCAGTTGGTCCCGCAAGGCCGCCGAGGCCGGGGATGGCCCGCCGTGATCGACCAACACCACCGGGGGGGAAACGAGGCCCGCGGCGAGGGCGGTTTCCCGCACCCGCGCGGCCACGATGCGGGCAATCACTCCCAGCTCCGCCAACCCGGGACCGAAGGTGAACGTAAAGGGACCGAGCTCCGCCTGCAGTTGCTCGAGGTCCCGGCGCAAGGCGGAGCCAATCGCGCCCTGCGGGCTGATGAAGAAAGGCAGGAGATGGAAGGCTCGCTGACCGCGCGCAAATTGCTCCCGGATGAAGGCGCCGAGCGTGACGGCCGGCCGGCCGGCGAGCCTTTCCGCCGGGATCCGATCACTATGCTTCCAGGAAATCGGCTCCACCGGCCGGCCGGCAGCCGCGGCAAGGGCGGCGGCGATGCGGCGCAAATTCAGGGTCGCCGCAGGCTCCAGGGAGCCATTGTCCACCAGCAGCATCACGGGAGCGCCAGTTCCGCGGCGCCGTACTGCTGCAGCACGTCTGCCAAGTTGACCACTTCGCCAATGATGACGATCGCCGGAGCCGTAAAGCCGCCGTCCTCCGCCTCGCGCGCGATCCGGGCTAGCGACGAGGTCCAAATCCGCTGCGCCGGCGTCGTGGCCGCCTGCACCACCGCGGCCGGAGTTTCCGCCGCCAAGCCGCCGGCCAGCAGGCGACGCGTGATGGACTCGAGGTTCTTCATCCCCATGTAGACACACAGGGTGGCTCCCAGCCGCGCATAGTCCTCCCAAGGTACCGCGGACTCCGCCTTCCCGGGCTCCTCATGTCCGGTGAGAAAGATCACTCCGGAGGCAAGGCGCCGGTGCGTCAGGGGGATGCCTGCTTCCGCCGCGGCGCCAAAGGCGGAGGTGACCCCCGGCACGATCGAGCACGGGATGCCCGCCGCGGCCAGGGCCTCCAGTTCCTCCCCGCCGCGCCCGAAGATGAACGGGTCTCCGCCCTTCAGTCGGACCACGTTCCGTCCTTGGCGGGCCAGCGCCACCAACGTTTCCTCGATCCGATGCTGGGGGCAGCAAAAGCCGCCGCCCTTCTTGCCCACAAAGACTCGCTCGGTGGTGGCGGGGATCAACGCCAGGATCCCCTCCGCCACCAGATGGTCGTGGACCACCACATCCGCCGCCCGCAGCAAGCGCAACGCCTTGAGGGTAAGGAGGTCCGGGTCGCCGGGACCCGCACCGACAAGGTGGACCCGACCACCGCTGGGGCGGTCTGGAGCGAGCGAAGGAGCGGGCGGATTCACGGGGTGACGCAACGGGTTGCAGGAAAGGGACCACGACGATTGGAGAAAGCTTAAACGATTAAAGCATATAAAATGACTAAAGTACTAATATTTCGCTTTACCCAATCGCGGGCGCACGCCTTTGCTGGGCGCTTCACGCGATGAACCCGCCCGAATTGGAACGCTGGAACCAGGAACTCCGCTCGCAATCCCCGAGCGCCATCGTGCGCTGGGCGCTGGCCCGGGCCGAGGGCCGGGCGGTGGTCTCCACCAATTTCCGCCCCTTTGAGGCCGCCTTGCTCCACCTGGTGGTCCAGGAGCAGCCGAATCTCCCCGTGTTGTGGGTGGATCACGGCTACAACCGGCCTGCGACGTACCGCCACGCCGAGGATCTCCGCGTCCGCCTGAACCTGAATCTCAAGGCCTATTTGCCGCACCTGACGGCCGCGCACCGCGATGCCGTACATGGGCCGGTGCCGACCCCGGAGGATGAGCCTGGCCTGAAGCGCTTCAGCGCCGTGATGAAGCTCGAACCCTTCCAGCGCGGGATGCGTGAATTGGCGCCGAACGTCTGGCTCACCGCTCTGCGCAAGGTGCAGAATCCGGGGCGCGCAGAGCTGGACATCGTCTCGCGGGACGGGAACTTCGGGACGCTGAAAGTCAGCCCCTTCTTTCACGCCACCGATGCCGACATGGATGCCTATCTTGCGCGCCACGGGCTCCCCAACGAGTGGGACTACTTCGACCCGGCGAAAGCGGACGAGAAGCGCGAGTGCGGCTTGCACGCGGCCTGGGGCCGTCATGCCGTTTCCGCCTGAACCAAGGGGCGTTCATGAAGAGCTACCATCTGGACCATCTCCAACACCTCGAGACCGAGGCTATCCACATTCTCCGGGAAGTGGCCGGTGAATTCGAGCGGCCGGCCCTGCTCTTTTCCGGGGGCAAGGATTCGATCTGCCTGTTGCGTCTGGCGGAAAAGGCTTTCCGGCCCGCAGAGCTACCCTTGCCCTTTCTGAACGTCGACACCGGGCACCACTTCCCGGAGCTGAACGAGTTCCGCGACCGGCGGGCCGCGGAATTAGGCGCTCGCCTGATTGTGCGCACCGTGGAGGACGCCCTGGCGCGCGGGATCGCCCAGGCGGCGCCGGGAGAGATCAGCCGCAATCGGCTGCAGATCCCGACGCTGTTGGCCGCCATCGAGGAGTTTCGCTTCGACTGCTGCATCGGCGGCGCCCGCCGAGATGAGGAGAAGGCTCGCGCCAAGGAGCGCTTCTTCAGCTTTCGTGATGCGTTCGGTCAATGGGACCCCAAGAATCAGCGGCCGGAAATCTGGAACCTCTACAACGCGCGCCTGAATCCCGGGGAGAACATGCGCGTGTTCCCGCTCAGCAACTGGACCGAGATGGATGTGTGGGAGTACATCCGGCGGGAGCGGCTGGAGGTGCCTTCGATCTACTTCAGCCATCGCCGTCGCTGCGTCCGGCGCGGCGGTCAGTGGCTGCCGGCGAACGATCTGGTGCCGCCCAAACCCGGCGAGGACGTGCGGGAGCTCACGGTGCGGGTTCGCACCATCGGTGACATCATCAGCACCGGGTGCGTCGAGTCGCCGGCCACGACGGTGGACGACATCATCGCGGAAATCGCCGCGGGGGGGGGG
>JBMTAG010000085.1:0-15160 GCA_049428505.1 Opitutaceae bacterium | reverse complement strand
CGCCGCCGCCGCGCCCAAGTACACTCCGCCCCCGCCGCCCCCACCGCCACCCCCGCCGGAGGAGGAGCAAGTGGACCTCCGCGACGTCGACAAACCCAAGAACACGATCGTCCGCCTGCCCAAGTACATCGTGCAGGAAAAGAAACCGCCCGTCTTCCGCGACCGCGACATCTACACGCCAAAGGGACTCGCCGAGATCGCGATGCGGCGCTACTCGAGCGAGGCGGACCGCGCCCTCAACCGCTGGACCCTCCCCTTCATCGGGATGACCAAGGAAGCCCGCGCCCTCGCCCAGTACGAGGAGGACGAGCGCCTCCGCAACATGAACGATCTCCGCGAAGCGGGCCTCAACGCGGGGCGCACCGACGCCGCGGCGGGCGACTTCATCCTGCGAGAGTCGCGCAGGACTTACCTGCGGACCAGCGACTTCGGCTGGAGCAGCGGCGAGCCCCGCTAAGGGACGGGCCGCCGGCGCCACTCAGGCCTCCGCCAGGGCCCGGGCGATCTGTTCCCACTCGCGCGGGAGCTCGAGCCCGGGAGGAGGCGGACGCCGACCGGCCCGGGCATACCAGTAGGCGGCGTTCCCCGCGTCGCCCTCCTTGCGGTGCAAATAAGCGTGCACCCAGGAACCCGCGGCGGAGTGGTCCTCCTGCGCCCGGTCGTGCGCCGCGTGCCAGTCGCCCCGGGCGTCATGCCAGAGGGCCTGCAAGGCGCCACTCCACGCCGCGGGTGGGGCGGAGTCGCGGGTGATGGAACCTTCGAACGCGGCAAATGACATTTGCGGGAGCCTGCCTCCCGTGTCCTTGATTTCAAATCCCGAGTTTTCCCACCGCGCCGATGCCCCAGACCGAACACCACATCCTCCGCGAACTCCTCGCCCGGGAGGGCGGCTGGGTGTCGGGCGCCACCCTCGCGCAGCGCCTGGGCCTGTCCCGCGTCGGCGTCTGGCAGCGGATGGAGCGGCTGCGGGCGGCGGGCTTCACCCTGGAGGCGCGGCGCGCCCGCGGTTACCGGCTGCTCCAGACGCCGGATCACCTGCACCCGACGCTGGTCGAGACGCTGCTGCGCGGTCGCCCCCGGGGGTTCTCGCTCCTGGTGCTGGACGAGGTGGACAGCACCAATGACGAGGTGCTGCGGCAATTGGCAGCGGGCCGGCCGACGCCGTTCGCGGTCCTGGCGCGGCGCCAGACGCAGGGCCGCGGTCGTTTCGGCCGGGCCTGGCACAGCGCGTCGCCGGCCAACCTGTACGCGAGCTTCGGGTTCCGCCCCCGGGTGCCGCCGGCCCGGATGCCGCTCTTCACCCTCTGGATGGGCGTCAACCTGTGTGAGTTGCTGGCCCACTTCGCGCCGGAGGCGCCCCGGCTCAAGTGGCCCAACGACCTCGTGTACCGGGGCCGCAAGGCCGGCGGAATGCTGACGGAGGCGCGCATCGACGCGGACCAGATCCGCGACCTCGTCTTCGGGGTGGGCCTCAATGTGAACGCGCCGCCGGAAGCCTGGCCGGCGGACCTCGCGCGCCGGGCGGTGTCGCTCAGCCACGTCGCGGGCCGGCCCGTGGACCTGAACCGGCTGGCCGCGGCGCTGATCGGCCGGGTGCTCCTCGCCTACACGGCCTTCGTCGAGGACCGGTACCGGGAGGGTTTCGCCGAGCGCTGGCACCGGCACGACCTGCTCCGGGGCCGCGCGGTGACGCTGCTCGAGGGCGGGCGGCGGCACCACGGCACCGTTGCGGGGCTCGACGAGGAGGGCGCGCTGCTCCTCCGCGACGCGGACGCCCGGCTGCACCGTTACCGGGCCGGCGAGGTCACGGTCGAACGGGAGCCCTGAACCCGTTTCCGCACTAGCCTTGCGCGCCCCCCGGGACCTAGGCTCTCTTCCCCCCATGTCCGCGCTTCCGCCCGCGATCGAAGTCTCCCGTCTGGTGAAGACCTACGGCGGCACGACCGCGGTGAATGACATCAGCTTCACCGTGGCGCGGGGCGAGATCGTCGGTTTCCTCGGCCCCAATGGCGCCGGCAAGTCCACCACGATGCGCATTTTGACGGGCTACCTGCCGGCCACCTCGGGGAGCGTCCACCTCTGCGGCCTGCCGGTGGCAACCCGGCCGGACGAAGTGAAGCGGCGGATTGGCTACCTGCCCGAGAACAACCCGTTGCCGGAAGACATGCGGGTCTCGGAGTACCTGTATTTCCGCGGCCGCCTGAAGGAGGTGTCGCGCCGTCAGCTCGGACCCCGCATCGATGAGGTACTGGAGATCTGCGACCTGAAGCGCGTGCGGCACCGCATCATCGGCCAGCTCTCCAAGGGCTACCGCCAACGGGTCGGCATCGCGGAGGCGATCCTCGCCGAACCGCCCGTCATCATCATGGACGAGCCGACGATCGGCCTCGACCCGCATCAGATCCTGATCGTGCGCGACCTCATCGCCGGCCTGCGCGGGCGGATGACGGTCATCATCTCCTCCCACATCCTGCCGGAGATCGAGGTGACCTGCGACCGGGTGCTGATCATCAACCAGGGCCGGGTCGTGGCGCAGGGCACCCCCGCCGAGCTCCGGCGTGAGATCTTCGGTCAATCCTCGTACGTGCTTGAGGTCGCCGGGGACGAGGCCGCACTCGCCGCGGCGCTCACCGCGGTCGACCCGGACCTGCGCGCCACACCGGCGGAGGCGGCGGCCGGACCCGCGGAATTCCGCCGCCTGCGGCTGACGACCGCCCGGGCGGACGAGCTGGGCGACGGGATCGTGGCCGCACTCTCCGCCGCCGGCTGCCGCGTCCGCGCGATCGGCCGCGAACACCCCTCGCTCGAGGATGTTTTCCTCGCCGCCACCCGGCGCAGCTGGGACGCCGTCCAGGCGGCCGCGCCCCGCCCGCCTTCCGCCCGATGAAGCACTTCCCCACCCTGCTGAGCCACGAGCTGCGGATGCTCCTCGTCTCGCCCCCCCCCTACGTGGCGGCGACCCTGTTCCTGGGCTTCATGGGCCTCGTGTTCATCAAGATTGTGGAGCTCTACGGCGGTGCCCCGCAGGAGACCTCACCCGCCGTGGTGTACTTCCAGCTGTTCTGGCTGCCCGTCTGCGTGATGGTGCCGCTGCTCACGATGAAGTGCCTCGCGGAGGAGCGCCGCGCGGGGACCCTCGAGACCCTGCTCACCACCCCGGTCACGACCACCGAGGTGGTCCTCGCGAAATTCGGGGCCGCCTACGCCCTTTACGCCTCCCTGTGGGCCGCCACCCTGGGCTTCTTCCTCGTCCTGCGGCGCTACTCCGGGGACGAGCGGTTCCTCGACGCGGGGCCCCTGCTCGGCGGGTTCCTCTTCATCGCGGTCTCCGGCCTGCTCTTCGTGGCGCTCGGCGTGCTCGCCAGCTCCCTGACGCGGAGCCAGTCCGTCGCCGGCATCCTGTCGTGCGTTGCCCTGGCCACGCTGATCCTCGGCGGCAACGCGCTCGCCGATTCACCGTGGCTCGAGCAGGGGCTCCTCCGGCCGCTGCGGACCGCGGTGGACCACGCCCATGTCTTCGGCCATCGGGATGACTTCGCGCGCGGGGTGATCGATCTCCGGCACCTGCTGTTTTACGCGAGCGGGACCGCCCTCGCCCTCATCTTCAGCGTCCTGAGCGTCGAGGCGAAGCAGCTGCACGCCTGAGGCCCCATCCGATGGACCCCTTCTCCAGCTTCCGCGCCGCCCGCTGGGTCCGCACCCTCAACCTCCTCCTGCAGGCGGTCCTGTTCCTGACCCTCTTCGGGGGCCTCAACTACGTCGCGCGGCACCATCCGGTCCGCTTCGACCTGACGGCGAACCGGCGCTTCTCGCTCGCGCCTGAGACCCTTTCCTACATCCGCGACCTGCCGCGTCCGGTCCACCTCGTGCTGACGCAATCACCAGAGTCGGACCATCCGGAGCTCGCCGGGCTGATCGACGAGTACGTGCACGCCACCGACGCGCGGACCGAGGGCCGGATCACGCGCGAGACCCTGGACGTCTATCAGAACCGGCGGCGGAGCGAGGAGCTGGGCGTCGACCAGCCGGACCTGCTGCTGCTCCTCTCGGGCGACAAGCGGCGCGTGGTGACCGTCAACGAGCTTTACACGCTCCGGGAGCGGCGCCGGCAGGCGTTCGTCGGGGAACAGGTCCTCACCGCGGCCATCCTCGACGTCTCGAGCCCGGGACGGCAGAGGATCTACTTCCTCGCCGGGCACGGTGAACTGCGGCTCAACGACGCGGATCCGCTGCGCGGCCTCTCCGCGGTGCGCGACCAACTCCGGATCCGCAACTTCGAGACCGAGGAGCTCGACCTCACGGTGGCGCGCCGCATCCCGGCGGACGCCGCGCTCCTGGTGGCGGTGGCCCCGCAGTCCCGTTTCTCCCGGGCCGAGCAGGAGCTGCTCCGCCAGCATCTCGGCGCCAATGCGGGGCGGCTCATCACGTTGCTCCCGCCCGGGCTCGGGGCGGCCGGGCTGGGGCTGGATGACCTCCTGCTGGACTGGGGGGTGCTGCTGCAGGATGACTGGATCTGTGACACCGGGCCGGAGAACGTGGCCGAGAACGGGGATCTGCTGATCCGCGCGTACGCCCCGCACCCGGTGACCCGCTCGCTGATCGAACACGGCGCGCACCTTGCGCTGGGCGCCACGCGCACCGTGATGCCGGACCCGGGCCGGGCGCTGGGGGGCGCCGTGAGCACCGTGACCCTCGCCGCCACCTCCCCGACCGCGTGGGGCGAGCGCGGCCTGCGCGCCGGGACGATTCCCCGCTACGACCCCGGAATCGACACCCGGCCCCTCCCGGGCATGGAACCGGCCGACCGGCTCGGCGTGGCCGTCGCCGCGGAACGGGTGAGCGTGCGGGACAACCTCCCGTTCAGCGTGCGCGGCGGCAAGCTGGTGGTCTTCGGCACCGGGGACATGGTCACCAACGCCCGGGTCGACCGCGGCAACCTCGCCTTCTTCCTCAACGCGGTGAACTGGTGCGTCGACCGCGACCGCCAGCTCAGCATCCCGCCCCGCCCGGTCGAGCGCTTCCAGCTCTCCCTCAGCGCGGCCGACTTCAGCCGGCTGCGCTACACCCTGCTCCTCGGCCTGCCGGGCGCCGCCCTGCTCCTCGGCCTCCTCGTCCACTGGACCCGCCGCTCCTGACGCCCATGCGCACGAAAGTCACGCTCGTCCTGGTGTTCCTCAACGTCGCCCTCTTCGCGTACATCTTCCGCTTCGAGCGCGCGTGGCGCACCGAGGCCGCCTCCCGCGAGGCGCGCCGCCGCGTGCTGGGCCCGGAGGCCGCCCGCATCACCACGCTCGAGGTCGAGGCCCCGGGCGGGGGCTACCGCCTCGTCCGCGAGCGCGACGCCTGGTTCCTCACCCGCCCGCTCGAGCGCTGGCCCGCGAATCCCCACGCCGTCACCGGCCTGCTCCAGGGGCTGCAGCTGCTCGAGCACGAGACCAGCTTCGCCGTCGCCGACCTCGCCCGGAACCAGCAGACCCCCGCCGATTTCGGCCTCGCGCCACCGCGCCTCACCGCGACGTTCACCAGCGGGGACCCCACCCCCGGCGCACCGCCACGGCAGACCGTGCTCCGGCTCGGCGACAGCACGCCCGACGGCCGGCGCCTCTACGTGCTCTCCCCGGACGGCACGCGGATCCACGTGGTCAACCGCGGGCTCGCGGACCTGCTCTCCCCGCCGCTCGCGCAACTGCGGGATGACACCCTCTTCGGGGTACGGGTGTTCGAGGCGCGGTCGCTGGGCCTCCAGCTTGCGCCCCGCTCCGCCGAAGCGGGCGCGGCGGGCGTCCGCGTGCGCCTGCGCCGCGAAGGTTCGCGCTGGACCTTCGACGCACCGATCTCCGCCCGCGCGAGCCGGCAGGCGGTCGAGCTGCTCGTGAATGACCTCCACACGCTGCGTGCCCGGAACTTTCCCCCCAACCCGCCGGGAACCCTGCCCGCGGCCGCACCCAGCCTGCGCCTCGCCCTCGAGGGCAATGGCCGGCTCGAGGTGCTTTACCTGGGCGAGCCCGTCGCCAACCCCGCGCCCCCGGAACCCGGCTCCGTCCCGGGCATCGAGTACTTCGCGCAGCTCGAAGGGCGGCCCACGCTCTTCACGACCGTGGTGCCCCCGGCGCTGCTCGAGACGCTGCGCGCCGCCCAGGAAAGCCTTCGCGAGAAGCGCGTGCTCG
Organism: Opitutaceae bacterium; assembly: GCA_049428505.1. GTDB lineage: Bacteria > Verrucomicrobiota > Verrucomicrobiia > Opitutales > Opitutaceae > ER46. The sequence continues at coordinate 8,993 of JBMTAG010000085.1, read as the reverse complement.
ATGACCTCGACCCGGGCTCGGTGACCGCCCTTGCGCTTTCCTCCCCGCTCCAGCCCGGACCGGGGCCGGTCGAGTTGCGCCGCTTGGGCGAAGGCCCAGCCGCCCGCGCGTGGCAGCTCTCCGCGGCGGCCGGCGACGCCCGGACCTTGCCCGCCGACGCCGGCCGCGTGGAACGGCTGCTCAAGCAGCTCGCCACCCTCAGCGTCGAACGCTTCAAAAGCGACGCGCCCACGAGCGCCGACCTCGAGGAATGGGGATTCAACCGCCCGCTGCGGGAGATCGTGCTCAGCCGCGGCGGCGGTAGTCCGCCGCTGGTGCTGCGGCTCGGCACTGATGCGGCGCGCCAGCTGTACGCGCGCGTCGGCACCGCCGCGGATCCCGGGAATTCCATCTATCAGGTCGATCGGGCCATCCTGGAGGAGCTGCCCGTGGCCGCCCACGCTTGGCGGGAGCGGGCGGTGACGCCCCCGCTCGCCGAGGCGGCGCGCATCACCTCCGTGCAGCTCACCGAAGTGGAGGGCGGGCGGGAGGTGTTCGCGGCGACGCTTGATGCGGCCGGCCAAGCCACCCCGCCACCGCGCGACCCAGCGGCCCTCGCGGGGCTGCTCGCGGCGCTGCGAGCGCCCACGGCCCGCGACTTCCTCCCCGGTGGCTTCAGCCCCCGGGTGCTCGCCGGCGGCGAGGAGCGCCCGTGGCGCTACCGGCTTGAGGCCGTGATCACCGGCGCGGGCGGAGGCCCGACCCCGACCACCACCAATTTCGCCCTCCTGCTCACCGAGCGGCTGGGGGGCAGCCTGCAGTACGCCGGCAGCCGGGAGCTGGACACCGTGTTCTCCCTGCCCCAGCCCGTCATCGACGCGCTCTGGGCACTGACCTACGGCCCGCGAGACCCGGGTCCGCGTCCCGCCCCGCCCCGCTGATTTCCGCCGGGCCGATGCCGCCGCTTCTGGAGCTCAGCCGAGCCGCCGCCGCGTATCTTGCGCGCGCGGGCTGGTCGTTTGTCGTCTGGACGACATGGCTGGGGCTGCTCCTGCTGCTCGCCCTGCAGGCGTGGGTGGCCGGGAGTCGTGAACTCACGGTGCCGCCCCCGCTGTTGCGCCGCCTCGAGGCGGAGCTCGCCCGGCAGGGATTCCGGGCGACCGTCAGCTCAACCACCTTCGATCCCACCGGCCGGATCTTCGCGCGGGACGTGCGTCTGTTCCTGCCGACCTTCGCCGAACCCATCCTGGAGGCTCGCGGGGTCTATGCGCGCCTCGATCCGACGGCGGCCCTGCGCGGGGAAGTCCGCCTGCGGGAGCTCCACGTCCAGGACGCCGCCGTGCTCGCGCCGCCCCAACTGACCCCCTCCGGGCGCGCGGAACCCCTCGCCGCCGGGATCGAGGCCGTGCTCCGTTTCGGCGAGCATCGTCTCCACCTGGATCAACTGGACGCCCGGGTCCTGGGGATCCCGGTACGGGCCGGCGGGGAAATCACGCTGCCGCGGCTGGATCCTTCAGCCCCCCCGCCCGCCGCCGAGATCGCCCGACTCTTCCCCGGCACCGTCCGGGGCGTGCTCGCCGGCAGCCGCTACGTCGCGGAGGCGGAGGACCTTCGGGCGCGCCTTGACTTCACCCCCTCCGGATCCGGCAGTCACCGGCTCGAGTTCATCCTCGCGGGCGGCCGCCTCCCGCTCCCGCCCCCCGCCGCCGGTGAAGCCCGCGCCGTCGTGCTCACCGGATCCCTCGACCTGGGTCCCGCACGCGTGGTCACCGCGCTTCAACTGACCGCGGACACGCTCCAGTGGGACGGGATCGCGCGATGCCAGGACCTGCACGTCACCCTGCCCCCGCTCCGGCTGAATGACGCCGATGGATCCTGGCCCGAGACGGCGGAGATCAGCGCCACCGCGGTCGAGACTGCCGACGGGACGCTTCAGGCGGTGACGGCCCGTCTGCGCCGCGGTCCCGGATCCACCATCACCGCGGAGGCGGGAGTGCGGTTGCTGGAACGGCCCCTGGCGCTCACCGCCGAGATCGACGGGGCCCGGCGCAGCGGGCGCGTCGCCTTTGCCGGCGAGCTCTCGCCCGCGCTCCTGGGAGTGATCAGCCGGCGGCTCGGCACGGACGTCGCCCGGTTCTACTCCTACGAGGCCCTGACGGTGGAGGCCGGGGCGGCGACTTTCGGGGCGGACTGGAGTTTTGCGCGGCTGGAAGCGCGGGTGCGCATTCCCCGGATGGATTCCTACGGGGTGACGATGGAGGACGGCCGCGCGGCGGTGGTGCTCGAGCCCGGGCGATTCCACGCTCCGGAGGCCTTTGCGCGCGTCGGGGAGAACTACGCGCGCGGCACTTACGAGCACGATCTGCGCACGCACGCCTTCCGTTTTCTGCTCGAGGGTCGCCTGCGCCCGCTCGCGATCGGCCGCTGGTTCGGTCCGTGGTGGCCGGACTTCTTCGGGCAACTGGAGTTCCCGGACGATCCGCCGACGGCCAACGTCGACGTGCAGGGGGTCTGGCGCCAAGGGCAGCGGGCCGCGGTCTTCGTCGCCGCCCAGGCCGGTCGGACCTTGCTGCGGGGCGCGCCGGTCGCGGAGGTCCGCACCCGCCTCTTCATCCGTCCCGGCTGGGTGGACGGCCTGGGCTTCCGTCTCGTGGAGCCGAGCGGGGAGGCCGGCGGCACCTTTACCCACGTGGCTGAGCCCGGCGTCGGCTGGCGCCACCTTGACCTCGACCTGAATTCAACCCTCGGCCTTGAGGCGCTGCGGGGATTGCTCGGGGCGCCGCTGAATTCCCTGCTCGACCCCTACGCGGTCGAGGCCTCACCGGAACTTGGGCTGCGCGGGCGCCTGCACGGTCCCGCCGCTCCGGCCGACGCGGTCAACCGCCTGGAACTGGAGGGGCAGGTGGCGGGTACGTTTCGTTTCCACGGCTTCCCCCTGCAGGAGGTGGCCTTCAAGGCGCGCGTCGCGGGACCGGAGGTCAACGTCGACCCGTTCTCCGCGCGGTACGCGGAGGGCCGGGTGACGGGCAACGCCCGTGTGTGGGGGAGTGGTGCGGCGCGCCGGGTCGGCTTCAATGCCTCCCTCGAGGAGGCGAGCCTCGGGCCGGCGGCGACGACGCTCCAGACGTTTCTCGCCGCGCGCCGGGGAGAACCGTCGGCGCCGCCGGAACGCTTCGTGCAGGAGCGGGCCAACCTGCGGCTCAACCTGTCGGCTTCGGCGGAGGGCGCCTACGCCGACCCATTCTCCTTCCGGGGCGACGGCAACGCCACGCTGCAGGGACCGGCGCTCGGCGAAGTCCCGCTGCTCGGGCTGCTCTCGGAACTGTTCACCTTCACCTCGCTGCGGTTCACCGAGGCCCGTGCCAACCTGCGGCTCGAGGGACCGCGGCTGATTTTTCCCCGGGTGGAGTTCCGCGGCGCCAACTCCGCGATCGATGCCGCGGGGGAATTCGCCCTCGACCGCCGCGAGCTGCGCTTCAATGCGAAGGTCTTCCCCTTCCAGGAAAGCGGCAACGTTCTCAAATCCGTCGTCGGTGCCGTGCTCACGCCGCTCTCCAACGCGCTCGAGGTGCGCCTCACCGGCACCCTGGAGAAGCCGCGCTGGGAGTTCGTGATGGGGCCGCGTAACTTCCTGCGCAGCCTCGCCGGCGAGAACGGAGCGGCTCCCCCGGCCCCCCCAGCGGCCCCTCCGGCCGCGGTGACGCCGCCCGCGCCTTGACTTGCCCGTGGTCCCGCCGAGATAGGGAGGGATGACGTTACGCCTCCTGTTCCCCCTCGCGGCCGCCCTCGTGCTCACCGCCTGCCAGCCCGAGACCGGCACGGCGTCCGCGCCGCCCGCGGCGGGCAACCCCAAGGTGCCGGCGGGGGCCAAGAGCTCCGGCGGGCGGCACGCGGTGATCCAGCTGGAGCGGGGAGAGATCGAACTCGAGCTGCTCCCGGAGGCCGCCCCGCGCGCGGTGGAGAACTTCCGCCTTCTCGCCGAGCACGGGTACTACGACGGCCTCACCTTTCACCGCATCATTCGCGGCTTCATGCTCCAGGGCGGCGATCCGCTCGGCGATGGGCGCGGAGGCCAGAGCGCCTGGGGCGGCACCTTCGCCGACGAGCTTGATCCCACGGCACCGCTCTATCGGGCCGGCTACCGCCGTGGCATCGTCGCGATGGCCAACCGCGGGCCGAACACCAACACGAGCCAGTTCTTCATCATGCACCAGGACTACCGCCTGCCCCCGTCCTACGTGATCTTTGCCAAAGTCATCCGCGGCTTTGAGGTGGTGGATGCGCTCGCCGAGCTGCCCACGGCCCCCGGTCCGGACGGCAGCGCCAGCGTGCCCCGCCAGCCGCCGATCATCCGGCGCATCGTCATCAAGCCCTGAACTCGAGCTCGCGGCTAAAGCAGGCTCGTCGGCAGGTCCTCACCCGCCACCCACGGCCGCTCCGCCGCCGGCTCCGACGTCGCCGCGCGCGCCGCCACGCTGGCGCCGCGGGGCACCAGCGCGTAGACCAACTCGCAGTCCATCGCCGCCGCCGCCTTGCGCAGCGAGTAGAGGGAAATCGCCCCGCGCGCCTCGGAGCGCTCGAGCTGGGCGCAGGCCTGCCGCTTACAGCCCAGGGCGTCGGCCAAGGCCTGCTGCGTGACGCCCCGCGCCCGGCGCACCTGCCGCAGCCAACCGTCGGCCGGAGTCTGCCGTGGCACCACGACATCCGCCGCGGTGTCCTCGGGGCGGGGTCCAGGGGTGGAGGGACTCGACATGCCTTCGAAACAGGGCGCGGCCCCGCGCGACGCAAGCCTTTCGTTGACTAACGTGGGCGCCGGGCTCGCGGGTCGGCGGGATCGCGGGAGGCCAGGTGCCATTGGCCGCAGTAGCGGCAGACGTAAGCGGTCCGCTCGCGCTCGACTCCGGCCAGCAGGGCCGCGTCCAGCGCATCCCCCTGCGTGCGGTAGCGGCGCTTGCGGCCGCAGGCCCGGTCACGTGCCTCGGCCGCGAACCCCTTCACGCTGCCGCCTCCGCGGGGCCGCCGGCGGCCAACCAACGGCGGAACACCCCGATTTCCGCCAGGGTGCCCGCCACGAGCACCAGGTCACCCGGCGCCAGGGTCTCCGCGCCGCCGGGCGCGAGCACACGCTCCCCCTGCCGTTCACGAGCGACGACCCGCACCCCGGTCCGCTGGGCGAGCCGGAGCGAGGCGAGGGTCCGGCCGGCAAAAGCGCCGTCCGGCAAGGTGAAGGTCTCCAGCACCGAACCCCGGAATTCCTCCTCCGCCCCCGCGGCCACCGGGGCCTGCTGGAGGTCGCTCCGCGCGGCGGCGAGCCGGGCCGGCGCACCGAGCAAAAGCAACTTGTCGCCCGGAAACACCGGGAAGTCCGGCCGCAGGGTCGTCACGACGTGCCCGTTGCGCTCGATTTCCAGCACGGTGCAGCCCAGCCGCGCCGGGATCGCCAACTGGGCCAAGGTGCGGCCCGCATAAGCGGCCCCGTCCGGCACCACGACCTCCGCCAGGCTCAGTTGCCAGGTTTCGAGATCCCGCCCGCGTTGCTCGGCGGCGCGGGCCGCCGCCGCCGCTCGGGGATCCTCCGTGAGGACCTCATGCACCGACGCGCGCCACTCACTGTGCCAGAAGATGAGCTGGCGCGAAAAGAACGTCACGACCGACGCCGCGCCGGCCAGCACCACCAGCCAACCCCACATCCCGAGGGGGCCGAACGGGACGATCGCCTGCACCCAGGCGAAGAGCAGGAGTGCCAGGAGCGCGCGCAAAACCCGCTGCACCACCCCGGCGGGCAGGCCGCCGCCATCCCCGACCGCCTCGGCGACGATCAGGGCGATTGCCGCGAGGTTCCGCCACAACGCGAAGAGCAGGATGAGCGCGACGAGGCCGGCCACGCCCCAGAACGCCAGCTCCACCGTTGGCACCGGCAGGCTGAAGGCCGGGGCCTGCGCGCGCAGCAGCTCGAGCACCTGGGGCGCAAACAGCATGATGCCCGTCACCAGCAGCACCTCGACCGTCACCTGCGGCAGGCGGCCCCGCACCAGCCGCCACGCGACCGAACGCGGCGGCCGCGCCTGCACCGCCTGCAGCCAACCGTGATACGCCTCGAGGGACCGTCCGATCCAGCGGGGCTCGATCCGTTCCAGGAGGGCCAGGATCGCCTCCGCCCGCCGATTGACGGCCGGGACGACCAAGACCGTCAAGATGGCGAGACCGACGGCGAGCGGATAAAAACGCGGCGGCAGCACCGCGGCGGAGACGCCCAGCTGGGCGATGATGAAGGTGAATTCGCCCAGGGGCGTGAGCAGCAGTCCCGCGCGCCGCGCATCCCGCGGCCGGATGCCGCACACCACCAGGCCCAGGGTCGTGGCGGTGGTCCGGGCCACGAGCACAAAGACCAGCAGCCCCACCACCGCGGGCAGGACCGGCAGCAGCTCGCGCGGATCCAGCAGCATCCCGATCGAAACGAAGAACACGCTGCTGAACAGGTCCCGCATCCCCGAGAACGCGCGCTCCACGCCCGCCCGCTGCGGGAGTTCCGCCACGATGGCGCCGAGCAGGAAGGCCCCGAGCGCGAGCGAATAGCCCGCGCGCGCCGCCACCACCGCGAGCAGGAACAGCAGGCCGGCCACGACGATGGTCTGCAATTCCGGATCCGTCCGGGCTTCCAGCCGCCGCAGCAGCCGCGGGACCATCAACAACCCCGCCCCCACCAGCAGGGTCACGAACGCTCCCATGCCCGCCAGCACGGGCCCCAATTGGCCGCCGCTCCCGCCCGCCGCCTGCGCCCCCAGCAGGGTCAGCATCACCACCGCCACGATGTCCTCGAGCAAGGTCACCCCGAGCGCCACCTGCGCGGGTCGCTCGTGGCCGAGGTTCAGTTCGGCGATGACCTTGGCGATCACCGCTGAGCTCGAGACCATCAGCATCGCCGCCACGTAGAGGCTCTGCGCCGCGCTCCACCCCAGCGCCGCCCCCAGGGCCCGCGTGAACAGCAGCATCAACACCGCACCCACGCCCGTGGCCAGCAGCGCCGGCGCGCCCAGGCGCCCCAGCTTGGTCAGGCTCAAGCCCAGCCCGATCCCGAACATCAGGAACACGAGCCCGACCTGCGACAACGTCTGGATCCGTTCCACGTCCTGCACGAACGAGAAGGGCGGCGTGAAGGGTCCGATCCCCATCCCCGCCACGAGGTAGCCCACGATGACGGACAGCCCGAAGCGCCGGCAGAGCGTGCCCGCCACCCCCGCCGCGAGCAGCACAATCGCCAGATCCTGGATGAGTCCGATGCCGTCCACGCGCCCCGAGTGCCACGGGCCGATCCGGGATGCAAGTCGGCCCGTGCTCCCGCCGCGGAATTTGCTTCAAATGCCCCCGCCGCGCCCAGAATCTCCCGCCACCCCGCTTCCCCGATGTCCCGCCTGCTTCCCACCTGCCTCCTCGCCTCGCTTGTCCTCGCCGCGGTCCTGCCCGCCGCCGCCGCCGCCCCGGCCGCCCCTCGCCGGCCCAACGTGCTCTTCATCGCGATCGACGACCAGAACGACTGGCTCGGGCACCTCGGTGGCCATCCCCTCGCCCAGACGCCCCACCTCGACCGACTCGCGGCGCGCGGGACGTCGATGCTCAACGCCCACTGCAATGCCCCCCTCTGCAATCCCTCCCGCACGAGCCTGATGCTCGGCCTCCGCCCGACCACCACCGGCATTTACGGGCTCGCCCCTTGGTTCCGCACCCTGCCGGAGTGGAAGGATCGCGTCACGCTCCCGCAGCACTTCGCCGCCCACGGCTACCGCACGCTCTCCGCCGGGAAGATCTTCCACGGCGGCGCCGGCGCCCCCGGCGGGGGCGGCAAGGCCAAGGGCAAGGCGCCCACCGCCGCCACCACCGCGCCGCGCGAGTTCCACGTCGTCGGGCCCAACCCCGGCGTTGGCGTCCGTCCTGACCGGAAGCTCATTCCCCCCGCGCCGATGGGCAACCACCCGTTGATGGATTGGGGCGTGTTTCCCCACCGCGACGAGGACAAGGGCGATTACCAGGTGGCCAGCTGGGCCATCGAGCAGCTCCGCCAGTCCCCCCGCGACCAGCCCTTCTTCCTCGCCGCCGGCTTTTTCCTGCCGCACGTGCCCATCTACGCCACCCAGAAGTGGTTCGATCTGTACCCGGATGACGACAGCGTGCTGCCGAAGATCCTCGAGGACGACCGCGCCGACACGCCCCGCTTCTCCTGGTACCTCCACTGGAACCTGCCCGAGCCCCGCCTGAAATGGGTCCGCGACAACCAGCAATGGCGCAACCTGGTGCGCGCCTACCTCGCCTGCACCAGCTTCGTCGACGCGCAGATCGGCCGCATCCTCACTGCCCTGCAGGAGCAGGGTCTAGCGGACAACACGATCGTCGTGGTCTGGGGCGACCACGGCTGGCATCTGGGCGAAAAGGGCATCACCGGCAAAAACACGCTCTGGGACAACGGCACCCGCGTCCCGCTCATCTTCGCCGGCCCCGGGGTCTCCACCGGCGGCCGCTCCCGCCAGCCGGCGGAGCTGATGGACATCTACCCCACGCTCGTCGAACTCTGCGGCCTCACCCCCCGCTCCGACCTCGAGGGGCTCAGCCTCGTGCCGCAGCTCCGGGACGCCTCCCGGCCCCGGGAACGCCCCGCCATCACCAGCCACAACCAAGGCAACCACGGCGTCCGCAGCGAACGTTGGCGCTATATCCGCTACGCCGACGGCTCCGAGGAGCTTTACGATCACGACGCCGACCCACGCGAATGGACGAACCTGATCCACCGCCCGGAACACGCGGCGGTCGTCGCCGCCCACCGCCGCTGGTTGCCCAAGATCGACGTGCCCCCCGCCGCCGGCAGCGCCAACCGGGTCCTCACCTACGACGCGCGCACCGACGAGGCCGTCTGGGAGGGCAAGCCGGTCCGCCGGGGCGACGCGATCCCGGACTGAGCCAGCGTCGGCCTACGGGCCCTTTTTCTTCTTCGCGGCGGACGCGGCGGCCTCGACCGCCGCGCC
>JBMTAG010000084.1:0-15515 GCA_049428505.1 Opitutaceae bacterium | reverse complement strand
GCCCCCGCCTTTGCCCCCAATCTGCTGGGCGACGTGGTTGAGCACCTCACCCGCCGTGGGCCCCTGTGTGAGGTCGGCGCGGGCCCCCGCGCCGGCTTGGACTTGGGAGGTGGCGGCGCCACCCCGGCTTCCGCTGCCCCACCCTTGGACCCGACGCCGCCCCGGCCGGGCGCCGTTGGCTCCGGCACGCTTCCCATCCGCAACAGATGGATCAGGGCGGAACAGATGTCCGTGCTGGAATAGCCCTGGTCGAGCAGGCGGTCGATCATCCGGTCGTGCGGCTTGAAGTCGCGCGCTTCCAGGGTGGCGCGGATCCGTTCGAAAAAGACATTGGTCCGCGCCTCCTCCACCTCGTCCAGCGAGGGCACGCGACCCCGATGCAGGTCGAGCCGCGCCGTGCGCATCATCGCCTGCAGGCGGTAGATCTCGCGGCCGCTGACGAAGGTGAAGGCACAGCCCTTCCGGCCGGCCCGGCCCGTGCGCCCGATCCGGTGGGTGTAGTCCTCCGCGTCGTTCGGCAGGTCAAAGTTGAACACCACCTCCAGCTCGTCCACGTCGAGCCCGCGCGCCGCCACATCCGTCGCGATCAGGAACTCGAATTTCCGCTCGCGGAAACGCCCCATCACCCGGTCGCGCTGCGCCTGGCTGAGGTCACCGTGCAGCCGGTCCACCGCGTAGCCCCGCGCGTGCAGGTGCTCGTCGAGGTCGTCGACCATGACCTTGGTGCCGCAAAAGATGATCCCGAACCGGAAGTCGTGGACGTCGATGAGCCGGGTGAGGGCCTCGAGCTTGGACCGTCGGTCGACCTCGACGTAGGTCTGCTCCACCTGGGGCGCCTCGCGGGCCACGGCGTCGATCCGCACCCACGCCGGGTCCCGGCTGAAGCGCTGGATCAGCTCCTGGATCGGCCGCGGCATCGTCGCGGAGAAGCAGAGCATCTGCCGCGAGGCCGGCGCGGCGGCGAGGATCCGCTCGATGTCCTCCCGGAAACCCATGTCCAGCATCCGGTCCGCCTCGTCGAGCACCACGATGCGGAGCGCGTCGAACTTGAGCGTCCCGCGCGCGAGGTGATCGAGGACGCGGCCCGGGGTGCCGATGACGATCTGGGCGCCGGCCTCCAGGGCCCGGAACTGGCGGTCGTAGCTCTGCCCGCCGTAGATCGGCACCTCGCGGATTCCCCGGCGGAAGAACGCCAGCCGCCCCGTCTCCTCGGCCACCTGCACCGCCAGCTCGCGCGTGGGGCACAGGATCAGGGCCTGCACCGCTTTCAAGTGGGCGTCGATCCGCTCGATGGCCGGGATGGCGAACGCGGCCGTCTTGCCCGAGCCGGTCGCCGACTGCCCCACGAGATCGCGGCCCGCAAGGGCGATGGGGATGACCGCGGTCTGGATGGGCGAGGCCTCCTCGAAGCCGAGTTTGGCGACCGCGCGGAGGATCTCGGGCGAGAGGCCGAGCTGGTCAAAGGGACGACGTTCCATGCCGCAGACTGCGGCTGGAGCCGGCGGAAGGATAGCCAAATGATGCGCCCGGTTCCGGCGCGCCGGGTCAGAGCTCCGCGATCCGCACGTTGCGGTACTCGCACTTCATCTCGACCTTGCCGTGGATCTGGATGCCGAGGGGCGCGGCGCCGGCGAACTTCGGGTCGGTGTACTCGGAGGCCTGCTGGCCGTTGATCCAGCAGGTGAAGGTGTCGCCCTTGGCCTGGATGCGGATGGTGTTCCATTCGCCCTCGGGCTTCATCAGCCGCTTCGCCTCCTTGGCCTGCCCCGCCTCGGGATAGGCCGGCTTGCCGCCGGTGTAGAACGAACCGGTCATGTCCACCCGCAGGCTCCCGGAGACGCCCAGCTGCAGCTGGAGCTTCGGCTTGCGCATCTCGATGCCGGTGTCGACCCCGCGCGGGGTGGTCGCCTTCCAGCGAACGTCGAACTCGAGGACGAAGTCCTTGTACTCCCGCTGGGTCCACAGGTAGTGGCCGGTCTGCGCCCGGTTGTTTTCCCCGACCAGCACGCCGTTCTCGACGCGCCAGAACTCGGCGGCGCCCTCGGCCTTGAAGTTGGTGAGATCGCGGCCGTTGAAGAGGGGCTGGAAACGCGGCTCCGCGGCGAGGGCGGCGGAAGCGGCGGCGAGGAACAGGGCAAGGCCGAGGCGCAGGGCGGTGGGGTGCATCGGTGCGAGCGAAGCGGGCCCGGCGGCCGGGGGAAACACCAAAGTGGGTGGGCCCGGCCGGCGCCTCAGAGCTGGATCGGCAGGCCGACCTCGATGATCTGCATCGGCGGCAGCTGGTAATAATCCCGCGCCTGCCGGGCATTCCGGCTCAGGAAGCCGTAAAAGTGCTTCTGCCATTCCCACATCCGCGAATCGCCCCCGGTGATGATCATCTCGCGGTTGAAGTAGTAGGTCGCCTCGTTCAGCCGCAGCGGCGCCCCGCGGTCACGGATGCCGCCGATCAGCGCCGCCACGTCCGGCGACTCCATGTAGCCGTACCGCGCGACCGCCCGCCAGATGCCCTCGCCCAGGGCGCGCACCTCGAGCCGCTCCCCCTCGGACACGAACGGCACCTCCTCGGTCAGGATGCTCAGCAGCACCACCGTCTCGTGCAGCACCTTGTTGGCCTTCACGTGGTGCAGGAGGACGAGGGGCGTGCCCGTGGGGTTCCCCGCCATGAACACCCCGGTCCCGCGCACCCGCACGAGGTGCGGGCTGCAGGCGATGGCGCACAGCTCGGACTCGGTGATTTCGTTCGCGTAGACGCGCCGGAAGATCTCCCGCTTGCCCAGCTTCCACGTGGTCATGATCGCCAACACGCCCAGCGCGATCAGCACCGGGAGCCAGCCGCCATCGTGGAACTTGTGCAGGTTCGAGGCAAAGAAGACCGCATCGAGCACCAGGAAACCCGCGCACACCCCCGCGGCGCGCCAGACCGGCCAGCGCCACGCCCGCACCATCACGGTGTACAGTGCGAGGGTGGTCACGATCATCGTGCCCGTGACGGCGATGCCGTAGGCGGCCGCCAGCGCGGAACTCGACTTGAAGCCGAAGACGGTGGCGATGGACCCGAGCGCGAGGACCACATTGACCAGCGGGAGAAAAATCTGCCCGCGCTGGTCCGGATTGGTGTGGCGGACGGTCAGGCGCGGGAAGTAGCCGAGCTGGATCGCCTGGCGGACCAGGGAGAAGGCGCCCGAGATCAGGGCCTGGCTGGCGATGATCGCCGCGAGGACCGAGAGGGCCAACAACAGGTAGCGAGGCCAGCCCTCGGGCGCGATCGACAGGAACGGATTGGCCGCGGAACCCCGGCCCGCGAGGAAATGCGCGCCCTGCCCGAAGTAGTTCAACACCAACCCCGGCAGGACCACCCCATACCAGGACGAGAGGATCGCCCGCCGGCCAAAGTGACCCATATCCGCGTACAGGGCCTCGACGCCGGTAAAGGCCAGCACCACGGCGCCCAGCAAAATCCCCGCCTGGGTCGGATGCCCGACCAGCAGGTGGATGCCCAGCCACGGATCCAGCGCCCGGAGGACCGCGGGGTTCTCCAGGACCCGCCACAAGCCGAGGCCACCGAGCACGGCGAACCACAGCAACATCACCGGCCCGAAGATCCCGCCGATGAAGCGCGTGCCCCGATGCTGGAAGGCGAAGACCCCGGCCAGGATCAGGCAGGCGAGCGGCACCACCAGCAGGTCCATCCCTGGAGCCACCTCCTTCACCCCCTCCACCGCGCTAAGCACGGTGATCGCCGGGGTGATGATCGCCTCACCGCATAACATCGCCGCGCCCAGCAGGACCAGGACCGTGCCCACGTTCAGGCCCGCCCGGACGCCCTGATCGAGCCGTCCCAGCGCCAGCAACGCAAAGATCCCGCCCTCTCCCCGGTTATCCGCCCGCAGTACGAAGGTCGCATACTTCACGCTCACCACCAGCACCAGCGACCAAAAGACCAGCGACAATACCCCCAGCACCGCCGTGGCGTGCTCCGCCGGCGGCAACGCATGCAGACACTCGCGGATCGTGTACAACGGGCTCGTCCCGATATCCCCGAACACCACCCCGAGGGCTCCCAGTCCCAGCGCCCACCGGGCGCCCGCCCCCTGCCCTGGATCCGCGGAAGGTTTCATCAGCCCTCCCATCCTCCGCCAATCGCCCCGCGGCTCCAAGCCGTTTCTCCCCCGGCGGGAAAACTGCTTGCATTTGCCGGCGGCCAGGGACTCCGCGGCCACCGTGGACAACGAACCGGAAAGCCCCCACCGTGCGCCCATGAGCCCAGACTGGCAGGTCGCCAAGACCTACACCGACATCCTTTATCACAAGGCCGAGGGCATCGCCCGCATCACCATCAACCGACCGGAAAAGCGGAATGCCTTCCGCCCATTAACGGTCAAGGAGATGTACGACGCCTTCACCGACGCCCGGGAAGACCCGCGCATCGGCGTCGTCCTGCTCACGGGGTCCGGCCCCCACCGGGACGGCAAGTACGCCTTCTGCGCCGGAGGCGACCAGAGCGTGCGCGGCCACGCCGGTTACCTCGACGAAGCCGGAGTGCCCCGGCTCAACGTGCTGGACCTCCAGAAGCTGATTCGCTCGATGCCCAAGGTGGTCATCGCCCTGGTCGCCGGCTACGCCATTGGCGGAGGCCACGTCCTGCACGTGGTTTGCGACCTCAGCCTCGCGGCCGACAACGCGATCTTCGGGCAGGTCGGTCCCAAGATGGGCAGTTTCGACGGCGGTTTCGGCTCCAGTTACCTTGCCCGCGTGGTCGGCCAAAAGAAGGCCCGCGAGATCTGGTTCCTATGCCGCCAGTACGATGCCCGCCAGGCCCTCGCGATGGGGTTGGTCAACGCGGTGGTCCCCGTGGATCGCCTCGAGGCCGAGGGCGTGCAATGGGCGCGCGAAATCCTGCAGAAGAGCCCCCTTGCGATCCGTCTGCTCAAGAGCGGTTTCAACGCCGAACTGGACGGCCAGGCCGGGATTCAGGAACTGGCCGGCAATGCCACCCTGCTTTACTACATGAGCGAGGAGGCGAAGGAATTCATGACCGCGCAGCGGGAGAAGCGCGCGCCGAGGGCCGGTCAGTACCCCTGGCTGCCGTAGCTTCCGGCTAACCGCCCGTTCCCGAGCCCGCCGCGGGGCGTGACCCAAGCCCGTCGAGGCGTGTATCCCGCGCTTATCGAGGGGTGCATCCCGAGCTTGTCGAGGGGCTAACCCAGCCCCGCCGCCAGTTCCGCGAACCAGCGTTTCCGCTGCGCCGCGTCCCGCTTGCGGTCGGTCACCAGTTCCAGGATCCGGATTCCGGGGACCGGGACCGTCACCCGCTCCGCCAGAGCCGGCCAATCGGTCACCACCTCGTGGGCGACGCCGTGCGCCGCGGCCAACCGCCCCAGCTCCACGGCCTGCGGGGTCGCGAAGAAGTCCTCGAAAACGCCGGCCACCTGCGCGATCGGCAGATGCTCAAAGATCCCGCCCCCGCGATTGTTGATCACCACCACCGTGAGCGACCCCCGGAAGCGCGGCACCAGCAACAGCCCGTTGGCGTCATGCAGGAAGGAGAGGTCTCCAGTGAGCAGCACCGCCGGCCGATCGGAGCCGTGGGCCAGGCCCAGCGCGGTGGACAGCGTGCCGTCGATGCCATTCGCCCCGCGGTTGCACCACAGGCGCAGCCGGCGATTCCCGGCCGGTAACACGTACTCCGCGTCCCGCACGGGCATCGAGTTGGCCAAAAAGAGGTCCGTCCCCTCCGGCAAGGCCCGCCCCAGCAGCCACACCGCCTTCGGCTCGAAACGGCCCGCCTCCGCCTCCAGCCGCGCGTCCAGCACCGGCCGCAGCCGCGCCTCGTAGCGCGCCCACATCCGCTGGTAGCCGTTATCCGGGGCCACCTCCGGCAACACCCCCGCCAGCACCGCCACGGGCAGCGGCAGAACCCGCGTTCGCCCGTGGAGCGGATCGCGGTTGTCCTCGCGCTCCGTCACCAGCCAGGTATCCGCGTCCGCCTCCTCCAGCCACGCCCGCAGCACCTTGCTCACCGGCCAGCCGCCAATCCCCAGCACGACCTCGGGCCGCAAGCGCTCCGCCGCGGCGGTATTCCGCAGGATGGCGTCGTACGTCGTGACCAGATGCGGAATGCGATCTGCCCACTGGCGCACGGGCGAAAGGGCATCGGCCAGCACCGGCCAGCCCAGACGACCGGCCACCTCCCCCACGGCCGCCGCGAACGCCTCCGGCTCCGCGGTCTGCACCGGCCCGACCACGATGATTCCGTGCACCTCCGGGGCGATCGCCGGGGGCTGGGTGATCCGCGTGACCGGCTCCGGGACCGGGAGCCCGCGAAAAAAGCGCTCCCAGTCGACCGCCGCCGCCAACACCGCCGCCGCCCCGCCGTCGGGGGTAGGCGCGAGCGGATCCCGGAACGGGGCATTGAGGTGGACTGGCCCCCCTCCGTTGCCGAGGCTGCGGGCCACCGCGTGCACGATCGTCTGGCGCAGGTAGCGGAACCGCGCGGCCTCCGCCTCCGGCATCGCCAATTCATGGTACCAGCGGACGTAGGCGCCGTAGAGCTTCTGTTGGTCGATCGTCTGGCCCGAGGCGCAGCCGCGCAGCTCCGGCGGCCGATCCGCGGTCAACACCACCAGGGGCACGCCGGCCTCGGACGCCTCGATCAGCGCCGGCAGGTAATTGGCGGCCGCGGTGCCGCTGGTGCAGATCAGCACCGCGGGCCGGCCCGCGCGCTTCGCCAGCCCGAGCGCGAAGAAACCCGCGGAACGTTCATCGAGCACCGGGATCGCCTCCCAGCCCGGATGGGTCGCCGCCGCCACCGCCAGGGGGCTCGAGCGGGACCCGGGCGACACGACGGCCGCGACCGCCCCCGCCCGGATCAGGCTCTCGACGAGGACGCCAGCCCAGAGGGTGTTCAGGTTACGCGGGTCAGGCTGGAACGGGTGCATCCTTCAGGACGTGATGGCTTCAACCATCGCCTTAAACTTCAAGTCCGTCTCGGCCAACTCCTTTTCCGGATCAGACCCCGCGACCAGCCCCGCCCCCGCGTAGACCCGCGCGGCCGTGCCCTCGACCAGGGCGGAGCGGATGCCGACGAAGAACTCGCCCTCACCGCGCGCATCCACCCAGCCCAACGCGCCCGCATAGAGGCCCCGCGGAAAGCCTTCCCACTGGCGGATCAGCTCGCTCGCCCCTTCCCGCGGTTCCCCCCCGACCGCTGGGGTGGGGTGCAGGGCCGCGGCCACCGCCAATGGGTGAACCCCCGCCGGCAGGCGTCCCGTGAGCCGCGTGTGCAGGTGCTGCACGTTGGCCAAACGGCGCACGCCCGGCGCGGCCGCGGGACCGACGATCACCCCGAGCGCCGCCAGCCGACCGCACACGTCCTCGACCACCGCGGCGTGTTCCCGGAGATCCTTCTCGCTCCGCAGGAGCGCCCCAGCCAGCGCGACGTCCTCCGCCGCGCCCCGGCCGCGCCGGATCGAGCCGGCCAACGCCTCCGTGGCCAGCTCCCCCGCCCGCACCCGCAACAACCGCTCCGGGCTCGCCCCGATGAAGCTCGGGCCTTCGCCCCAAGTGAAGGAAAACGCGTAACAGTCCGGGAAGCGCTGCCGCAGGCCGTTGAGCATCCGCAGCGGGTGCAGGGGCCGGTCCGCCCGCAGGTCCAGCGCCCGCGCCAGCACGAGTTTGCGGAACGTCCCGCGGGCAATGAGCTCCAACGCGGCGCGCGCGGCGGCCGGGTAGTCGCCCGACTCGCAGCGCTCGAAGATGGCCGGCCCCGCGTCCGCCGGCGGGAACTCCACCGGCTCGAGGGCGCGGAACTTCCGGTGCGCCCGCCACACCCGCCCGGCGAGGGCCTCGAGGTCCGAATCGGCCGCGACCAGCAGGTTCGCCACCGCGGTGGTGGTGTCACCGGCGAGGCCCACCTGCCACTGCGGCACGAAGGCCGCCGCGGCCGGAAACGGCTCGCCCGCCTCCGCCTCGGCCTGGAACCCAAAGGCGGTGAAGACGTGCGGCCCGCCGAAGCGCGCGCCCACATCACCCACCGCCACCGCCTCCCCCAGCAGGGCCTCCGTCCAAGCCTGGATGCGCGCAAACCGATCCGGCCCCTCCGCCGTGCACGCCACCGCGACCTCGGCCCCCGCCAAGGCCCAGCCCGCCGCCGGCCGCTCCGCGTAGAAATGCGGCGCCCGCGGATCGAAGATCGACTCGAGCACCGCCAGCGGGTCCAACGCCTCCACCGCCAGCGAGATGCTCACCAGCCGCGGGCGCCCGCTCCGCCGCACCTCCGCCTGGCAGCGCGCCAGGAAATCCCGCAGCGCCTCCGGGGAGGAACTGTGGTCCGCCGGATGCAGCGGCAGGATGGTCATCGGCGGAACCCGCCTACGCCGCCGCCGGCTTCTCGGGCCGCGGGAACAACACCAGCGCCGGGGCCACCGGGTTGCCCGCCAACCGCCCCCCCCAGACGAGCTCGTCCTTCCAGACCGCGCCCGGGCGATGCCCGAGGACCGCATTCACCTTGGCCGCCGTGCCCGGGATCACGTGCTGCATCGCCGCCACCGCCAGCCGCAGCGCCTCCGCCATGGTCGCCAATGCCGTCCGCAACCGGGCCTGATCGGCCGGATCCGCGGACTTGCCGAGCTTCCACGGCGCCCGCCGCTCCACATAGGCGTTGGTCGCCGTCACAAAGGCCATCGTCCGCTCGAGCGCGGTGTGGAACTGGAAACGCTCGCCCAACGCCACCACCTCCGGCCCCGTCTGCGCCCACAGTTCGCGCAGCGCCATCTCCGGTTCCTCCGCCGCCTCCGCGGCCGGCACCGCCCCGCCGGCGAAACGCGTGGTCATGTTGAGGGTCCGGTTCACCAGGTTGCCGAGGTTGTTCGCCAGCTCGCTGTTGTAGCGCACCAAAAACTGCTCGGGCGTGAAGTCGCTGTCCTGCCCGACGTTCATCTCGCGCATGAGGAAGTAGCGGAAGGCGTCCGCCCCAAACTGATCGACGAGGTCCAGCGGATTGAGGGCGTTGCCGGTGCTCTTCGACATCTTGGCGCCCCGCTGCAGCCACCAGCCGTGGGCGATGATCCCCTTGGGGAGCTCGATGCCCGCCGCGTGCAGCATGATCAGCCAGTACACGGCATGCGGCGGCACCAGGATGTCCTTCCCGATCACGTGGTAGTCGGCCGGCCAGACGCCCGGGCGATCGACCACCGCCGAATAATAGTTCACCAGCGCGTCGAACCAGACGTAGGTCACGTACTGGTCGTCGAACGGCAGCGGGATGCCCCACTCCAGCCGCTCCCGCGGACGCGAGATGCACAGGTCGTTCAGGGGCTCCTTGAGGAACTCGAGCACCTGGCTCTGGCGAAACGCCGGAAAGACGTACCCCTCGTGGCTCCGCAGGAAGGAGACGAGCCAGTCCTGATGCTTCCGCAGCCGGAAGAAGTAGTTGGCTTCGGTGATCTCCGTCACCTCCCCGAAAAGCTCCGGCCACGTCCCGTCGGGATTCCGGTCCTTCTCCTGCAGGAACTGCTCCTGCCGCGTGGAGTAGAACCCCCGGTACTCCGCCCGGTAGATCTCGCCCTGGTCGTACAAGCGCTGCAACAGCTCGCGCACGACGCGCTGGTGACGCGGCTCGGTGGTCCGGATGAAGTCGTCCGGCCGCACGTCGAGCCGCGGGAGCAAGTCCCGGAACTCCTGCGAGACCGCATCGACGAAGGCCTGCGGAGCGATGCCGCGGGCGCGGGCGCTCGCCTGCACCTTCTGGCCGTGCTCATCCGTGCCGGTGAGGAAGTGCACCGTGTCCCCGAGCTGCCGGCGAAAGCGGGCGATCACGTCCGTCAGGACCTTCTCGTACGCATGGCCGAGGTGCGGGGAGCCGTTCGCATAGTCGATGGCGGTCGTGATGTAGAAGGGCTTCATGCGCGGCCGCACAGCCAAAGCCCGGCCCGGCGAAATGTCCAAGCCTTTGGCACCCCAACCGCCCGGAACGCCCCCTCCGGCCTCACCCCGACCCGCACCGTCTGGTCCGGCACGCCCAGCCGTCTTCGCAATCTAGTGTCATTTATGCCGACACCTTCGCCAGACGCCCCGAGGCGGATGACTCGAGTCATAGGCTCCTGATCGGCAATGTGTTCCGATTTTCCATCCTTCGCCGGGACGCTGTCCTGGGTTGGTGTGCGTCATTTTTTATTACATTCTCAATAACTATTAATCCTTATACAGAAAACTTACGTATTTTAGAAATATTTATCACCCTATAGTCCACTAGGTTGAGTATTATTGCCTATTTTTAACGCAACTTGGCAGCGTTAAAGCTGAGATCGAGGCATCGCTGATGCAATTCATTGGCGCTATTATCATGAAATCCTCGATCCTTAAGCTCAAATGCGGCTGGGTCGCGCTGCTCGTCGGCGCCACCACGGCCTTCGGTCTACCCATTGATCTGAATCCAACCGACTCGGTGCCTGACAACGCGGGCAGCGCCACGGTCACGACTTGGCTCAACGGGCTGATCACCACCTACAACGGCACCCACACGCCCACGTTGCCCAGTCCGGCGACCCTCTCGTTCGACTCCAATGACGATTCCCCGATGGCCGGCTACCCGGACAACACGGGCACGGAGATCGCGATGCCGATGGGCACCTACGAGTACCTCGTCCTCAAATGGGGCCGCGGCTTTGATCCCGGCTGCTTCGGGGCCTACTACATCGGCGGGATGAGCGGCATCTGGACGTTTAACTCCCCGAACGGCAGCGACCTGTCCGGCTACCGGCTCTACGATGCCAGCACGCCGCCCAGCGTGCCGGAAGGAGGCACTGGGGTGATGCTCCTCGGCGCCGTCCTGGGCCTCCTCGGGATGATCCGGCGCTGGGTCTGAGGAACCTTCCGCTTTGGGACTGCAGTCCCCGGGGGCGGCGGGATGGTTGGCCTGCCGCCCCCACTTCTTTTTCCTCCGGCCCGCCTATGCGCGCGGATGCGCCCGATCGTAGATGCCCCGCAGGCGCTCGAGACTGACATGGGTGTAGACCTGCGTGGTCGCCAGTTGGGCGTGACCCAGGAGCTCCTGCACGAGCCGCAAATCGGCGCCCGCGTTCAACAGGTGCGTGGCGTAACTGTGCCGGATCTTGTGCGGACTCAGATCGAGCGGCAGCCCCGCGGCCGCGAGGTGGCGTTTGACCAGCACTTGGATGTCCCGGACCGAGCTCCTCCTCCCGCCCGGCGCCGCCAAGACCGGGGCATCGGGTCCCGCTCCGGCCGCCCACCGTTCGCGATAACGCCGCAGGACCTCCAGGGCCACGGCCCCGATCGGGCACAGGCGCTCCTTGCGGCCCTTGCCCAGCACCCGGACGACCCCCTCGTCCCAATCCACGACATCGCCCAGGTTCAGCCCGGCGAGCTCGCTCACCCGCAAACCGCCGCCGTAGAGCAACTCCAGCGCCAGCCGGTCCCGGGCCGCGGTCCACGCGTCCAAGGTCCCCGCCGCGGCCAATCGGTCCGGCGCCAGCAGGAGCAGCCTCATCTGCTCCTCGGTCAGGAACCGCGGCAGCAGCTTGGGCAGGCGCGGCAGGGCCACCCCGACGAAGGGGTCCCGCTGCAACCGTCCCCGCCGGATCCAGAATTTGTAGAACGCCCGCAGCCCCGAAACGTGGTTGTGCAGCGTCCGCCGGCCGAGGTGCCGCTGGGCCTCGATCACGAAATCCCGGGCCACGCGCGCGCTCACCGCCCCGGGACCGTCACGCCAGCGGTCCACACCCGGACTCGCCAGCCAGCGCTGGAAACCCGTGAACGCCTGCCGGTAGTTGCGGACGGTATACGGGGAGCAGCGCCGTTCGCCGGCCAGGAAGTCCGCGAAGGGCTGCCACCAATCCGCCCGCACCGCCGCCGGCATTTCCGCGCCCGCCTTCATCCCCGGCTCAGGCCGACGCGGCGACCCGCGCCTCCACCGTCCGCATCACGGCCGCGGTGTGCTGCCGCAGCGCGCCCTCGGGATCGAGGCCGCGCGACCGCGCCGCCGCCACCAGTTCAAAGAGCTGCCGGCCCAACGCCTCCGCCTCGAGGCCCTCGGCCCGGCGCGCCACCGCCGCCCGGTCCACCACGCCCTCCGCGGGCAGCTTCCGCTGGTCGAGTTGCTTGCACACCGCCTCGGCGAACATCAGCGCGGGCAGCCGCGGCGGCAGGTCCTTGAACACCGCCCCCGCCCGCGGCGCCGGCCCCGCCTTGCGTTCCTGCGCCTTGATCTTCTCCCACTCCACCAGCACCTCGGCGGAGCTGCCGACCCGGGCTTCGCCGAAGACGTGGGGATGGCGCCGCACGAGCTTCTCGTTGATGTCGCGAGCCACATCATCGAAATTGAACCGCCCCGCCTCCGCCTCGATCTGCGCGTGGAAGACGATCTGGATCAACACGTCCCCCAGTTCCTCCCGCATATGGTCGACGTCGCCGCGGTCGATGGTGTCGATCAACTCGCTCACCTCGTCGATCAGGCACCGCACGAGCGACGCGTGGGTCTGCTCGCGGTCCCACGGGCACCCGTCCGGGGCCCTCAGCCGCACCATCGTCCGCCGCAGGTCATCGATCGCGCTCATCGCGCGCAGCACAGGGCAAAACGCGCCCGGACTCACGCCCAAACCGGCGAAGTCTGGTCTGGTTTTCCGAAGGGCAGTGTGTTTCGTCGCTCGGGATGTCCGACAAGCTGACCGAGATCATGGCTTGGAAGCGCCGGGAGCTCGCGCCCCTGCTCCGGCGCGTGCCCGCGGCCGAGTTGGCCGCGGCAGACGCCCGCCACCCGCGTCCGCCCTCGTTCGCCGCCGCCCTCCGCCGCGCCGACGCCCGCCTCGCCGTCATCTCCGAGATCAAGCGCCGCTCGCCCTCCGCCGGCGACATCCGCGTCGGCGTCTCCGCCCCCGACCAGGCCGCCCGGTACCAGCAGGCCGGGGCCGATGCGATCTCGGTGCTGACGGATGAGAAGTACTTCGGCGGCACGCTCGAGGACCTCCGCACGGTGACCGCCGCCTTCGCCTCCCGGCCCCCGGCCGTACCCTGCCTGCGGAAGGACTTCTTCCTCCACCCGCTCCAGGTGCTCGAGGCCCGCGCCGCCGGCGCCAGCGCGATCCTGATCATCGTCCGCGCGCTGACCGACGACGAGATCCGCACCCTCCGCGACGCGGCCGCGACGGCCGGCTTGGACGCCCTCTACGAGATCCACACCGAGGCGGAACTGGACCGCGCGGTGGGCCACGGCGCCCGAATCATCGGGGTCAACAACCGCGACCTCGCCGTGTTCCGCACCGACCTCGGCCTCAGCGAGCGCCTCATCCCCCGCTTCCCCGCCGGCATCACCGCGGTCAGCGAAAGTGGCATCTTCACCGCCGCCGACGCCCACCGCGTCCGCCAGGCCGGGGCCCACGCGGTCCTGGTGGGTGAGGCCCTGATGCGCGCAGCGGATCCCGCGGCCCTGCTCCGCGACTTCCGCGCCGCCTGAGCGATGCCGCTGTCGCCCTCCGCCACCCGCGAGACGCTCGCCCGCCTCGGGCACGCCCCGAAGCGCTTCCTCGGCCAGAACTTCCTGGTGGACGGCAACATCGTCCGCAAATCCCTCGCCCTCGCGGAAGTCAGCGCCGGCGACACCGTCATCGAGATCGGTCCCGGACTGGGAACCCTCACCAGCGCCCTGCTGGAAGCCGGCGCCGAGGTCTGGGCCGTGGAGAAGGACCGTTCCCTGCACGCCCACCTCGCGGCGGAACTCTCGCCGCGTTTCCCCGGCACGTTTCACCTCCTCGAGGGCGATGCCGTCGAGTCGCCGCTCGCCGGGTGGACCGGGCCTGACGCCGGCTGCAAGGTCGTCGCCAACCTGCCCTACGCCATTGCCACGCCCTGGATGGACGCCGTCCTCGCCGGCCCCCTGCCCTCCCGGATGGTGCTGATGCTGCAGCAGGAGGCCGCGCAGCGCTACCTCGCGGAGCCGGGCAGCAAGTCCTTCGGGGCGATCTCCATCTTCCTGCGCTCGGCCTACGACGTCTTCCCGGGCCACGACGTCGCCGCCGCCTGCTTCCACCCGCGGCCCGACGTCGAGTCGCACCTGCTCAACCTGCGCCTCCGCCCAGCGCCCATCCGCTTCTCCGCGCCGGCCAAGGCCCTCCTCCGCGCCTGCTTCCAGCAGCGTCGGAAGCAACTCGGCGCGGTCCTCCGGCAACGGCTGCCCGCCACCGTACCTTGGCGGGAGATCCTGGCCACGCACGGCCTCGACGAGCGAGTCCGGGCGGAACAGGTTTCCATCCCCTGCTGGCAGGCGCTCGCCGCCGCGGCTAACCCTTGACTTGAAAGCCCGCGTCCGCGCGCTACTCCTCACCCTATGTTCCGCCTCCTCCCCGCGCTGGTCCTCGCGCTCGCCCCCTGCCTCCTGACCGCCCAAGGCATCGAGGGTCGAATCGAAGGCCGCACCTACGTTTCCCCCACCGGACTGTTCAAGGTCACGATCCCGGTGCTGCCGGAACTCGGCGGAGACCTCACGGACACCCCGAACGTCGTGACCTTCCAGGACGACTTCAACGTCCACGTGAGCATCGCGGCCTTCCCCCAGGACGCGACCCAGCGCTGGGAGAACTCCACCCGGGGCGCGAAGGACTACCTGGTGTACTTCTTCAGCAATTTCGTGCTCAGCGACTTCCGGCAGAACTTCGAGGGCGTGCAGATCGAGAGCGCCAAGTTCGTCCCCGGCGTCCTCGACGGTTCGCTGCTGACCTACCTGCTGGTCCCCGGCGGGACCATGTTCCCCGACCGCCTGCCCGCGGTCTCCAGCGACGTGCTGCCGGTGGCCAAGCGAGGCAACCTCCTCTTCATCCGCAATGAGCACGTGTTCGTGATCAGCATCGAGCTGGCCGAGAAGGTGATCGAGGGGAAGAGCTACGGGAAGAGCGTCGCCGAGCAGGACGAGATCCTGCGCAAGCGCCTCCTCGAGATGGTGGACAAGATCACCTTCCTGAAGCCCGCGACCCCGGCCAAGAAGTGATCCCGCCGGCGCCGCCCGACCGGTCCGCGCCACTGCACCGGCGCGACGCCACGCCGGAGGATCTGCCGGCCATCGTCAGGATTTACAACGCGACCATCGCGAGCCGGCAGGTCACGGCGGACCTCGAGCCGATCACGGTCGATTCGCGGCGCGGCTGGCTCGCCGCCCATGCGCAGGCCGGCCGGCCCGTCTGGGTCCTCGCCGACGCCACCGGCGCAGTGGCCGCCTGGTTCAGCTTTGACGCCTTCTACCCGCGGGCGGCCTACGACGGCACCGCGATGGTGGCCGTCTACGTCGACCCCGCTTGGCGGCGGCAAGGTCTCGGCCGGCGCCTGCTGCGGGAAGCGCTGGCGCACGCGCCGGCCCTCGGCCTGCACACCCTGCTTGGCTACATTTTCGGTCACAACGAACCGAGCCTCCAATTGTTCGCCGCCGAGGGGTTCGCCCGCTGGGCACACCTCCCGCAAGTGGCCATCCTCGACGGGCAGGCGCGGGATCTGGTGATCGTGGGCCGCCGCGT
>JBMTAG010000083.1:0-15622 GCA_049428505.1 Opitutaceae bacterium | reverse complement strand
GGCCATCCTCCTAGCTCTCACTGATGCCGCTGGGCGAATCGCACCGCTGCTAGCCCGCAAACTCCAGGATTCCCCACGGTCCTCCCGGGGGCGGTTCAGCGCCGCTCCCGGTACCAGCCGAAGAAGGCCACGGCGAGGGCGGCCAGCGCGCCAAACACGCCCACCAGCTTCATCATCACCCCGGCGAGGAGCTGGTCGTCGGCCGCCGAGAAATTCGGGAACAGGCGGGGCGCGTACTCGTACGTGGGATAGAGGACGTCGTGGCTAAAGGTGATGTAGGCGAACACCGGCGTCATCGCGATGAGCACCCCGAGCAGGTAGACCATCTGGACCCCCGGGCGGCGCGGGGGCAGGACCTTGGAAGGACTGAACAACGGCCACCAATAGAGCAGCGCCGCCCCGAAGAACATCAGGTGCTCGATGATGTGCACCAGCCGATCCTGCAGGGCCCAATCGTAGAGCACCGGTGCGTGCCACACTCCCACCACGACCGAGTAGGTCGCGCCGGCGATCAACGGATGGGTCACCAGCCGCAGCACCAGATGCAGCCCGGGCGCCCCGAGCACCGGGTCGATCATCCAGGACGGTAACCCGCGCAGAAAAAGAATGGCGGCGGGATAGATCATCAGCTGGTGCTGCAGCATGTGGGCGCTGAACAGGTAGCGCTCGGCGACCTGGTCCAAGGGGGAGCCCACGGCGAGATAGAAGAACAGCAGTCCGGCATAGAACTGCACGGCCTGACCCAGCGGCCAGGGCGTCCCGGGGGCGAGCCGCGTCCGGAACGGGCCCGCCAGCACCGCCCAGAGCCAGCCGGCGATCACGAGCCCCCCGATGAGCCAGGGTTCATTGTGCCAATGGCGCCAGTCGATCATACGCGATTCCGGCGGACCGGGGTGGATTCAGGCAGCGGGCGATGCACGGGAGAAGGAGGCGGAAGGACGCGCCGAAATCTTCCCGCCGCAACTCGGATCGAACCAGACGCAAAAAAACCCGGTTCCGCGCCAGGGCGGAACCGGGTGGGAAGGACAGCATCCCGATCAGGAGGTCGGGAGGGGCAGGCTCGCCTCGGCGGAGAAGAGCGCGAGCAGGGCCCAGACGGTGCCGGAGGCCAGCACCAGACCGATGAAGAACAGGATCGTGCAGAACGGCTTATCCCACCGGAGGTGCATGAAGTAGAAGATCACGAACAGGAACTTCACCAGCGAGAGCACCACGAGGGAAGCGACCAGCACCCACTTCGGGAAGGGCAGGAACACGGCGACGATCTCGACGCCGGTGATGACCGCGAGGAGCATCGCGATCTGCACGTAGATCTGGAACTTGCTCTCGTCGTGGCCGTGGTCCTCGGCGTGGCCGCCGGCGGAGTGGGAAGGGGCGCTCATGGGGATCAGAGGTATTCGAGCAGGTAGACGGCGGTGAAGATCACGATCCAGACGATATCCACGAAGTGCCAATAAAGGCCCATCGACTCGACATCGATCGCGTTGGCCTCGCCAAAGGCGACGGGGCCGCGGGGACGGGCAAACCAGGCGCAGGCCCCGAGGGCGGCAAGGGCCCCGGCCAGCGCCAGGAACTCCGCCTTCACGAAATGACCCGCGGCCGCGGCGAAGCTCGGCTCGACCTGCAGGGCGTGGACCAGCCCGAGCGTGACCTTCAGGCAGAGGCCGAGGAAGGCGAGCAGGGCCAAAGCGTGCAGCAACTGGTGCGAAAGCCAGGTCCGCTGCGCCGAGCCCGCGCCCGGCTTGAAGGAACGGACGTACATCAGGGTCAGCCACAGCACCCCGATCGCGACGTGACAGCCGTGCGTGCCGGTCAGGGTGTAGAAGGTCGTCCCGAGCAGGCTGTTCGAGAGCGTCATCTTCTTGTCCACCACGAAGTGCTGGAACTCGTAGACCTGGCACCCGAGGAAGATCATCCCGAAGAAGATCGTCGTCAGCAGCGACCACCGGCAGCTCCGGACATTGCCCTTCTGGATGGCGGTGACGGCCAGCGCCATCATCAGCGAGGACATCAGGAGGATGAAGGTGGAGAAGGACGTCAGCTCCACGCTGAAGACCGCCTTGGGATCCAGGCCGCCCGCGGGCGGGTGGAGGCGATAGACGAGATGGGTGGCAATCAACACCCCGAAGAACATGCAGTCCGAGGCCAGAAACGCCCACATGAGCAGCTTCTTGTTCGGAATGCCCGTCGACGTGGACGGATCGTGGTGGTGATCAATCGAAGCGGAGGCCGCGTGGCTGCTCATGGGAGGTGGGGGCGGGCGAGGATCAGTGCTTGCCGTGGCCGTGGTCCTGCCCGTGGCCCTTGACCGGCTTGCCGTCCTTGTCGAGGTGCAGGTGGTAACCTTCGTTGCCCTCCAGCGACCAGAAATAGATGCCAACCAGGGTCACCAGGCCGCCGAGGAGCGACAGTCCCAGTTTCCAATGGATGCCCGGAACGTCCCACTTCGCCTCGAAGGCGGTGGAGCCGATGCCGACGATGAGGAGACCGCAGCTGGCGACGAAGGGCCAGATCGAGTTGAACGGCATATGGATGCCGCCGTGGTCGGCCTCGGCCTTCTCGGCGACCGCCCGTTCCGCGGCGATCTGCTCGCGATGGTTCTTCTCGTACCAGAAGGCATCGCGCTCGTGGACCGTGGGGATGACGCGGAAATTATACTCCGGGGGCGGGTTGGGCAGCGACCACTCGAGCGTGCGGCCATCCCAGGGATCGCGGCCGACCTTCTCGCCCTTGTAATAGGTGTAGATCATCACCGCGAAATACACGGCGATGCCGAGGCCGAGGACAAAGGCGCCGATGGAGGCGATGAAGTTGGGGGTGTTCCAGCCGAGGTTCGGATCGTAAGTGAACGTCCGGCGGGGCATGCCGTTCAGCCCGAGGAAGTGCATCGGGAAGAACGTGACGTTGAAGCCGACGAAGATGATCCAGAAGGAAAGCTTGCCCCAGAACTCACTCACCTTGCGGCCGAACATCAGGGGGAACCAATAATGGATGCCCGCCAGCAGGGCGAAGATCGACCCGCCGATCAGCACGTAATGGAAGTGGGCGATGACGAAATAGGAGTCGTTCTGCTGGGTGTCCGCCGGGGCCGCCGAGTGCATCACGCCGGAGAAGCCGCCGATCATGAACATCCAGACGAAGCCGAGGGCGAACATCATCGGGGTGCGCATCATCAGGCGCCCGCCCCACATCGTGCCGATCCAGTTGAAGATCTTGACCCCGGTCGGCACCGCGATGGCCATCGTGGCGAGCGCAAAGGCCGCCGTCGCAACGGTGCCCATCCCGGTGGTGAACATATGGTGGCTCCACACGGCGAAGCCGAGGAAGCCGATGCAGGCGCCCGAGAAGACCACGATCGGGTAACCGAAGAGCGGCTTGCGGGAGAAGGTGGGCAGGATCTCCGAGATGATGCCCATCGCCGGGAGGATCAGGATGTAAACCTCGGGGTGGCCGAAGACCCAGAACAGGTGCTGCCAGAGGATCGGCATGCCGCCGCCGGAAACCTCGAAGAAGACCGTGCCGAAGTTACGGTCCATCATCAGCTCGACCAGGGCGATGGTGATCGCCGGGAACGAAAGGACGATCAGGAAGGCGGTGACGAGCGTCATCCAGGTGAACACCGGCAGGCGCATCATCGTCATCCCGGGGGCCCGCATGTTGATGATCGTGACGATGAAATTCAGGGAGGCCGCGATGGAGGCGACGCCGAGGAGCTGCAGGCCCATCACCCAATAGTCGACCGAGTGGCCGGGCGTGAACTGCCGCGAGGTGAGCGGCGAGTAGCCGTACCAGCCGGCGTCGGGCGCATTGTGGCCGTCGACCCCGAAGATGGGGCCGACCCACCCGATGTTGAGGACGATGGCGCCCGCCACGAAGGTCCAGAGCGAGAAGGCGTTGAGCCGCGGGAAGGCGACGTCGCGCGCCCCGATCTGGAGGGGCATGATGTAATTGAAGAAGGCCGCCGAGAGCGGCATCACGGCCAGGAAGATCATCGTCGTCCCGTGCATCGTGAACATCGTGTTGTACATCTGGGCGCTCAGCACGGTCCCGTTGGGGTACATCAGCTGCGCCCGGATGAGCAGCGCCTCGACGCCGCCGACCAGGAAGAAGAACAGGGCGAACACCCCGTAGAGGAAGCCGATGCGCTTGTGATCGACCGTCGTGAGCCAGCTCATCAGGCCGGTCTTGGCGGAAGGATGGGCGAGCAGCTTGGGCTGCGCCGGTACCGCGTCCTCCTTGGTGAGATAGGCGGTCTTGGCCGTGGTATCCATAAGTGGTCCGGGGGCTGAAAGGGGGGGCCGGGGGGCCTTACTTGAGGCTCAGCAGGTAGGCCGTGAGGGCCACCTGTTCGGCATCGGAGAGGGTGATCTTGTTGTCGCGGTAAGCCTTGGCCATCTTGTTGCCGGGCTTCACGGACTCCGGATCGCGGATCCAGCGCCGCAGCTGCTCGGGATTGTTCTCGATCAGGCCCGCGCCGAGGGTGGAACGCGCGCCGAAATGGGTCAGATCGGGGCCTTGGACCCCCATGGCGCCGTGGCCGCGGACCGAGTGGCACGCATTGCAGGTCTTGGCGGCGAAGAGCTCCCGGCCCTGGGCGACCAGCGCGGGGTTCTCGTCCTTCTCCACCGCCTGCTTGGCGCGCCAGGCTTCCAGCGGATTACGGTCAAAGGCCTCGGAGACTCCAACCTCGTTGACCTTGAACGCCCGGAGGGCGGCGACCGGGGCGGCGGCAGCCACGGGAGCGACGGGGGCCGCGACGGAGCGGGCGAGGGCCAGCTGCTTCTCCTTCCACGCGGCGAAGTCCTTCTCGTCGAGGGCGATCACCCGGAAGCGCATCACGGCGTGGGAATCGCCGCAGTACTCGGCGCATTGGCCCCAGAAGTACCCCGGCTTGTCGGCCTGCAACCAGAAGAAGTTCGCGCGATTGGGGATCATGTCGATCTTCCCCCCCAGCTTCGGCACCCAGAAGGAATGGATCACGTCGACCGTGCGCACGTTGATGCGCACCGGGCGGCCGGCGGGAATGACCAGTTCGTTGCCGGTCACCAGCGGGGTCTTGGCCCCCGCCGCGTCGACCGCGGCCTGCTCGGACGGGTACTCGAACTTGAACCACCACTGGTAGCCCGTGGCCGTGACCTCGTAGGCGTTCTTCTTTTCGGCCTCCGGGACATCGTACGTGTACCAGATGGCGGTGAGCGTCGGGACCGCGATGATGACCAGCGCGAGCACGGAAGCCCCGATCAGCCCGATCTCCACCAGCGGGTTACCATGGCTCTGGGGCGGCGGCTCCGCCCGCTCATCCGCCTCGGAGCGCGCCCGGAACCGCCACATCGTGTAGGCCAGCACGCCACCCACCAGAATGAAGATGACGAGCGTGACCCAGCAGGTGACGTAAAAGAGGTTCAGCTGCGAGCGGGCCACCGGGCCCTCGGCGAGCATCGTCGACTGGTGGCCGTCCATCCGCCAGAAATTGAAATCGCAGCCCGAGAGGAGCAGCAGACCCGCGGCAGCGGCGAGCAACTGGCCGGCGCGAACCAAGGAGGAGGGAGCAAAGCGCATGGGAACTGTCGCAGGAGAGAGGGATCGGAAACGACCGAAAGATAAAAAGTAAGGAGGCTTCGCGAAGGAAGGGGCTTTTCAAGCCCCAATTAAGTCCGGTAATGCCCCGCGCGGATTGCACGGTTCGGGTTTGCATCGCCGGCGGCCCCTCCCACCGTGACCCGCGCCATGAAATTCCTCGCTTCCCTTGCCCTCCTCACCGCGCTTCTCGCCTGCACCGGACTCCGGGCGGCCGAGCCCGTGCGCACGGTCGAGATCACCGCGAACGACCAGATGAAGTTCAACCTCGCGAAGATCGAGGCCAAGGCCGGCGAGACCCTCAAGGTCGTCCTGAAGAACGTCGGCACCCTGCCGAAGGAGGCGATGGGCCACAACTGGGTGCTCCTCAAGCCGGGCACCGACCTGAACGCGTTCGCCCAGGCTTCGATGACGGCCAAGGATGCCGACTACGTTGCGCCCGCCCACAAGGACAAGGTGGTCGCCTTCGTCAAGGTGCTGGGACCCAAGCAGACCGGGGAGGTCACGTTCACCGTCCCGGCCGCTGGCGAGTACACCTACATCTGCTCCTTCCCCGGTCACTACATGCTGATGAAGGGCACCTTGGTCGCGAAGTAAGCGCGCCCGCCCCGCCCATTTGGCGCCCGGCTCCGGCCCGGCGCCTTTTTTGCGCCCGCTCCCGCCGGAAATCGTTCTTGCCCTCGCGGACGGGGGCGTTTGTGTCGCCCGCTCGCGCGCCAACATAGCTCAGCTGGTAGAGCAACGCTTTCGTAAAGCGTGGGTCGCCGGTTCAAATCCGGCTGTTGGCTCCAGCTTCCCGCCGGTCAGGCGGCCGCGGACGCGATCTCCCCCGGCCCGTCCGCCTGGGCCCGGGTCAGCGGGCCGAACCAGCGCCAGTCACGCTCCGCGCAGTGGTAGCCCGCCCACGCCTGCCCCGCGGGGGCGAGCCCTGCCCGATAGGGGGCACGGTACAGGTACCTGAACGTGGGGTAGCCATCCGCGCCGGCCGGCAGGGGGCGATGGCTGAACTCCGGCGCCCACGCGAGCCCCAGCCGCGCCAGCGCGGGCGCCAGCTTGCCCTGCAGGACCAGCCCGACGCGGGCGGCCGGCTGGCGGTCGGGGAGCGCGGCCACCAGGTGCAGCTCGGCGGCCAGCACGACGGCGGTCCGCACGTGGGAGATGCCCTCGAGGCCCAGCAGGTGGAGGGCGGCCTGGAATTCGGCGCACAGTTGGGGCACCGCGAGCCCCGGGCGGCCGCGGCGGGTCCGAAAGGTGAAGGAGTGGCAACCGGGGCCGAACACGCGCGCCGGCGGGAAAACAGGCAAGAGGGGATCCATGCCGGGAGCCCGGCGCGCGCGGGGGGGGCGCTCAATCCCCGCCAAGCCCTGAATTCCGGCCCAAAAGCGCCCGGGCGGCAGCATGCTTGCCTCGCGCGCCCGGGCACGGCACATCCCGGCGTATGGACTGCCGCCCGGGCTGTGGCGCGTGCTGCATCGCGCCCTCCATTTCCTCCCCCATCCCCGGGATGCCCCGGGGCAAGCCGGCGGGCGTCCCCTGCGTGCAGCTCCTGCCCGACCTGCGGTGCGCCCTGTTCGGCCGCCCGGAACGCCCGGCCTTCTGCGTCAGCCTCCGCCCGCAGGAATCCATGTGCGGCACCAGCGCGGCCGAGGCCCGGGCCCTCCTCGAAGGCCTCGAGGCGGCCACCCGTCCCGATTAGGCCTCAGCGCGCCCGACCCAAGCCGGCCCGTCCACCCTCCCGCCCCGACGAACCATGTGCGGCCGCTACGTGCTCAAACGCGAGGACCTCGACGCCCTGCTGCGGCAACTGGGCGTGTCGGACATTTCCGCCTTCACCAGCCGCTACAATCTCGCCCCCACGAGCCTCGTGCCAATCGTGCGCGGGCCGCGGCCGAGGCGCACCGCCTCCACCGCCCAATGGGGCCTGGTGCCGCCGTGGGCGGCGGCGCCGGGCGGGAGCCGGCTCGCGAATGCCCGGGCGGAGAGCATCGCCGCCCGGCCCGCCTTCCGCGACGCGTTCCAGCGGCGCCGGTGCGTCGTGCCCGCGAGCGGCTTTTACGAATGGGAAACCCTGGGCGGCCGGAAGCTGCCGTGGTACTTCTCCCCGCGCGAGGGCCCGCCGCTCGCGCTCGCCGGCATCTGGGCGGAAGGCACCGAGAACACCCCCGCCACCTTCGCCCTGATCACGACCGAGGCCTGCCCGGAGGTCGCCCGCATCCACGACCGGATGCCGGTCACCCTGCCGCCGGAGGCCGTGGAGGCGTGGCTGGATCCCGCCCCACCCGCCGCGGAGCTGCTGCCGCTGCTTCGGCCCCTGCCCGCAGGCGTCCTCGCGGCGACGCGCGTCTCGACGCGGGTCAACCAGGTGCGCCACGACGCCCCGGACTGTCTCGCGCCCGCGGCGGAAACCGCGCCGGAGGAGGACGGCCAACTGGGCCTGATCGGACTGGGCTGAAGCCTGCGGCCTCGCCAGTGACGCCCCGGACCCCCACGCTGCCGCCGTGACCCTGCTCGACCGCCACCTGTTCAAGGGCGTGCTCGCCACCTGCCTCGCGGCGGTGGCGCTCTTCGCCTTCATCGTGGCGCTCCCGAACGTCGTGCGCGAATTGCTCAGTCCCCTGCTCGCGGGCCAGTTCGGGCCCGCCACCTTCCTGCGGCTGGTCGGGCTGCTCCTCCCGTTTGCCATCTCCTTCGCCCTGCCGATGGGCATGCTCACGGGCATCTTGCTCACGCTCGGACGCCTCTCGGCGGACCACGAGATCACGGCGATGCGCGCGGCGGGCCTGAGCCTGGCGCGGATCGCCCGGCCGGTGCTGGTGCTCGCGGCCCTCGGCACCGCCCTCGCCGTCCACATCAACCTCGAGTCGGCCCCGTGGGCCCGGGCCGAGTTCCACCGCGCCTTCGCCGACGCCGTGCGCGGCAACCCGATGGGGATCGTCGTGCCCCGGACCTTCATCCGGGATTTCCGCGGCGTGGTCCTGTACGTGGGGGCGAAGGAGGGGGACGAGCTGCGCGACATCTGGCTCTGGGACCTCGACCGCGAGTCGCGCGTGCGGCGGCTGGTGCGGGCAGAGTCGGGCCGGCTGGTCTACGACGAGGCGACCAACAGCCTCGTGCCCACCTTGGTGCGGGCGACCATCGAGGAACGCGACGGCGAGAATCCCGAATCCCCGGCCAAGGCGCCGAAGGTGGCCACCGTGGAGCGGTTCGAGGACGTGCGGATCTCGCTCGAACGCTACCTCGGGCAGAGCCTCGTCCGGATCAAGACCGAGTGGCTGACCCTCGGGGAACTCCGGGCGGCCCAGGCGCGGCACGCGGCGACCGGCCCGGCCCCGGGCAAGGAACGGGAGCACGCGCGGGAGCGGATGAACTTCGACCTGCTGGTGCAGGAGAAGCTGAGCCTCGCGACGGCGGTGTTTTCGTTCGCGCTGCTGGGCATTCCCTTGGGCATCCGCGTCTCCCGGCGGGAGACCTCCGCCAACCTGGGCCTCGCGATCGTGCTGGTGCTCGCGTTCTACGTCCTCACCGCGGGCGTGAAGGCACTCGACCAGCGGCCGGAGTGGCGGCCGGACCTGCTCATCTGGCTGCCGAACCTCCTGTTTGCGGGCCTCGGCTTCCGGCTCTTCCGCCGCATTGGGCAGCGGTGA
Organism: Opitutaceae bacterium; assembly: GCA_049428505.1. Taxonomy (GTDB): domain Bacteria; phylum Verrucomicrobiota; class Verrucomicrobiia; order Opitutales; family Opitutaceae; genus ER46. Next base: position 6,401 of record JBMTAG010000083.1, on the reverse strand, counting down.
GGCCGCCTGCGGACGGCGCCGCAGCCGGACTCAGGGCTTGTCGGCGCGGACCACGGTCCCGTTGCGGAACACCACTTCCCGGATGTCCGGCGCCACCGGCCGGGACAGGATCGGCCCCCCGATGCCGCCGGTGCCGATCCCGACGCCCCCGCCCCCGATCCCGATGCCCCCGCCACCGCCCCCGATGCCGATGCCGACGCTGGAGGAGGTTCCGACGACCGTGCCGCCGCGGCCGGTGCTCACCCCGATCGCGGTGCCGCCCATGCCCCCGCCCATCATCCCGCCGCGGGAGCCGGGGTAGAGACCGCCGGGATCACCGCCCTTGGCATAAACCCAAATCTCGTCGCCCGCAGGGGAAATGCTGACCTCGGTCGGCTCGCCCCACGCCACGCGGACCATGTCCTGATCCATTCCCGGCTCGACGCGGCCATCGAGCACCGCCTGCTTCACCTCGAGGGGCCACGTCTCGTAGATGGCCCGGTTGCGGTCGATGCGGCCCATCTGGGAGGACGAGCAGCCGCCGGCGCACAGGGCGGCGAACAGGAGCAAGGCCGAAACCTGGGGGAGGAGACCACGCTTCATCGCGGCGACCATGGCACGGGAAGGCGCGGGCGTAAAGTCCGGCGGAGCCGGGCGGCGGCCGCTCCGCGATTGCCACGCGCGGGGAAGTGCCCACGCTCGCGGCCTTTTCCGGTGGCGCGCCGCCACCGGCCCTTCCCTTCCCCATGCCCGCCCAGAAAATCAACCTCGCCCTCGTCGGCCTCGGCTTCGGCGCCGAGTTCATCCCCATCTACCAGGCCCACCCCAACGCGCGCCTCGTGGCGGTCTGCCAGCGCGACCCGAAGAAGCTCAAGGCCATCCAGCAGGCCTTCGGCATCCCCAAGGGCTACACCAGCTACGAGGAACTGCTGCGGGACCCCGAGATCGACGCCGTCCACATCAACACCCCCATCCCGGACCACGCCGGCCAGACCATCAAGGGCCTGCAGGCGGGCAAACACGTGGCCTGCACCGTGCCGATGGCGACCTCCATCGCGGACTGCCGCCGGATCGTCGAGCTCTCCCGCCAGACCGGCCGGCGCTACATGATGATGGAGACGGTCGTGTACGCCCGGGAATTCCTCTACCTGAAGGAGCTCTATGAGAAGGGGGACCTCGGGCGCATCCAGTTCCTGCAGGCAAGCCACCAGCAGGACATGGACGGCTGGCCCAATTACTGGCCCGGCCTTCCCCCGATGTGGTACGCCACCCATTGCGTCGGGCCGATGCTCGCCCTCACCGGCGCCGCCGCCGAGTACGTCTCCTGCTTCGGCTCGGGCACCATCCGGCCCGAACTGGTGAAGCACTACGGTTCGCCGTTCGCGGTCGAGACCGCGCACGTGAAGCTGCGGGACAGCGACCTCACCGCGCGGATCATCCGCTCCCTCTTTGATGTCGCCCGCCAGTACCGGGAGAGCATCGACGTGTACGGCTCGAAGCGCTCCTTCGAATGGAGCCTGATCGAGCACGAGCCGCACGTGCTCCACACGGCGAAGCGCCCGGAGGCGAAGATCCCGCGCCAGGTGCAGGTGCCCGATTACGCCCGCCGGCTCCCGGCCGGGATCCGGAAGTTCACCACGAAGGGCGTCTACGATCTCGGGAAGAAAACGCACCTCAGCTTTACCCAGGGCGCCGGCCACGGCGGTTCGCACCCGCACCTGGCCCACGAGTTCGTCCGCGCCCTGATCGAGGACCGCGACCCCTATCCCAACGCCATCCAATCGGCCAACTGGACCTGCGTCGGCCTGTGCGCGCACCAGTCCGCCCTCGCCGGCGGGAAGATCGTGCGCCTGCCCGCCTTCACCCAGCCGGCCGCCAAGGGCCGCCGATGATCGAGGTCCAGGGCCTCACCCGCATCTTCCGCACCTACCGGAAGCGCCCCGGCTTCTGGGGCGGGGTGCGCGGGCTCGTCCGGCGCGAGTTCGACGAGAATGCGGCCGCGCAGGAGATCTCGTTCTCGATCGCCGAGGGCGAGTTCGTCGGGTTCCTCGGGCCCAACGGCGCGGGCAAGACGACCACCCTCAAGATGCTCGCGGGGCTCATCATGCCCACCCGCGGGACGGCCCGCGTCGCGGGCCATGACCCCACCCGGCGCGAGAACGCCTACCGGCGGATCTTCGCCCTCGTGCTCGGCCAGAAGAACCAACTCTGGTGGGACCTGCCCGCGATCGAGTCCTTCCAGCTCCTCCGCGCCATCTACGGCCTGCCCGCGGCGGAGTTCCGCGCCACCCTGGACGAACTGGTCGATCTCCTCGAGGTCCGGCCGAAGCTCGACGTGATGGTCCGGGAACTGTCCCTCGGCGAGCGGATGAAGATGGAGCTGATCGCGGCCCTCCTCCACCGGCCGCGGGTGCTGTTCCTCGACGAGCCCACCATCGGCCTCGACGTGGTCTCGCAGCGCAAGGTCCGGGCCTTCCTGCGCGACTACAACCGCCGCCACCGCGTGACCATCCTCCTCACGAGCCACTACATGGCCGACATCCAGGAGCTCTGCAGCCGCGTGATCGTGATCCACCGCGGCCGGAAGATCTACGACGGCGCGCTCGACCGGCTCGAGGCCGCCGGCGGCGCCCGGCGCAAGATCGTGACCTTCCTCCCCGCCGCCTCCGGCGCGGCCGCCTTCGCCGAGGGCTGGAGTTGCCCGCACGCCCTCACCACCCGCCGCGACGACGAGGGCAAGTTCACGCTCACCGTCCCGGCCGACCAGGTGGTCGCGGCCTCACAGGACATCCTGAGCGCGGGCGCGGTCGCGGACATCACCATCGCGGACGTCCCCCTCGAGGACGTCATCGCCGAGCTGTTCACCGCCCAGGCCTAGGGGCGCCAGGTCCGGCCAGCGCCAAGCGGCGCCCAACAGGTCCCGCAGCAGTCCGCGGCAGGTCCGGGCGGCCGACCGCGCCGCGAGCCGCAGGCCGGCGGCGGCCGCGGCGGCAGGCAGGGCGAGCCGGGCCGCGGCGGCGGGGTCGAGGCGCTCGAGCCGGCGGACATCGGGAAACGACGGCCGGCCCTGCCGCAGGCGGAGCTCGTGGAGCAGCCGCGCGTTGCCCTCGGCCAGTTGGAGGTGCAACGCGCGCCGCGCGGCGAGGAGTTCCCCCCGTTCGAGGCGGCGCCGCAGGGCGACGTAGTCGCAGATCCAGCCCTCGGCGAGGGCCCGCACGGCGGCATCGTCGAGCCGCGCCGGCGGGATCGCGGCCGCGCCCCGGGCGGAAAAGGGCCCGAACTCCGCCTCGCCCTTCAGGATCCGATAACCGCCCGCGAGGACCGCCGCCAGATCGGTGAGGGCTTGGCGCGCGGCCGGCTCCGACGGCTGCCCGCCAGCGACCACTTGCCGGGCGAGCCCGCGGAGGGGTTCGGCCGGCAGGATCACGAGGTCGAGTTCCCCGCGGGCGGTGACCGCCGTCGCCTTGAGGGCGCTGCCAAGGCGGCCGGGGCGCAGGGCGTACGCGAGTGGGGGCAGGCCGAGGGCGGCGAGCCACGCTCCGTCCGCGAATCGTTCCGGCGCCGCGGTGGCCAGTTGGAAATCCCAGTCGGAGCCCGCGTCCGGTCCGGTGGCCGCATCCCCCGCGCGCGCGTGGGAGCCGATCAGGACGCACAGGGCGATCGCGGGATCCGCCGCCGCCCAGGCGGGGAGGAGCGTTCCGGGGCCGGCGGGTTTCACAGCTTGCGCAGCGAGAGCAGGATCTCGGTGCCCTCCAGCCCGGGGCCGGCGTGGATCTCACCGTGGTGCAGCCGCAGGATTTCCTTGGCGAGGAACACGCCGAGGCGACCCTGGGTGGGCACCGCCCCCTCCTCCGGCTCGGGCAAAATGCCCTCCAGTTCCAGCTGGCGGCCCTTGATCGCGAGGAGCGCGGTCAACTCGGAACCGGAACCGGTGGCCCGCACCCGCAGCGAGAGGTCCTTCAGGCCGAGCTCGCCCCGGTTCTCACCCACGGTCCGGAGGATCGCGCGGAGGGCGAAGTCCAGCAGCTTCCGGTTCGCCAGCAGCACCAGCGGTTCCGCGCCCGCCTCCACCCGCAACCCGAGGGCCTTCCCGATCTCCTGGGCGAGCTCGCGGATGTCGACCGCCTCCGCCTCGGCCTCGTGCAGGCCCTGCATCACCGCGAGGTTCGCATTGAGCGCCTCCAGGTGCCCCACGTCCGCCTTGATCGTCTCCATCAGCGCGGGCGGCGGCATCCGCTCCGTCTTCGCCTGCCGGAAGGTGGTGAGCGAGACCAGCGCGTTGCCCAGCTCGTGACTGAGGGTGAGGGCGAGGTCGCGCAGCACCTCGCGGCGCCGCCGCCGCTCCGCCCGCTCGGCGTCGCGCACCTCCGTCGCCGCGTCGTCCCACCATGCCCAGACGCCGCCGGTCTCGGCCACGATGCCGGCCGCGGCGCGCCACGGCTGCCCGGGGCGAGGCGACTCCCGGAAGACGGCCCGGTTGCGCCGGGCCTGGCCGATCAGTTCGCGCACCAGCACCGGCAACTGCCGCGGCACCGCTTCCGCGGGTCCGAGGACCACGCTGCCCGGCAGGTACTTCTCCGCCAGCGCGGCCTTGTCCGCGGCCGCCGCGAGGCGCTCATGCACGCGGCTCCGCGCCAGCGCCAGCCGGAGCCAGCGCGCCCATTGCACGGCCCGCTCCCGGTCCCCCGCGTCGTGCGGCGCGCCGTCATCGCGCACCCCGACCGCGAGCAGCGCCAGCAACCGGCCGTTGTCATGGACGGGCACGATCAGGCGCGCGCCCCAGAGGGCGAGCCGGTTGCGCACCGCGAGGCCCGCGAGGGGGTCGGCATCAATCTCCGGCTCGGACCCGTCCACCACGGCGGGCCGCGCCTCAAAGAAGCCCACGAGCGGGTCGTCCGCCCCCCACCCGTCCTCCGCCCCTTCGGCCCCCGCCGCGCGAAACACGGTGCCTTCGCGCACGAACACGGTGATCCGCGAGGACCGCAGCGCCCGCCGGGCCCCGCGGCGAAACTCGGCCAGCAACGCGTCGCGCCGCTCCAGGTGCTCGAGCGCCCCCTCGACGAATTCCCACCAGTCGGCCGGCGCCGCGGCCGCACTCCGGACCGGCCCCGGACCGTCCCGCCGGACCCGCGCCGCCAGCGCCTCGGCCAGCGCCTGCTGCTCCGCCAATTCGTCCACCACCGGCAGGAAGTCCCCGAGCCGCTCCGCGCTCTCCGCGTACGAGAGGTACACCTTCGCCCGCCCGGAGAGCCGCGCCTGCTCGAACGGCAGGCTGCGCGGCTCCCCGACCAGAATCGTGGGACACCGCGCGAGGCCGGCGGGCAGCCGGTCGGCGCTCGCGGCGTCCAACACCACCACCGCGGCGAAGCCCGGCGTGGGCGCCGCCGGAAACACCTGCTCCCCGAGCCGCAGCACCACCCGCCCCGCCGGCACGTGCCGCGACCACGCCTCCGCCAGCGCGGGGTCCTGCGTCGCTAGGAAGATGAGGCTTGGCATGGGAAGACGACCCGGAACGTCGCGCCGGCGGCCGGCACCGACGGATCCACTGTGATCGTCGCCCCAAGATTCGCGAGGATGTCGCGACAAATCGCAAGCCCGAGACCGAAGCCGGACGATTTAGTCGTCTGAAAAGGTTGAAATAGCCGCTGTTGCATTTCCGGTGCAATACCGGGGCCGTTGTCCGTCACCGCCATCTCGACCCCCGTCGCCGTGTTGCGGGTCGCAATCCGGATCCACCGCGCCGCGCCCTCGTGCGCCTCGACCGCCTGGATGGCGTTAAAGCAAAGATTAAGCATCACCTGCCGGGCGGCGGAAGCATCCGTGTAAACCGCATCCGGATCAGCCGCGAAGGCGGTCTTGATCTCGACGCCCTTGTCGGCCGCCTTGGCGGTGACGAGGTCGAGGCTCGATTGCAGCACCGCGTGCAGGCTTTGCCGCGTGGCGGCATAGGTCCGGGGCGTGGACAGGTCGAGCAATTGCTCCGTCAACTGGTCGATGCGGGAGACCTCGCTGCCGATGAGGCGGAAGAATTTTTCGCGGAAGGCCGGGTCCTGGTAATGCGTCGGCAGCAACTGGACGAACGTCTTGATGGAGACCAGTGGGTTGCGGATCTCGTGGGCCATGCTGGCGCCGAGGAGCCCGACCGTGGCGAGCTGCTCGGCGTGCTGGACCTTGGCCGAGAAATGCGCGCGCTCGAGGGCGCTCTCCATGATGGAAGCGAGCTCCAGCAGTTGCGTCACCTGCGGGTAGGTGTAGGGCCGGCGCGAGGCGGCGACCCCGACCCCGATCACGGCGGTGAGCGAGGGTCCTTCGGCGAGGACCAAGACGCCTAGGCCCTGCTGCTCGAGAAAGCGGGCCAGCTCCTGCCGCTCCGGCGTCGGCTTCTCGCGAGCCAGCCGCTCCGGCGTGGCCCAGCGGAGGAG
>JBMTAG010000082.1:0-15785 GCA_049428505.1 Opitutaceae bacterium | reverse complement strand
CTTGCCGCCGGAAGGCGGCACCGCTGTTGGCGCGCCGGTCGTGTTGGCCGGCGTCCCCACCCCGATGCCCCGCCCCTTCCTTCGTCTCGCCTGCCTGCTTTGCTGGGTTCCGGCCGCCTCGCCGGCCGCCGCTCCCGCGGCCTCCGTCGTTCCCGCGGCGCCCGCGCCCGGCGCCCCGCCCGTCGAGCTCAGCCCCTTTGTGGTGAGCACGAACTCCGACGTGGGGTACGCCGCCGAGAACACCCTCGCCGGCAGCCGGCTCAACACCCGCCTGCGCGACACCGCGGGTTCCGTCGCCGTGTTCACCCGCGAGTTTCTGGATGACCTTGCGATCACCGATCTCCGGGAGCTGATGGAGTACACCGTGAACGGGGAGATGGACACCAACTCGCAGGGGGCGAGCTCGGAGCAGAACCGCATCATCGGCGGCCACGCGCTGACCGCGGGCGTGCAGAGCCGGGGGCTGATCGCGGGCCTGGGGATGGATTACTTTCCCAGCATCACCCCGCCGGATCCCTACCGGGTCGGGCGCTTCGAGGATGCCCGCGGCCCCAACAGCATCCTCTTCGGCATCGGTTCCCCCGGCGGCCTGCTGAACCAGACCTCCAAGGTCGCCGAGACCCACCGGCATGGCGCCGCGCTCCGTCTCAGCGCGGGCTCGTGGAGCCGGCAGCGAGCCGAGCTGGACCTCAACCGCGTGCTGGTCCGGGACCGCCTCGCCCTCTCGCTCTCGGCCCTGCACCAGGACAGCGGCGGCTGGCGCGCGTTCGATTTCCAGGACAAGCGGCGGCTCTTCGGTTCCGTCGTGTGGCGCCCCCGCCGAAACCTCACGCTGACCGCGATGGGCGAGACCGGCCGCGACACGAACGCGGTGATCCGCTCCTTCTCGGACATGGAGCAGGTGCTCGCGTGGTACGACAACCGGCAGGCGCGGGGTGTCGACGCCGTCACCTTCACCCCGGCGCTGGCGGCGCCCACGGCGGCGATGCAGGCCCTGGGGGTCACGGCGCGCGATGGCACCCGCGGCGGCCTGAACCGGCGGGCGGTTTTCATCGAGAACAATGGGGTGGTGTTCGACGCGATCGGCACCTTCCTCTCGGGGAGTTACAACTCGGCCGCGGTGCGCGCGCCGGACGGCTCGCCCGGGTTCACGACCGGAGTGATGCGGATCCGCGACCCGGCGCTGTACCCGCTCAACGGGAACGGGGCCGGACCGGGGATGTACCGCGACCAGACCCTGAGCAACCACACGCTGACCCTGGACTGGCAGCCGGTCCGGGGGCTCATCCTGAACCTGGCCCAGAACTACCAGCGCACGCTGGCCGAGGTGAACCTGATGAACGGCAACAGCCCGCTGTTGCGCGGCGATCCGAACCGCACGCTCGGCATCGACGGGCCGCCGAATCCCTACGCCGGCCGCCTCTACTTCGATGGCAACTGGACGCGCGACGTCCACTTCGGGGAAACCCGCGAGAACCGGCTCTCCGCGTCCTACACCTGGGAGCCCCGCTGGCGCTGGCTTGGGCGGCACCGGCTCGCCGGCGCTCGCTCGCGCACCGACGTCACCGACATCCGGGCCAATTCGTGGCTGGTGCTCGCCGGCCGCCCCTACAACGCGGACGCCTCGAGCGTGAACAACCGCATCACGGTGCGCCATTACCTGACGGAGGGCGACTTCGGCACCTATCGCGCGGGCGACTGGCGGCGGCTGCCCGCGACGGTGACCTTCGACGGGCGCAGTTTCAGCACGGCCTACGCCAACGTCGCCTCGGGCGGGGCCGATAATGGCGGGATGATGCAGCGCATCGATTCCACGCTGGGCGCCGCGCAGAGCTTCTTCTGGGACGGCCGCATCGTCACGACCTACGGCTTCCGCGACGACCAGGTGCGCAACACCCAGCTGGGCTACCGCAATGATCCCGTCCGCGGTGCCGTGGTGGATCCGGATCCGGCGAATGGCGCGGTCAACCGGATGCAGGGTCGGACCCGTACCGCCGGGATCGTTTACCACGTGACGGACTGGCTGTCCGCGATCGCCAACCGCTCCTCCAACGTGGGCGTGCCGCCGTTGGCGCGCACCACGTTTCCCGAGGGCAACCTCGCCCCGCTTTCGAAGGGCCGCGGCGAGGATTATGGACTGGGGTTTGATCTCCTGCAGGGCCGCCTCAACGCGCGGGTGGTGTACTTCAAGGGGAGCGAGCGCGGGCGGGTCACGGCCCCGGTCGCGAACCTGCTCCGTGACCGGAACGTGCGGGTGATGCAGGCGTTCGAGGGGGTGCTGGTGGGCCCGGGCCGCGTGTACACGGCCGCGCAATGGGAGCCGATCCGCCGCGCCTACACGCCGCCGGTGAACTCGATCTCGAACGATTTCGACGCCGAGGGCTACGAGGCGCGGCTCACCGCCAACTTCACCCGCCAGTGGCGGCTGGTCGTCAATTACTCCCACACCGACTCCGGCCGCGTCGGCCTCGCGCAGGAGGCGATCGACTGGTACGGGCTGCGCGCGGCGGACCCCGCGACGCTCGTGCAGGGGGTCACCCAGGACGCCGCCGGCCGCTACCGGGTCGACCCGGCCGCCTACGCGTCGGAGGGGGCTGTCGCGCGCTGGATCAGCCTCGCGCGGCAGAGCCCCGCGGCGGACCCCGGCACGTTGACGACCTCCGCCGGCGTGACGCTGGCGCAGGAGATCTTCGACCTCGTGGAGACGTTGAACGACGAGAAGGAGGCCCAGCAGAAGCGCTGGGGGGTGCGGCCGCACAAGGTGAGTTTCTTCTCCGCCTACGATTTCCGCACCGGCCGGCTGGCGGGGCTGACCGTGGGCGGCGGCTGGCGCTGGCGGAGCGCCAACGTCATCGGCGCCGACGCGGCCGGGCGGGAGATCACCGGCCGGGTGCTCACCGCGGTCGACCTGCTGTTCGCCTACTCGCTGCGGTTGCCCGGGTTGCCCGGCCGCCTGCGCCTGCAGTTGAACGTGAGCAACGCGCTCGACCGCGGCGGCATCATCCCGTCGCGGCTCGCCACGGGCGTCGCGGCGCCGGACGGCTTCCAGGTGCCGGGCGGGCGGGGGGCGGGTTACACCCGCTTCGACCTGGTTCAGCCGCGCGAGCTCCGGTTCACGACCACTTATTCCTTCTGAGTGGCGGGGGTCGCGGGTGGTGGCGGGCGGTTCAGGGGCGGCTCGCGCGGGATCCAGAAGCTGAACCGCGAGCCGCGGCCGACCTCGCTCTCCAAGGTGAGTTCGCCGCCCATCGCCTGCACCAGCCGGCGGCAGATGCTGAGGCCGAGCCCCGTGCCCGCCTGCGACATCACCTGGTTGGTCTCCAGCTGCACGAAGGGTTCGAAGATCGCCTCCTGCCGGTCCGCGGGAATCCCCGGGCCCTCGTCGGTGACGTGAAACCAGAGGCGCGCCGCGTCTCCCGGGAGCTCGACCGCACTGGCGATCTCGACCGTGTGGCCGCTGGTGAACTTCACCGCGTTGCCGGCCAGATTGAGCAGCACCTGGCGCAGCCGCGGCACGTCGCCGATCCATTCCAGCTCCGGCACATGCCCAGACGCAATCCGCAGCTCGAGGTTGGCCTTGCGCGCCGCCGGCTCGAGGATGGCACCCACGTCCCCCACGATGTCCGCGGGGCGAAACCGCGTCACCTCAAGGTGGATCACCCCCGCCTCAAGCTTGGAGTAGTCGAGCACGTCGGAGATGACGCTCATCAGCACCTGGCTGGACTTTTCGAGGGTGGACAGCGTGCGTTCGACGAGGGGGTTGCGCTCCTGCCAGCCCATCCGGAGCAGGCGGGTGCCGGTGATGATCGAGGTGAGCGGGGTGCGGAGCTCGTGGGTGACGGTGGCGAGGAAGGCGCCCTTGGCGCGGTCGGCGGATTTGGCGGACAGCAGCGCCTCCTCCAGCGCGCGGGTCCGCTCCTGCACCCGGGACTCGAGCTCCCGCAGGAGCTGCTCGCGCTTGCTGGTCTCGGAATCCAGCCGGCGAGCCATCTCGGCGAGGCGGCGCATCACGTCCCGAAATTCCAGGGGCAGGTGCCGCAGCTGCGAGGAGTCCTCCAGGAGCGCGCCGTGGCCGGAGGGGGCGAGGGAGAACTGGATCAGGGCCTGCCAGCCGGTCAGAAGGTCGCGCACGGACCACGTGGCGAAGAGGGAGGCGATCAGGGCGGTCACGAGCGCGACGAGCAGGATCCAGCCATAGGCGTTGACCACGGGCCGGATCACGTCGCGCCACTCCCGGTGGACGGTCAGCGTCCAGTCCAGCCCGGGCACGGCCAGCGACATCGAGAGGTAGGTCACGGGGCCCGCCGGGGAATCTCCCTTGAAGCGGCTGGGCACGGCTGACCGTGCGCTGATCAGCCGGCCGAGCGGCAAGGGGGCGAGATCTTCAAGCGGTGCGTGGGGGAATCCGCGGCCCGAGATGACCCGCAGGCGGTGATCGGTGACCAGCACCCGCATGCCGTGGTTTTCCGCCTGACGCTGCAGGAGGGCGACGATTGAATCCACGGTCATCGATCCCTCGATGACGCCGAGGGGTTCCCCGGAGCGGGAGATGACGGGAGCGCTCACCGCGATCAGAAGGTCGCGGCCGAAGCCGCGGCCGCGGAAGACGCCCGAGACGTAGCTGCGCGCCGTGGCCATCGGCTCGCGGAAATAGTCCCGGTCCGCCACGTTGAAGGCGGCGTCGGGCGGGTTGCTCGGCAGCGAGCCGGTGGGGGAGGTGCCGGCGACGACGTTGCCGCGCGGGTCAGCGGCGATGAAGCTCAGGAAGTCGCTGGAGGAGGCGCGGGCGGCCGCGAGCTCGGCGTTGAGGCGGGCGCGGTCCGTGAACCAGTTCTCCTCCGCTTGGCGGGCGGCGAGGCGCTCGATCAGGCCCAGGCCGCCGGCGATGTGGCGGGCCACCTGCGCGGCGAGGTTGCGCGTGGTGGCGTCGAGGTTGGCCTGCGCCTCGGAAAGCGCCCGTTGCTCGAACGTGCGGGCCGCGAGGAGTCCGCCGATCAGGACCGGGAGCGTCCCGAAGGTCAGGTACCGTCGCAGGAGCACCGACCGGAACGTGCCCGCGGATTCGGGTCGCTCCCAGCCGGGGGCTGCGGGCAGCTGCGCGATCACGAGGTAGGACAGCCAGACGGCGATGAGACCGTTCGCCGGCTGCAGCACCAGGGCCTGGCTGAAGGACGGGTCCGGGATCACCACCACGTGGCGGTACAGGAACCACGAGAGGGGCGTGCCGAGCACGACCCAGTAGGTCAGGTCGGCGAAAAGGGGGTTGATCCGGCGTCGCCACGCGCCCGCCACGGCGAGGCCCTCGAGGGCGATCAGGAGGGCGGAGAAGGGCTGCTGCCACTTCGCGGTGAGGGTGACGGTGCCTGCCGCCAGCACCGCCAGGGCGGCGTACGGGCCGACCAGCCGGACCCCAACCAGGTAGAACACCATCCCGAGGACCAGCGAATGGCCGAAGAAGACCCCCGGCGCGAACCAGTCGGCGTAGGCGGCCAGCGCGCAGAGCACCGCCGTCAACGGCACATCCCGGCGCCACGACCAGCCTTCGGACTCCGGAGCATTCATCGGACGGGCGGCCGGTTCAGGCTGGGCGGGCACCGCCGCGCGCCCGGCCTCGTTCCACCCAGTAGGCCACCGTCTCCAGCAGGCGCTCCGGATCGAAGGGTTTCGTCAGGTAAGCGTCCGCCCCGTTCCGCAGGCCGGCGGCGACGTGGCTTTCGTCGGCGCGAGCGGAGACGACAAGGACGGGAAGTTGCCCGAGCCCCGCCGCGGCGCGCACCTGATGCAGAAGCCAGGGACCGTCGCCGCCCGGCATGATCATATCCGTCAGCAGCAGGTCGGCGCCGTGGCGGACGAGGTGGTCGAGGGCCTCCCGGCCGCTGGCGAATGCCGTCACGACGTGACCGCCCAACGTGAGCAGGTCGATCGTGGTCGCGCTCACGTCGGGATCGTCCTCCGCGAGGACGATGCGGGCGGGCGCCGGGCCGAGGAGCGTCATCGCGTGAGCTTCGGGTGACCCCCGGGGGCAAGTAAAGCCCCAGTTGCCGGCGCCCGGCCGGGGGCGGGACCCGCTTTCGCCGCGAAATTTCTAGCAACGGGCGAGGCTCCGTGGTCGTCTGTCGGCTGCTGGGGCCGCTTCCGCGCCCCCGGCTTCTTTCCCCGCATGTCCTCCGCTCCTGCTTCCCGCCGTTCGTGGCTCCTCTACGGCGCCGTCACCCTCGTCTTCGCCGCCGGGGTCTGGTACTTCGGGATCCGCACCGAGCCCAATGCCGGCGGCTCCGGCCGCATGTCCTTCCGCTCCCGCAGCGGGTCGACCGCCACGCCCGTGCGGGTCGAGCCGGTGCAGCGCCGCGACCTCGCGGTCCAGCTCCGCGCCATCGGCACCGTCACGCCCCGCAACACGGTCACGGTCCGCAGCCGGGTGGAGGGTCAGCTCCTCAAGGTCCATTTTCAGGAGGGACAGCAGGTCGCCGCCGGGCAACTGCTGGCCGAGATCGATCCGCTGCCTTACGAGATCCGGCTGGCCCAGACGGAGGCTCGCCTCCGGCAGAACCGGGCCCAGCTGCTCACCGCCAAGGCGGATCTTGAGCGCGTCCGCCAGCTGCACGCCCAGACCTTGATGTCGCAGCAGCAGCTCGAGGCGGCGCAGGCCCTCGTGGCGGACCGCGAGGGCGCCGTCGCGGCCGACCAGGCGAACGTGGACGACGCCCGCCGCCAGCTCGCGTACACCCGCATCGAGGCCCCGATCGCGGGCCGCCTCGGCCTCCGCCAGGTCGATGCGGGCAATCTTATCCGCCCGGGCGACGCCGGCGGGATCGTGGTCATCACGCAGACGCGCCCCATCAACGTCCTCTTCACCGTGCCGGAACAGGATCTGCCCAAGGTCCTCGAGCCGCTCCGCGCCGGCCAGGGACTCCCGGTCGAAGCCTGGGATCGCGCCGAGCAGCAACGGCTCGCCGCCGGCCTGCTCAACACCGTGGATAACCAGATCGACCTCGCCACCGGTACCGTGCGCCTGAAGGCCGAGTTCCCCAACGAGGACGAAAAGCTCTTCCCCAATCAGTTCGTCAACGTCCGCCTCCGGGTGCGCACCTTCAAGGACGCCGTGGTCGTCCCGGTCGCCGCCGTCCAGTATGGCTCGCGCGGCACCTATGTGTACCTCGTCACCGAAGACAGCCTGGCCGCCGTCCGCGACGTCGTGCTCGGGCCCGCCGAGGAAGGGATGCAGGCGGTGCTGCAGGGCCTGTCCGGCGGCGAACGGGTGGTGCTCGAGGGCATCGACCGGCTCCGCGAGGGCCGCCCCGTGACGATCGTCGCGGCTGACGGCACGATCACGCCCCCGCCGGCGGGGAAGGGGGAAAAGGGCGGCAAGGGCGGCAAGGCCGATCCGGGAGGCAAGGGGGGCAAGGGGGAGAAGTCCGACGGCGCGCGCAAGAAGGCCGCATGAGCCCCTCCCGGCCCTTCATCCTCCGCCCCGTCGCGACCAGCCTGCTGATGGTCGCGCTCTTCCTTTCCGGCATCCTGGCTTACCGATTGCTGCCGGTCGCCGCGCTGCCTCAGGTCGACTTCCCGATCATCCAGATCTTCACCTTCTACCCGGGCGCCAGCCCCGCGGTGACCGCCAGCGCCATCACCGCCCCCCTCGAGCGCCGCTTCGGGCAGATCCCCGGGCTGAACCAGATGTCCTCGACCAGCTCGAGCGGCGCCTCGGTCATCACGCTCCAGTTCTCGCTCGAGGTCTCCCTCGGCGTGGCCGAACAGGAGGTCCAGGCCGCGATCAACGCGGCGAACAACCTCCTCCCCAACGACCTCCCGGCTCCGCCCATCTACCGCAAGGTCAACCCGGCCGACACCCCGATCATGACCCTGGCCGTCACCTCGGCCAGCCTGCCGTTGCCGCAGGTGCACGATCTGGTGGACACCCGCATCGCCCAGAAGCTCGCCCAGATCCCGGGCGTGGGCATGGTCAGCCTCGCCGGCGGCCAGCGCCCCGCGATCCGCGTCCAGGTCCACCCCGGCGAACTCGCCCAGCGCGGGCTGAACCTCAGCGACGTCCGCGCTGCCATCGCGGCGGCGAGCGTCAACCAGCCCAAGGGCAGCTTCGACGGCCCCACCCGCACCATCCTGATGGACGCCAACGACCAGCTGCGGTCGGTGGAGGAGTTCCGCCAGCTGATCATCGCCTGGCGGGACGGCGCCCCGTTGCGCCTCGGCGACGTCGCCCGGATCGAGAACGCCGCCGAGGACCGCCGGCTCGGCGCCTGGGCGGACCGCCTCCCGGCCGTGCTGGTGAACATCCAGCGCCAGCCCGGCGCGAACGTGATCGAGGTGGTCGACCGGGTGCAGGCCCTGCTGCCGCAGCTCTCCGCCACCCTGCCGGCGGCGGCCGAGCTGGCCGTCCTCTCCGACCGCACCCAGAGCATCCGCGCCTCGGTCCGCGCGGTGCAGCACGAGCTCATCTTCGCCATCCTCCTGGTGGTGCTCGTGACGTTCGTCTTCCTGCGCAACTTCGCGGCGACCATCATCCCGAGCATCGCCGTGCCCTTGTCGCTGGTCGGCACCTTCGGGGTGATGCATCTGGCGGGCTACTCCCTGAACATCCTCACCCTGATGTCGCTCACCATCGCCACGGGCTTCGTGGTGGATGACGCGATCGTGATGCTGGAGAACGTCGCCCGGTACCGGGAGCAGGGCGAGCCGCCGCTGTCCGCCGCGCTGAAGGGCGCCGCCCAGATCGGCTTCACCCTCGTCTCGCTCACCATCTCGCTCATCGCGGTGCTGATCCCGCTCCTGTTCATGGGCGATGTCGTCGGCCGCCTGTTCCACGAGTTCGCGATCACCCTCGCCGTCGCGATCCTGATCTCGCTGCTGGTCTCCCTCTCGCTCACGCCGATGATGTGCGCCCGGATGCTGCCCGCGCCGGACCACGGGGCCGCCGCGCCCGGCTTCCTCGACGCCGTGATCGCCCGCTACGGCCGCTGGCTCGACTGGGTGCTGGAACGCCAGCCGCTCACGCTCGCGGTCACGGTCGGCACCCTCGTCCTCACCGTGCTCCTCTGGATCGTGGTCCCGAAGGGCTTCTTCCCCGTGCAGGACAACGCCGCCCTGCAGGCGGTGACGGAGGCGCCCCAGTCCGTCTCCTTCACCACGATGGCCGAGCGCCAGCAGGCCCTCGCCGCGCTCATCCTTCGGGATCCCGCGGTCCGCAGCCTCTCCAGCTTCATCGGCGTCGATGGCACCAACACCACCCTCAACAGCGGGCGGATGCTGATCAACCTGCATCCCCACGGCGAGCGGCGGGACAACGCGGCCGAGGTGATCGAGCGCCTGCGCGCCGCCGCCCTCGCCGTGCCCGGCATCTCGCTCTACCTGCAGCCGATCCAGGAGCTGACGATCGAGGACCGGGTCAGCCGCACCCAGTTCCAGTTCACCCTGACGTGCCCCGACGAGAACCTCCTCGAGGAGTGGGTGGCCGGGTTCGTCCCGCACCTGCAGCAGCTGCCCGAGCTGGCCGACGTCGCCAGCGACCTCCAGAACCGCGGCCTGCAGGCCTACGTGGAGATCGACCGGGACACGGCCAGCCGGCTCGGCGTGAGCGTGTCCGACATCGACGACGCGCTCTACAGCGCGTTCGGCCAGCGGCAGATCTCGACCCTGTTCACGCACACCAGCCAGTACCGGGTGGTGCTGGAGGTGGATCCTCGCCTGATGCAGGGGCCGGAGGCGCTGGCGGGCATCTTCGTCCGCACGCGCGCCGGCCGGCCGGTGCCGCTCGCCAGCGTGGCGCGGGTGACCGAGCGGCCCACCCGCCTCCTGATCAGCCACGTCGGTCAATTCCCGGCCGTCACGATCTCCTTCAACCTCGGGGCGGGCGCCTCCCTCGGCGATGCCGTCCAGGCGATCGAGCGCGCCGCCGTCGTGCGGGAGCTGCCCCCCGCGGTGGAGATGCGCTTCCAGGGCGCCGCCCAGGCGTTCCGCGCCTCGCTGTCGAGCACCCTCCTGCTGGTGCTGGCGGCGGTCGTGACGATGTACATCGTCCTCGGCATCCTGTACGAGAGCAGCATCCACCCGATCACGATCCTCTCCACGCTGCCGTCCGCGACGGTGGGCGCGCTGCTGGCGCTGTGGGTGACGGGCCGGCCCCTGGACATGATCGCGATCATCGGGATCATTTTGCTGATCGGCCTGGTGAAGAAGAACGGCATCATGATGGTCGATTTCGCGCTGGAGGCCACGCGCCGGGACGGGCTGGGCCCGCGCGAGGCGATCCGGCAGGCGGCGCTGCTGCGGTTCCGGCCGATCCTGATGACCACGCTCGCGGCGCTCTTCGGCGCCCTGCCGCTGATGTTGTCGACGGGTTCGGGCGCCGAGCTCCGGCAGCCCCTGGGCATCACGATGGTGGGTGGACTGCTCGCCAGTCAGGTGCTGACCCTCTTCACCACGCCGGTGGTGTACCTCTACTTCGACCGCCTGGGTCGCCGGTTCGCGGCGCGCCGGGCGGCGGCGGCGCCTGCCGCGGGGCGGCCCGCGGTGGCGCGTTCCTGAACCTGGCGGAGGTCCCCGGATGAACCTTTCCCGACCCTTTGTCCGGCGCCCGGTCGCGAGCAGCCTGATGGCGGTGGCGCTGGTGCTCGCGGGCGCGCTGGCCTACGGGCTGCTGCCCGTCTCGCCGCTGCCGCAGGTGGATTTCCCGAGCATCCGGGTCAGCGCGTCCCTGCCGGGGGCGGGTCCGGAGACGATGGCGGCGAATGTCGCCGCCCCATTGGAGCGCGCGCTCGGGAGCATTTCGGGGGTGACGGGGATCTATTCGGACAGCCGGCAGGGCAATGCGTCGATCATGCTCGAGTTCGCGCTCGGGCGGAATCTGGACTCGGCGGCGCGCGACGTGCAGGCGGCGATCAATGCGGCGCGGGGCCAGTTGCCGGCGGGCATGCCGGGCAGCCCCACGTTCCGGAAGTCGAACCCCGCGCAGGCGCCCATCCTCGCCCTCGCCTTGAGCTCGCCCAACCTTGCGCCGGGCCGGCTGTACGACCTCGCCTCGACCATCCTGGCCCAGAAGATCGCGCAGATCGCGGGGGTGGGGGAGGTCACGATCGGCGGCAGCTCCCTGCCCGCCGTCCGGGTGCAGCTGAACCCGCACCAGCTGGCCCACCACGGCATCGCGCTCGACGAGGTGCGGCGCGCGATCGGGGCGACCAATTCCCTCCGTCCCCGCGGCGCCATCGACGATGGTGAGCGGCAATGGGAGGTCCACGTCAGCAGCCAGCTCCGCCGGGCCGAGGAGTACCTCGGCCTGGTCGTGCGTTACCGGGACGGATCCCCGGTGCGCCTCGGGGATGTGGCGACGGTGACCGACTCGGTGGAGGACGTGCGGGCGAGCGGCTTCCACAACGACCGGCCTGCGGTGATCCTCAATGTCAGCCGCCAGCCCGGGGCGAACATCATCGCCACGATCGACGCGATCGCCGCCCAATTGCCGGCCCTGCGGGCCCTGTTGCCCGCCGACGCCAACCTGGCGGTGGTGATGGATCGCTCCCCCGGCATCCGGGCCACCCTCCACGAGTCGCAGCGCACGCTGCTGCTGGCCGCGGGCCTGGTCATGCTGGTGGTGTTCCTGTTCCTGGGCAGCGCCCGCGCCGCCCTCATCCCCTGTCTCGCGATCCCGGTCTCCGTCGTCGGCACCTTCGGGATCATGTACCTGCAGGGCTTCTCCCTGAACAACCTCTCGCTGATGGCGCTGATCGTCGCGGCGGGACTGGTGGTGGATGACGCGATCGTCGTCCTCGAGAACATCACCCGGCACATGGAGCGCGGCCTTTCGCCCTTCCGCGCCGCGATGCGTGGCTCGGGCGAGGTTGGCTTCACCCTGCTGGCGATGAACGTCTCCCTGGTCGCCGTCTTCGTCTCGATCCTCTTCATGGGCGGCATCGTCGAGCGCCTGTTCCGGGAGTTCTCGCTCACGCTGGCCGCCGCGATCCTCGTCTCCCTCGCCGTCTCCCTCACGCTCACCCCGAGCCTGTGCTCGCGCCTGCTGCGCCGTCGCGAGGCCGCGGCGCCGTCCCGTTTCCACGCCGCCACCGACCGCTGGTTCGACGCGGTCAAGCGCGGCTACGACGCCTCGCTCGGCTGGGTCCTGCGTCACCCGACGCTGGTGCTGATCACGCTGCTGGGCACGATCGCCCTCAACGTGGCCGTCTACGTCCGCCTGCCCAAGGGGTTCCTCCCCGCGCAGGACACCGGCACGCTCTTCGGATTCGTGCGGGGCGACGACGCGTTCTCGTACGAGATCATGCAACCGAAGATCGAGGCGTTCCGGCGCCACGTGCTGGCCGACCCCGCGGTGCAGGACGTCATCGGCTTCTCCGGCGGCACCAGCGGCATCAGCAACTCCCGCTTCACGGTCCGCCTGAAGCCGATGCGCGAGCGCCGGATCTCGGCCAACGACGTCGTCAACCGCCTGCGCCTGAGTGCGCCCATCGTTCCGGGCGGGCAGCTCTATCTCTACGGCGCCCAGGATCTGGACGGCCCGCGGATGACCGATGGCTCCTCGCAGGAGGTGAACCTGATGGCCGCGGACCTCGGGCTGCTGCGCCAGTGGGTGCCGCGGATCTCCAACGCGTTCCGCGATCTGCCGGAGCTGGTCGACATCGAGGCGCCGTCGGACGGCGGCACCCAGCAGGTGTCACTGCACATCGACCGGGAGGCGGCCCGGCGGCTGGGCGTCGACATGCAGATGATTTCCCAGGTGCTGAACAATTCGTTCAGCCAGCGTCAGATCGCCACCCTCTACGACCGGATGAACCAGTACCGGGTGGTGATGGAGCTGGAGCCGCGGTACACGGCGGATCCGGAGGTGCTCGACCAGGTCCAGGTCATCGCCGCGAACGGCACGCGGGTGCCGCTCTCTGCGTTCGCCCGCTACGATTACTCGCTGGTGGACGACCGCGTCCGCCACCGCAACCAGTTCGCCGCCGAGCGCATCGGCTTCGGGCTCGCCCCGGACGTCTCCCTCGAGGAGGGCCTCGCCGCGATCGATCGGGCGATGGGCGAGATCATGCTGCCGACCGACATCCAGGTGGTGATCGGTGGTTCCGGCCAGAGTTTCCAGCGGGCCTTGCAGAGCCAGCCGCTGTTGATCCTCGGCGTGCTCCTCGCGGTCTACCTGGTGCTCGGGATCCTGTACGAGAGCCTCATCCACCCGCTGACCATCCTCTCGACCCTGCCCTCGGCCGGCCTGGGCGCGCTGCTGGTGCTGCGGTTCACGGGCACCGAGTTCTCCCTCATCGCGCTGCTCGGCCTGTTCCTGCTCATCGGCATCGTGATGAAGAACGCGATCCTGATGATCGATTTCGCGCTCGGGATTGAGCGGCGCGAGGGGGTTTCGCCGCGCGAGGCCATCTTTGCCGCTGCCCGGCTGCGCCTGCGGCCCATCCTGATGACCAATGTCGCCGCCCTGCTGGGCGCGCTCCCGCTGGTCTTCGCCGCGGGGGAAGGGGTCGAAATGCGGCGACCGCTGGGCCTGACGATCGTGGGCGGGCTTTTCGTCAGTCAGCTCCTCACGCTCTATACGGTGCCGGTGGTCTACCTGGCGCTCGACCGGCTGCGCGGGCGCTCCGGCGGGGCGCGGAGCGCCGCGGCCGGGGTGCCCGCCTGAGCTGGCTGGTCAACGAACCGGGGTGTCCCGCGCCCCGTCCGCCCGGCCGGCGCGGTGGAGCTGCCAGGAGTTCCAGAGGTTGTGCCAGATCACATAGAAGGTGGGCCCGAGCGCGACCAACGGGCCGGCGTGGGCGAGGGCGAGGTAGAGGGTGAAGGTCGTGTTTTTCTGACCGAGCGCTTGGCTGGCCTCCCGCGCGCGCCCCCGGCCGCCGAGGACGCGTCCGAGCGCGAAGTTCAGCGTACACACCCCCAGGGAGGCGCCCGCCAGCTGCAGGATCAGGGTGCCCGGGGCCGTGGTCTGCTCGCGGATGAAGTGGGAGGCACTCGCCGTGATGAGGAAGATGGAGACGTTCCACAGGCCGAAGGAGAGGTTGCGCCAGCGCGCCGGCCAGGCGGCCGCCGGCGGATGGAGCGTCCGCAGGAGCCAGGCGGCGACGAACGGTGCGAAGACGACGAGGGCCACGCTTCCGGTCACCTGCGCGAACGCCTCCGGCGTCGGCCGGCCGAGGACGAAGGGCAGCAAGGCCGGCAGGAGGGCCGCGACGGCGAGGTTGGTCAGGAGGAAGGAGCCGACCACGAAGGCCACGTCGCCGCCGAGGAAGCTGATGATCACCGGGGCGGCGATCGCCGTCGGGGCGATCCCGCAGAAGAAGGCGGCCTGCGCCACCTCCGGCCCCGCCCAGAGGCGGCCGGCACCCCAGGCGGCCAGGCCCACGATCAGATTCGCGGCCAGGAGGGCGAGATGGCGCGGGGTCAGAGCGCTGCGACCGAGGCGCGTTTCCAGGAAGACGAGGAACAGCATCGTCGGCACGAGCCAGCCGACGAGCCAGACCCCCGCCCGTGCGCCCGGGAGCAGGGCGCCGAGGAGCATCGCGGAGAGCAGGGCGGCGGTGCGGCTGAATCCGTTCACGGTAAAGTCGCCTGCACCCAAGGCGACGCCCCAGGCTGAGGCAACGTCCGAACCGCCCGCCGGCTCAGCGGGCCGGTTCCGCGCCCGGCGCCAGGCCGCGGCGCTGCAGCAGGGGCCCGAGCTCCGGATCGGCGCCGCGGAAATCCCGGTAGAGCCGCATCGCGTCCGCGCTGCCGCCACGGGCGAGCACGGTTCGCCGCAACCGGTCGCCGTTGGTCCGGGTGAGGCCGCCGTTCGCGCGGAACCACTCCACCGCGTCGGCATCGAGGACCTCCGCCCAGAGGTACGAGTAGTAGCCCGCCGAGTAGCCGCTGGAGAAGATGTGCGAGAAGTACGGTGTCCGGTAGCGCGGCGGGACCGGCGCGAAATCGAGGCCGGCCCGGCGCAGCGCGGCCGCCTCAAAGGCGAGCACGCCCTCGGGGCCGGGCACCTCCTCCGGTGCCAGTTGATGCCAGGCCTGGTCGAGCACCGCCGCCGCGAGGTACTCGGTGGTCCGGTAGCCCTGGTGGAACTTGCCCGCCGCGATCACCTTGCCGAACAACGCCTCGGGAATCGGTTCGCCCGTCCGGTGGTGGCGCGCGTAATTCCGGAGCACCTCCGGCCACGTCGCCCACATCTCGTAGACCTGCGACGGGAACTCCACGAAGTCCCGCGGCACCCGGGTCCCGCTGAACCGCGGGTACTCGACCGACGAGAACAGGCCGTGCAGGGCGTGCCCGAATTCGTGGAAGAGGGTCACGACCTGATCGAAGGTGAGCAGCGTCGGCTCGCCCGCGACGGGCCGGCTCACGTTCAGGTGGTTGCCCACCACCGGCCGCGCGCCGAGCAGGCGCGACTGGTCGACGTAGGAGTTCATCCACGCGCCGCCCCGCTTCGAGGGCCGCGCGTAGAGGTCAAGGAGGAAGGCCGCGAGCGGTCGACCGTCCGCGTCGAGGATCTCGTACGCGCGCACGGTATCCTCATAGACCGGCAGGTCCGGCCGGGCGCGGAAGGTGAGGCCGAAGAGCTTTTCCGCCGCGAAAAACACGCCGTCGCGCAGGACGCGCTCCGCCTCGAGGTAGGGCTTGAGCTCCGCCTCGTCGAAGGCGAACCGCTCGCGCCGTTCCTTTTCGCCGTAGAAGGCCCAGTCCCAGGCGCGGAGGGTGAAGCCTCCGCCCTCGCGGTCGATGATCGCCTGCATCGCCGCCGCCTCGCGCCGCGCGTTCGCCACCGCCGCCGGCGC
>JBMTAG010000081.1:0-16166 GCA_049428505.1 Opitutaceae bacterium | reverse complement strand
GCGCCGGTCCCGCCCCGGCGGCGCCGGCGGACGACACGCCCGAGCGCCTCGCGGCCGCGTGGGTCACGGGAGCCGTGCTGGCCGAACCCGCCGGGGCGGAGCCGGTCGGCCGCGTGTTGCCGCTGCCGCCTTACGCGTTCGAGGTCCGGCGGCACGTGTATCCGGATTTACCCGCCGGGGCCGCGGCGCCGCGGGCGGTGTTGCCGGCGCCGGCCCCGGCGGCTCCCGATGGCGGCCACGCGCCGTGGCGCGCGCCGGGGGCGGTGTTCCGCGCGCATCCCGAAGTCGGGCTCGAGCTGCTCCCGGGCGGCATTGCGCTCGTGCGGCTGCGGGAGCGCGCGCACCGCAACATGTTCACCCCGGCCCTCCTCGAGGGACTCATGCACGCCTTCGCCCGGTTGGAGGACGACCCGGCGGTGAAGGTGGTCGTCGTCACCGGGGAGGACGGCGTGTTCGCGATGGGGGGCACGCGCGACGAGTTGCTCGAGCTCTCCGACCAGATCCGGTCGTTCGCGAGCCTCGAGTTCATCTTCAAGGGCTTCCTCCAGTGTCCGGTGCCCGTCATCGCCGCCATCCAGGGGCACGCGCAGGGCGGCGGTCTCGTCTTCGGCCTGTATGCGGACGTCGTGGTGATGGCCGAGGAGGCGCTCTACAGCGCCGTCTTCACCAAGTACGGATTCACGCCGGGGCTCGGGGCGACGCACATCCTCGGCGAGAAGCTCGGCGCCGACCTCGCGGCGGAAATGATGTTCACGGCGGCCACCTATCCCGGAGCGGAGCTGCGGAGCCGCGGCGCGGGCGTGCGCTTCCGGCCGGCGGATGAGGTGTTGCCGGCGGCATTGGCGATCGCGCGGGAGATGGCGGAGAAGCCGGCCCACACGCTCCGCACCCTCAAGCAGGGCCTGGCACGGCGGCAACTGGCGCGCCTGCCCGCGGTCATCGCCGACGAGGTGCGGATGCACGGGGAAACCTTCGGCCATCCCGAGGTGAAGGCCCGGATCCGCCACTTCATCCGCGAAGCGGAGCCGGCGCCGGGAACCCCGCCGTCCCCCGCCACGCTCTCGCCGCCGCCCGGCCCCGCCTCGTTCTCCGCGGCGCCCGCTTCGGCTCCGCCGCCGGCTGCCCCGGTTCCCGCGGCGCCCGAGTTGGCCGCCATCACCCGCGCGCTCCGCGACAACCTCTGCGAGAAGCTGCGCCTCGAGCCTGCCGCGCTCGACGGCCACACGACCTTCCGCGACCTCGGCCTCGATTCGATCCTCGGCGTGGAGTTCATCCACCGCGTCAACCGCGACTTCGGCCTGCGGCTCGACGCGTCCGTGGTCTACGACGTGGTCACGCTCGACGCGCTCGCGGCGCACGTCCGCTCGCTCCTGCTCGCCGCCGCGCCCGCCCCGGCCCCGGAGGCCGCGCCGCCGGAGAGTGCCTCCGTTTCGCCCCCCGCGGTGGCGCCCGCGGCACTCGCGCCCCTCCGCCTGCGCCTGCCGGCGGCGGCCCCGGCGGGGACCACCGCGCCGGCCCCCGCGGCGCCGCGTCCGGCGGTGCGCCTCGCCGCGCTGCGCGCCCCCACCGTTGCCGGTCCCGCGGCGGCGCCCTTGCCCGCGGTTGAGCCGGCCGACCCGGACGAGGCGGGCGCCGTGGCGGTGATCGGGATGGCGTGCCGGTTGCCGGGCGCGCCGGACCTCGCGGCCTTCTGGCGCAACCTGGAGGCCGGGGTGGAGAGCGTGAGCGAGGTGCCGGCCGAGCGGTGGGACATCAACGCGTACTTCAGTCCCGACCGCGAGGCGCCGGGGAAGCTGTATTGCCGCCGCGGTGGGTTCGTCGCGGACGTCGACCGCTTCGATCCGCTGTTCTTCAACCTGTCGCACGCCGAGGCGGAGGTGATGGATCCGCAGCAGCGGCTTTTTCTCGAGGAGGCGTGGCACGCGTTCGAGCACGCCGGGTATGATCCGCGCTCGCTCGCGGGTGTGGCCTGCGGCGTGTTCGTCGGGGCGGGCACGGGTGACTACGGCGCGACGCTGCGGCGGGCGGATCCGCACCTCGCGCAGTCGGCGTTCGCCGGCACCGGCCTCACGCCCTCGATCCTCGCGGCGCGGCTCGCCTACCTGCTGAACCTCCGCGGTCCCGCGCTCGCGATCGACACCGCCTGCTCCTCCTCCCTGGTCGCGCTCCACCAGGCCTGCCGCGCCCTGCAGGCGGGCGATTGCCGGATGGCGCTGGTCGGCGGCGTGAACCTCATCCTCGAGCCGGAGCAGCTGCTGACCACCGCGCGGCTGCAGATGCTCTCGCCGCACGGCCGCTGCCGCCCGTTCGACGACGGCGCGGACGGCATCGCGCTGAGCGAGGGCGTGGTCGCGGTCATCCTCAAGCCGCTCGCCGCCGCGCGCGCCGACGGCGACCGCCTCCTGGCCGTCATCCGCGCCTCCGGGATCAACCAGGACGGGCGCACCAACGGCATCACCGCCCCCAGCGCGCAGGCCCAGGCGGAGTTGCTGCGGGAGGTCCACCGCCGCGCGGGCGTGGACCCGGCGGCGATCAGCCTGATCGAGGCGCACGGCACCGGCACGAAGCTGGGTGATCCGGTGGAATTCCGCGGACTCACCGAGGCCTTCCGCAGCCCGCGGACGCGCGCCGGCCGGTGCGCGCTCGGCTCGGTGAAGTCGAACGTGGGCCACACTTCCTTCGCCGCCGGGCTCGCCGGGCTGGTGAAGGTGGTCCTCGCACTCCAGCACCGCCGCATCCCGCCCTCGCTCCATTTCGAGCGGCCCAACGAGCACCTCGACCTCGCCGCCAGCCCCTTCTTCATCCCGACGGAAGCGCAGGACTGGCCGGGCGGCGCGGGGCCGCGCCTCGCGGGCGTGAGCTCCTTCGGTTACAGCGGCACCAACGCCCACGTGCTGCTGGCGGAGCCACCGCCGCATACCGGCCGGCAACCGCTCCCGCGCCGCGCCTTCGCCCGGGAGCGCTGCTGGGTCGCCGCCCCCGCCCCGCACGCAGCGGCGGAAGCATGGCGGCTCACCGAGGAACCCGTGGTGACCGGCCGGCGCTGGACCGTGCCGCTCGATCCCTCCGCGCCGTGGATCCGCGACCACGAGGTGGCCGGCGCGCCGTGGCTGGCCGGGGCGCTCCAGCTCGAACGCGCGCTCGCCGCCGTCCGTCCGCTCGGTCCGGGCCGCCTCGTGGACTTCGCCTGGCTCCGGCCGCTCCCGGTCACCGCCCCGGGCCGGCTGGCCGTCGACCTCGGGGTGGGCGGCCCGGAGCGGGAGTTGCTGGCGGGCCCCGCCGCGGGCGCGCCGTCCGCCCGGGGCCGCTGGGTTGCCGGGGAGGAGGGCTGCTCCGCCCCGGTTGCGCCCCCGCCGGCGGAGGCGGAAGCCGCGCGCTTCCCGCGGCGGTGGGCGGGCGACGCCTTTTACGCCGCGTTCTTCGGCGGGTCCGTCCGTCATGGCCCGGCGTTCCGCGTCATCACGTCCGCGGCGGCCGGGGAGGCGGAGGTGGTGGCCGAGTTGCGGGTGCCCGTGGGCGTGCCCGCGGGGGTGGCGGCCGGGTTGCTCCTGGAGGGGGCGCTGCAGGCGGCCGCCGCGGTGACCGCGCGGGGCGAGGCGGTGCCGGTGGGCGTCGCGGAGGTGCGCTGGACCCCGGAGGGGGTGGACGGGCTCGACCGGGCGCGGGTGCACGCGCGTCGCCGGACCCGGCGGGGCGACACCGATGAGGTCGATCTCGAATTGCTCGATCCGGCGGGAGGCGTGCGGTTGGCGCTGAGGGGTTTTGCCGTGCGGTGCCTCGCGCCCGCGGAACCGGCAGCCGACGTGGCGGCGCGGGTGCGCTTCGCGCGGCCCGCGTGGGTGACGCGGCCGTTGCCGGAGTCACCGGCGGTGGCCGGGCCCCGGTCGGTGCTGATCTGGGATGCCGCGGGTGAGGCGTCGGCGGCGCTGACGGCGAGGTGGCCGAGTGCCGTCGTGCGTCGGGTCGTGCCGGGTGGGGCGGGCGGGACCGCGGGGGAAATTTGGAGCGTGCGGCCGGATGAGCCGGAGGATTTCCGGGCGCTCGTTGCCGCGGCTGCGCCGGATGCCGTCGTGCTCGTGCTGCCGCGGGCCGCCGGGCCGGAGGAGGCGTTCACGCCGGTGTTTCTGCTGCTGCAGGCCCTTGTCGCGGCGGGTCGCGCGGGTGTGCCGGGGCTGGTGGTGACGGAGGAGGCGCCGGGTCCCGCGGTGGAGGCGTTGGCGGCGCTGCTGGCGACCGTGCGCCGCGAGCAGCCGGAGCTGCGCTGGAAGCTCCTGCGCGGCGCGCCGGACCCGGCGACGTGGCCGGCCGAATGGGCCGCGGCCGACGAGGCGATCGACGTGGCGGGAACGGGCGTGGCGCGGCGGGTGCGCGTCACGGAGCCGTGCGAGCCGCCGGGCGCGGGCGAACCGGAGCGGGTGGCGCACGTGGTGCTGAGTGGCGGCGCGGGCGGGGTGGGGCGGGCGTTGGCCGCGGAGTGGGCGGCGCGGGGGGGGGGGGGGGGGGGGCGGGGGGCGGGGGTGGGGGCGGGGGGGGGCGCCGCGATCACCGTGCTTGGGCGGAGCGCGGCGGCGCCGGCGGAGTGGGCGGCGGCGTTCCCCGCCGGGGCGCGTTGGCGGTACCGGACGGCGGACGTCAACGACGCGGCGGCCGTGCGCGCGGCGTTGGCGGCGGCGCGCGCGGAGTTCGGCCCGGTGGAGGGCGTGGTCCACGCGGCGGGCGTGACCGCGGATGCGTTTCTCGTGCGCCAGACCCTCGCGGCGGCGCGGAGCGTGCTGGCGCCGAAGACCACGGGGGTGGCGGTGCTCGACGAGGCGACGGCGGCGGATCCGGTGCGCTGGTTCGTCGGCTGCAGCTCGGTGGCCGCCCTCGACGGCAACGTCGGGCAGGCGGACTACGCCTACGCCAACGCCTTCCTCGATGCGTTTTTGCGGCGCCGCGCGCGGCGGGTGCTGGCGGGCGAGCGGGCCGGGCGGAGCGTCGCGATCCAGTGGCCGTTGTGGGACACGGGCCTGAGCGTCACCCCGGAGTTGCTGGCGCTGCGTGGCGAGCGGGTCGAGCCGTTGCCGGCGGCGGTCGGGTGTGCGGTGTTCGCGCGCTTGCTGGCGGGGGAGGAGCCGGTGGTCGCGGTCGGTTTGGAACCGGTGACCGCGGGGACGCCGGCGCTGGAGGTGATCGCGCACCCGCCGCGCGGAGCGGCGGGGCCGGAGGAGGCTGGCGGTGCGCCGGTGGCGGTGGCGGCCGTGGCGGACTACCTGCGGGGCAAGCTGGCGGCGCTGACCAAGATTCCCCTGGAGCGCATCGACGCGTCGGCCCCGCTGGAGCGTTACGGCATCGATTCCTTGCTCGTGCTCTCCTTCACCCGGCGGCTGGAGGAGGATCTCGGTCCGCTGCCCAAGTCGCTCCTCTACGAGCACCAGACCCTCGCGTCCCTGGCGGCGCACCTGGGGGCGCGCTACGCCCGGCACCGGGGGCGGGGCGGGGGCGGTGCCGCGGTGCGGACGGCGCCCGCGCCCGCGGGGCCCGTGGCCGCTCCACCCGCGGTGCCCTCCGCGCCCGCGGCCACCGCCGCCCCCGAGTGGGCCGAGGCCGTGGCCGTGATCGGGTTCCACGGACGCTTCCCGCAAGCCTCGGATCCGGAGGCGTTGTGGGCGCTGCTCGCGGCGGGCCGCGATGCCATCACCGAGGTGCCGCCCGAGCGTTGGTCGCTCGCGGACTACCATTCCCCGGAGCGCGGGGCGCCGGGCAAGACCTACAACCGCTGGGGCGGCTTCCTCGCGGACGTCGATCGCTTCGACGCGGCGTTCTTCCGCATTCCGCCGCGCGAGGCGGAGCTGATCGATCCGCAGGAACGGCTGTTCCTCGAGACGGCGTGGCACACGGTGGAGGACGCGGGTTACGCGCGCGCCGATCTGCGGGGCCGGCCGGTGGGCGTTTTCGTCGGCTCGATGTACAGCCAGTACCAGCTGCTCGGCCTCGAGGCCTCCGCGCCGGGCCGGCTCGTGCCCGTCAACGCCTCGCAGGCCTCGATCGCGAACCGGGTCTCGTACTGGTTCGACTGGAGTGGTCCGAGCCTGGCGTTGGATTCGATGTGCTCCTCGGCCCTCACCGCGCTGCACTTGGCGTGCGTGAGCCTGCGGCGCGGCGAATGCGAGCTGGCGCTGGCCGGCGGCGTGAACCTCTCGCTGCACCCCGCCAAGGACGTGGGTCTCGCGCAGGGCGGGTTCGCGGCGGCGGATGGCCGGTGCAAGAGCTTCGGGGCCGGCGGGGACGGTTACGTGCCCGGGGAGGGCGTGGCCGCGGTGCTACTGAAGCCCCTTTCGCGCGCCTTGGCGGACGGCGACACCGTGCACGGCATCCTGCGGGCGACGGCCGTGAACCACGGCGGCAAGACCAACGGCTACACCGTGCCCAACCCGCGCGCGCAGACCGCGGTGGTGCGCGCCGCCCTCGCGGCCGCGGGGGTCGCGCCGGCGGAGATCACTTGCCTCGAGGCCCATGGCACCGGGACCGCCCTGGGCGATCCGATCGAGGTCGCGGCGTTGCAGGAGGTCTTCGGAACCGCGGGCCGTCCGCCGGCCTCGTGCGCGCTCGGTTCGGTGAAGTCGAACCTCGGCCACCTCGAGGGCGCCGCGGGCCTCGCCGGGCTCTTCAAGCTGCTCCTGCAACTGCGCCACGGGCTCATCGCGCCGAGCCTCCACTCGCGCACGCTCAACCCGCACCTCGACCTCGCCGCGACGCCGTTCCACGTCCCGCAGGCGCCCGTGCCGTGGCCGCGGGGGGCGCGCCCGCGCTGCGCCGGACTCAGTTCCTTCGGCGCCGGCGGCGCCAATGCCCACGTGGTCGTCGAGGAGGGTCCGCCGCCCCCGGTCGACACCGGACCCGACGGTCAGCGCCACCTCCTCGTACTCTCCGCGCGCGATCCCGACCGGCTGCGCACCACGGTCGAGGCGTGGCGCGACTGGCTGCGCCGTCCCGCCGCGTTCCCGCGTCCGCCCCTCGCGGATGCCGCCTTCACGCTCCAGGTGGGGCGCGAGCCCGGCGACGAGCGGCTCGCGTTCACCGCGGCGGACTGGGCGGAGGTGGCGGCGGCGCTCGCTGCGTTCACGGCCGGCCAACCGCACGGCGACCTCACCACCGGCAGCGCGCGCGCGGAACGGCTCGGACGCGGGCTCACGAGCGGTCCCGAGGGCGCGGAATTCGTGCGCGGCCTCCTGCGGGCGGGCCGCTGGGAGGCGGTCGCCCGCTGGTGGGTCGAGGGCGCGGAGGTCAATTGGCGCGACGCCTGGCTCGGACGGAGCCCCCGCCGCGTGAGCCTGCCGGGCACCGTCTTCGCCCGCGATCGCCACTGGGTGACGCCGCTGGCGTCACCCGGGCCGGCCACGCCGCGCGCGCTCCGCCTGACGGCCGACGATCCCATCTTGCGCGACCACGAGGTGCAGGGACGTCCGCTGCTTCCGGGTGCGGCATCCCTCGCCCTTGCCCGGGCGGAACTCGCCCGCGCGCTCGGCGCGGACCAGGTGGAGTTGCGCGACATCGCGTGGCTCGCGCCACTGGCGCCGGACGCCGCGGGCCTGCAGCTCAGCCCGGAGTTCACGTCCTCCGGTGAAGGCTCCGGTCGCCTGCGGCTCCGCGCCCCGGGCGGTGGCGAAGCGATGTCGGTTCGCGGCGACCGGGCGGAGTCATCCGCGGAGCAACCCTTACCCGTGGAGTTGGCCGCCGGGCGGCGCCGCGCGGCACGGGCGGTGGATCCGCCGGCGTTGTACGCGGGATTGGCGGCGGTCGGCTTCCGCCACGGCCCGGCGCTCCGCGTCGTCCGGGAAATCGGGGTGGGCGAGGGCGAATTGTGGGCGCGCCTCGAGCTCGGTGCCGCCCCGGCCGGACTCACGCGCGAGACCGCGCTCGTCGACGGCGCGTTCCAGGCGCTCGCCGCGTTGGGTGACGCCGGCGGGGCCGGGCTGCCGTTCGCCGCGCGAAGCCATCGCGTGCATCGGGAACCGCCGGAAACGGTGTTTGTCCACGCCCGGGCCGTTGAGGGTCGCTGGAATATTGTCTGGTGCGACGAGGCCGGCGCCATGGTCGCCGAAATGGCGGGTCTCGCGGTGCGCGCCGCCCGCGCGCCGGCGGCGGAGGATCGACTCACGTTTCATGTCCCGCGCTGGGCTCCGGTACCCGCGGGCGCGCCGCCGGCGGGCGGAACGCGGGTCCTGCTGCTGGGGGCGGACCCCGCCCAGGTGGAAGCGTGGCGGGCGGCCGCTCCGGGAATCGAACTGGAATGCGGGCCCGCGCCTACCGCCGCGGAACCGACGTCCGCGGAGCTGGCAACCTTGACGGCGCGCCTCACCGCGGCCGCGCTGGACGTCGTGGGGCTCGTCGCGCCGGCAGGCGTGGCCGAACCGTGGGCGGGCGGCCTCGGCGCGCTGCACACCGTGGTCCGCGCCCTCGCGGCCCGGGAACGGCCGGCGCCGGTGACGCTGGTGTTCCTGCACGACGGTGCGGCGCCGCGGCGCGCGGTGGAGGCTTACGCGGCGGCGGGGCGGGCCGAGGCACCGTGGCTGCGCCTGCGCAGGGTCGAGTGCGCCCCCGGGGCTCCGGCGGCCGCGGTGGTGGCGGAGTGGCGGTACGGTCCGCCGGCGGTCCGGTTGGGTGTGGGGGGTGAACGCGCGCGGCGGGAGCTCGCCGCGGTGGCGGTGGCACCGGCGGCCGGGTCGCCGTTCCGGCGCGGCGGAACCTATGTGATCGCGGGGGGTGCGGGCGGCCTGGGCGTGCTCCTCGCGGAATACCTCGTCGGTGCCTGCGGTGCGCGGGTGGTCCTCGCGGGGCGGAACGAACCCGCGGGCGAGCGGCGCGCACGGCTCGCGGCCCTCGGTGACGCGGTGCGCTTCGTCCGCGCGGACCTGACCGAACCCGCGCGGGCGGCGGAGGTGTGCGCGGTGGCGCGGGCGACCTTCGGTCCGATCGACGGCGTCATCCACGCCGCCGGCGTGTTGCGCGATGGCCGGGCGCGGGGCCTTGGCGAGGGGGACTTCGCGGCCGTGATCGCGCCGAAGGTCGCGGTCGCGGCGGCACTCGCGGCCGCCCTCGCACCCGAACCGGAGGCCTTCCTGCTGCTGCTCTCGTCGACGGCGGGCGTTCTCGGTCCACCCGGGCAGGCCGCCTACGCCTACGCCAACGCGCTGCTCGACGCGTGGGCGGCCGACCACGAGGCGGCGCGCGCGGCCGGCGGTCCGGGCCCCCGCGTGGTCACGATCAACCTGCCGCTCTGGGCCGACGGCGGGATGGGCGGCCCGGCCGCGGCGGCCCGTTGCGCGGAGCTCGGCCTCGACGTGCTCGACCGGACCACGGGCCTCGCGGTGCTGGAGCGGGTGCTCGCCGCGGGCCTGCCCCGGGTGATGGCGCTGGCGGGGGACCCCGCGCGCATCGCGGGCCTCGTGCGCCCGCCGGGCCCGGACACGCCGCCCGCGCCGGTGCCGGCGGAACCGCGGCGGGAGTCGGCCGCCGCGGAGGAAGGCCCCGCGCGGGCCGACGTCCTCGCGCACCTCGTCCGCGTCTTCGCCGAACTCACCAAGCTGCCGCCGGAACAGGTCCTCGCCGACGAGCCGATCGAGAACTACGGGCTCGATTCGGTGATGGTCACGACCTTCGCGCAGCGACTCGGCCACGATTTGGGCGAGCTGCCGCAGACGCTGTTGTTCGAGTTTCCGACCCTCGAGGCGTTGGCGGACCACCTTTTGCGCGACCGCGGGCCGGCGTTGCGCCAGGCCCTTGCCGCCCGCGTGCCGCCCGCTGCCGCCCCCGCCCGCGCCCTTGCGGCGGCTGCGGCGCCCGCCGTTTCGGGTCCGGTGGAGTTGCCCGAGGTTGAGGTGCCG
This sequence comes from Opitutaceae bacterium, assembly GCA_049428505.1. Lineage (GTDB taxonomy): Bacteria > Verrucomicrobiota > Verrucomicrobiia > Opitutales > Opitutaceae > ER46. The sequence continues at coordinate 6,300 of JBMTAG010000081.1, read as the reverse complement.
GCGACTCCGGAGGCGGCGCCGGCCGGGCCGGAGTGCCCGGAGTCTTCCGCCGCGGCCGAGCCGGTGGCGATCATCGGGGTGGCGGGTCGTTACGCGCAGTCTGACGACGTCGCGGAGTTGTGGCGGCAGTTGGCCGCCGGGCACGATTGCATCGAACCCGTGCCCCTCGAGCGGTGGGATGCGGCGGCGATCCACGACCCCGAGCCCCTGAAGCCCGGCCGGACCACCAACCGGTGGGGCGGCTTCATCCGCGGCGTCGACCGCTTCGATCCCCTGCTCTTCAACCTCTCGCCGCGGGAGGCGCAGTTCATGGACCCGCAGGAGCGGCTGTTCCTCGAGACGGCGTGGAGCACCCTGGAGGACGCGGGCCGGCCCCGCCGGGAATTGGCGGGCCGCGCGGTCGGCGTGTTCGTCGGCGTGATGTACGCGCATTACCAGCTGTTCGGGGTGGAGGAGCGCCTCCGCGGGAACCCGGTCTCGCTGAGCGCCTCCTTCGCGAGCATCGCCAATCGCGTGTCGCACTTCTTCGACTGGCGGGGGCCGAGCCTCGCGTTGGACACGATGTGTTCATCGTCGCTGACCGCGCTGCACCTGGCCGTCGAGAGCCTGCGTCGCGGCGAGTGCGAGCTGGCGCTGGCGGGCGGCGTCAACCTGACCCTGCATCCGGAGAAGGACCTCGTGCTGAGCCAGACCGGCTTCAGCACGCGGGACGGGCGCTGCCGCGCGTTCGGGGCGGGCGGCGAGGGCTACGTTCCCGGCGAGGGCGTCGGTGCGGTGCTGTTGAAACCCCTGTCACGGGCGTTGGCGGACGGCGATCGCATCCACGGCGTGATCCGGGCGACGGCGCTGAACCACGGCGGCCGGACCAGCGGCTACACCGTGCCGAGCGCCCGCGCGCAGGCGGAGGTGGTGGGCGCGGCGCTGGCGGCGGCGGGGATCGCGCCGGACACGATCACGTGCGTCGAGGCGCACGGCACGGGGACCTCGCTCGGTGATCCCATCGAGGTGGCGGGGTTGGCGCAGGCGTTCGCCGCGGCGGGCGCGGGAGCGGAGCCGGGCCGATGCTGGCTGGGGTCCGTGAAATCCAACCTCGGCCACTGCGAGTCCGCCGCGGGGATCGCGGGGTTGACCAAGGTGCTGCTGCAATTCCGCCACGGGCAGATCGCGCCGAGCCTGCACGCGACGCCGCCCAATCCGCACCTCGAGCTCGCGCGCACGCCGTTCCGCGTGCCCACCGCGCTGGAGCCCTGGCCGCGGTTGGTCCGGGATGGAGTCGCGGTGCCGCGGCGCGCGGGGTTGAGTTCGTTCGGGGCGGGCGGGGCCAACGCCCATGTGATCCTCGAGGAACCGCCGGCCGGGGCCCCGGTGCCGCCCGCCGCGGGCCCGCGGCTCGTGGTGCTTTCGGCGAAGGGGGAAGCGCGGCTGCGGGAGCACGCGGCGCGCCTTGCGCGGCACCTCGCCAGCAGCGCCGAGGCGCTCGCGGACATCGCGTTCACCCTGCAGGTGGGCCGGGAGGCGCTGGAGGACCGACTCGCGTTCCCGGCCACCACCGCGGCCGGAGCGGCGGCGGCGCTCGAAGGGTGGCTGCGCGGCGAGGCCGTGCCGGGCCTGTGCGCGGGCCATGCGCGCCGCGCGGACCCGGAGTTGGTCCGGCGCCGCGAGGATGGCAGCCTCACCGCCGCAGCCGTGGCGGCGGCCGCGGCGGGCGACCTCGCGGGCTTGGCGCGCTGCTGGGTCGACGGCGCGGGGGTGGACTGGCGCCGCCTGCCCGGCGTTGCCCCGCGACCCCTCGTCGATCTGCCCGGCTATCCCTTCGCGCGGGTCCGCTGCTGGGTCCCGGGGGCCGAGGAACCGCCCGCGCCTCCGGCGGCGGTCGGCCTCAGCCTGATGTTCTTCAGCGACGCGAACCAGGGTGAATCCGGCGGGCGCTACGACCTCGTGCTGGCGGCGGCGCGTTTCGCCGATCGGAACGGGTTCGAGGCCGTGTGGACCCCGGAGCGACACTTCCATCCGTTCGGCGGGATCTACAGCGCGCCCGCTGCCCTCACCGCGGCGCTGGCGGCGATCACCCGCCGCGTGCGCGTGCGCGCCGGCAGCGTGGTGCTGCCCCTCGCGGATCCGCTCCGCGTCGTCGAGGAGTGGGCCGTCGTCGACAACCTCTCCGGCGGGCGCGTGGACGTCGCGTTCGCCTCCGGTTGGAACCCCAACGACTTCGTGCTCGCGCCGGACGTTTACCCCCGCCTGCGGGAGACGTGGCTGGAGCGCGTGCCCGAGGTGCGGCGGCTGTGGCGCGGCGGCGAGGCGGAGCGGGTGAACGGCCGGGGCGAGACCGTGCGCCTGCGCCCGTATCCGCCGCCGGTCCAGCGGGAGCTCCCGGTGTGGCTCGCGGTGTCGCGGCGCGCCGAGTCGTTTGTCGACGCCGGGCGACTCGGGTGCCACGTGCTCACGATGCTGCAGGGTTCGAACCTCCAGCAACTGGCCGGGAAGATCACCGCCTACCGCGAGGCCCGGCGCGCGGCGGGCCTCGATCCCGCCGCGGGGCGCGTCACGCTGATGCTCCACACCTTCGTCGATCCCGACGAGGCGCGGGCGCGGGCGGTGGTGCGGGAGCCGTTCCTCGCCTACATCCGCAGCTCGGTCGACGCACACCTCGGCGCGGTGGAGGGCGCCGCGGCGTTGGGCGAGGAGGAGCGGCGGCGCTTGGCCGAGTTCTCGTTCGAGCGCTACTGCCGCGAGGCCTCGCTGATCGGCACCCCGGAGTCGTGCCTCGCGATGATCCGCGCCTGCCACGCCGCGGGGGTCGACGAGGTCGCGTGCCTGATCGACTTCGGCGCCCCGCGGGCGGACGTGCTGGCCTCCCTGCCGCACCTCGCCGCCCTCCGCGCCCGCCTCGCGGAGGAGATGCCCGCCGCGGCCGCGCCCGAAGTAGGGCCGGTCACGCCCCCGGAGCCGGCGCTGCCCGCGGCGCCTTCCGCCCAACCGGCGGCCGCGGACGTCCCGCCAGCGGACGCCGCCGGACTTGCCGCGGCGGAAGCGGCCCTCGACATCCAGCCACGCACCCTCGTGCCGGCGTGGACCGAGGCGCCGACCGAGGCGAACCCGCTCCCCGCGGGACCGGTCCTGATCTTGGGCGCGGGCCCGCTGGCGGCCGCGCTTGCCACCTTGCACCCCGGGGCCCGGCAGGTGGATCCGACGGAGCCCGGCTTGGCCGCGGGCGAGGCGGCGGCGTGGGACCGGGTCGTGGCGGGAGCGGTGCCGGGTCGCCTTTATCTCCTGGCGGACGCGCCACCGGAGCCCGGGGCAGACGAGGTCGCGCGCGTGGCGGCGGGCCAGGAGCGTGGCCCGCTGGCGCTGCTCCGGCTCGCGCAGGCACTCGCGCGGGCGGACGCGTGGCGGCCGGGCCTCCAGCTCCGGGTGGTGACTGTCGGATGCTGGGCCGCCGCGGACGCGGAGGAAGTCACGCCGTACGCCGCGGGCGTCGCGGGGTTGCTCTCGGCCTTGGGCAAGGAAACGCCCGGCCTCGATCTCGCGCACGTCGATCTTCCGCCGGGGCTGGCGGGGGCGCCCGGGGGGCTGGCCGCGGCGGCGGCGGCGGTGGCGACGGAACCGGCGCAGCGGCCGGGCGAGCGCGTGGCGTGGCGGGCGGGGCGGCGACTCCGGCAGGAGTTGCGGTTGGCCATGGAACCGGCGCCGGAACGGGTGCCGTACCGGCCGGGGGGCGTGTATCTGATCGTGGGCGGGGCCGGCCAGGTGGGACGGGCGCTGAGCCGGCACCTCGCGGCGACGTGCGGCGCGCGTCTGGTGTGGGTCGGACGCCGGCCGGAGGACGCGGCGATCGCGGCCGCGCGGGCGGAGATCCAATCGCTGGGCGGTGAACTCACCTACCATGCGGCCGCGAGCGAGGACGCGGCGGCCCTGCGGGCGATCGTCGCGGAGACGGTGGCGCGCCATGGCGCGTTGCACGGGGCGTTCCACGCGGCGCTGGTGTTCCAGGACGAACGGACCCTGACCCTGGCCGAGGCGCGCGCGCGAGAGATCCTCGACGCGAAGACCGCGGGCACGGCGGCGCTCTTCGAGGCGATCCGGCCGCACGCGCCCGACTTCCTGCTGCTGCTCGGCTCGGCGCAGAGTTTCTTCAACGAGGCGCGGCGCGGCGCCTACGCGGCGGCCTGCTGCCTGCAGGATGCCCTGGCGGCCCGGTTGCGCGCGGTCGCGGCGTTCCCCGTGCACCTGATCAACTGGGGCTTCTGGGCGCACGGCCTCGATCCCGCGCACCTGCCGGCCCTGCGCGCCGCGGGGCTCGGGGCCATCACGCCGGCGGACGGCCTGCCCGCGATCACGGCCTGCCTCGCGGCGGAGGCCGGGCAGCGGGTTTACCTGCGGGCCTCCCCCGCGGCGCTCACGCGGATGGGTGTCGGCGGCGAAACTCCCGTGGCCCGCTCCGTCGCCCTCGCGACCGCCGCCGCCCCGGCCGTCGTCCTCGCGCCGGCGGACCTCGAGGCGCGGGTGGCCGGGGTGTTGGCGCGCGTGCTGCGCTTGGCCGCGGGTGACCTGGATCGGGCGGCCCCGTTCACGGACTTCGGCTTGGATTCCATCGGCGGCGTGGCGTTCATCGGCGAGCTCAACCGCGAGCTTGGCCTCGATCTGCGCCCGATGGTCCTGTTCGACCACGGGAGCGTCACGCGGTTGGCCGCCCACCTCGCGACCGTCGGCGTTGCCGCCCCGCCGCGGCCGGGACTGGTTCCGTCTTCCGTGCCGCCCGCCGCGCCCGTGCCCGCGGCCCCGCCCGCCGCGCCGGCCCCTGCCGCCACCGCGGCGGCTCCGCCCCCCGCGGCCGGTGACATCGCGGTGATTGGCTTCGCGGGCCGGTTCCCGGGAGCGGCGGATCCGGCGGCGTTCTGGGAACTCCTGCGCACCGGGAGCGATGCCATCACCGAGGTGCCGCCGGACCGCTGGGACCACGGGCGGTTCCACGCCGCGGAGCCGGCCGGGCCGGAGCGGACGCCTTACAAGTGGGGCGGCTTCATGCCGGACGCGGACCGCTTCGACCCCGTGTTCTTCGGCCTCTCGGGCCGCGAGGCGGAGGCGATGGATCCGCAGCAGCGCGTGTTCCTCGAGGCCTGTTACCACGCGCTGGAGGACGCCGGGTACGCGGGCCCCTCGGTGCGCCTGGCGCGCCAGTGCGGGGTCTTTGCCGGGGTCGAGCCGGGCGACTACCTCCAGCTCTGCACGGACGCCACGCCGGAGGGCCGGGCGCCGCTCTTCCAGGGCAACGCCGAATCGATCCTCGCCGCGCGCATCTCGTACTTCCTCGACCTTTCGGGCCCGAGCCTCGCGGTCAACACGGCCTGCTCCTCGTCGCTCGTGGCCATCCACCTCGCCTGCCGCAGCCTCCAGCAGGGCGATTGCGCGCTGGCGTTGGCCGGGGGCGTGCGCGTGTTTGCCTCCGAGAAGGTCTTCTTCGCGCTCGGACCGATGGGGATGCTGGCGCGCGACGGCCGCTGCCGGACCTTCGACGCGGCGGCGGACGGATTCGTGCCGGGCGAGGCGGCGGGCGTGCTCGTGCTCAAGCCCCTCGCGGCCGCGCTGCGCGACGGCGACACCATCCACGGCGTGATCAAGGGTTCGGCGGTGAACCAGGACGGCCGCACCAACGGCATCACCGCGCCGAGCGGGCTCGCGCAGACCGCGGTGCAGCTCGAGGCCTACGCCCGGGCGGGGGTGAGCCCGGCGTCCCTCGACTACGTGGAGGCGCACGGCACGGCGACGCGCCTGGGTGATCCGATCGAGGTGGAGGCGCTGACCAACACCTTCCGCCGGTTCACGCCGGAGGTCGGCGCGTGCGGCCTCGGCTCGGTGAAAACCAACATCGGCCACACCCTCGCGGCGGCGGGGGTCGCCGGTGTGATCAAGCTGCTGCTCGCCTTCCGCCACCGCGCGCTGCCGCCCTCGCTGCATTTCCGGGAGCCGAACCCGTACCTCGATTTCGCGGGCGGGCCGTTCCGGGTGCTCACCGCGCTCACGCCTTGGGAGCGCGGCCGCGCCCGCCCCCGCGCACGCCGGGCTCGCGGAGCCGCCGGTCGTGGCGCGCCGGGCGCGGCCGGCCCGCCCGGTGCGACTGGTCCCCGTCTCCGCCCGCACGCCCGCGGCACTCGACGCGCTGCTCGCCCGCCTCGCCGCCGCCGCCCCGGACGCCGACTTCGCGGACCTGGCCTTCACCCTCGCGGCGGGCCGCGGCCACGTCGAGGAACGCGCCGCGGTGGTCGCGGCCCCGCCCGCGGCACTGGCGGCTCGCCGCCC
>JBMTAG010000080.1:0-16294 GCA_049428505.1 Opitutaceae bacterium | reverse complement strand
GCCAATTTGACCAGAGCGTGTCGTCCAGATCGATCACCGCCGCGAGTCGCCCCCGGCGGCCGCCCGGCGGAGGATCCCCCGCTCCGCCTCGCGGCAAACGGCCGCGACGTCCGTGAGATAGGCCCCCGTCCGGTGGTATGCGCGCAGTTCTTCCTTGAGGCCGGATAAATTGCGCGGCTCCGCCGGTCCCGCGGCGCAACCGGCCACCGCTAGGGCGATGACTCCCGTCGCCCACCCGCCGCGGAGTCTCACGGGCGCACCTCGGTGGTCGCCGTCCCCGGCGCGCCAAAGGCCCATAGCCGGCGCAGGGCGGGAAACGCCCGGGCCTGTTGAATGCCCGCCGCGTCCACCGCGGAATCCGTGAGGTTCAGGGCTTCGAGGTGCGGCAGCCCCGCCAGCGCCGCCACGCCCTGACCCGTGACCAAGGTGCGGCTCAGGTCGAGGGAACGCAGGTTGGTCCAGCGCCCGACGGCCGCGAGACCCGCGTCGGTGACCGGCGTACGCGCGAGCTCGGCCTCCACGATGAGCTCGGCGATCGGAGCGAGCCGGGCCAGGGCCGCATCGTCGCCGCGCCGCGGACTGCCCGCCGTGCGCAGGATCAGGCCGTCCCCGGCCTGCTGGGACCGCGGGACCAGCCGCACGCCAAGCTCCGTCTCCAACCGGCGGATCTCGTCCGCGCGTGGCCGCCAGTCGGGCGCGAGGGCGGCCGGGGCGGGCTTGGGGCGGCCGAGCGCCGGGGCGCCGGGAAACTCGGCCACCACCTTGGTCGCCGAGGCGCCGCCGAGGATCCAGAGCTCGACGTTCCGGATCTCCTCGCGGGACAGCAGGGGTTTGCCGTCGGTCGGCATCACGTCGTCGTCGCCGGCCGGCAACGTGATCCGCCGGTAAAGCTCACTGCCGGCCGCATTCCCCGGCAGCACCATCGCGCCGGACTCGGCCCCCTTCATCACCCAGGCAAAGCTGTCGAGCCGCAGCCCGGCCTTCTGCTTCTCCGGTCCGTGGCAGACCACGCAGTGACGGTCGAGGATCGGACCAATGCGATCCTGGTAGAACGTCGTCTCCGCGCCCAACGGGAGCGCCGCGAGCAGGATCCCCAGCGCCAGGCGCCGGCGGAAACGGGGGAGATCAGGCGAGGATGCCATCGATGACCTTGGCGGGCAGCACCCCGGTGAGCCGCTGATCCAAGCCCTGGAAGCGGAAGGAGAGACGGTTGTGATCGAGGCCGAAGAGGTGGAGCATCGTGGCGTGGAGGTCCCGGATGTGCACCGGGTCCTTCACGATGTTGTAGGAGAAGTCGTCGGTCTCGCCGAAGCTCAGCCCAGGTTTCACGCCGCCACCCGCGAGCCACATGCTGAAGCAGCGAGGGTGGTGGTCGCGGCCGTAGTTCTCGGCGGTCAACACGCCCTGCGAATAGCACGTGCGGCCGAACTCGCCACCCCAGACGACCAGCGTGTCGTCGAGGAGCCCGCGGCGCTTCAGGTCGGTGACCAGCGCGGCGGTGGGCTGGTCCGACTCCTCGGCCATCAGCTTGATGTTGCGCGGCAGGTTGCTGTGCTGGTCCCAGCTGCGGAGGAAGATCTGCGTGAACCGGACGCCGCGCTCCGCGAGGCGGCGGGCCATCAGGCAGTTGTAGGCGTAGGTGCCCGGTTCCTTGGCCTTCTCGCCGTAGAGGTCCCAGGTCGACTGCGGCTCCGAGGACAGGTCGGCGAGCTCCGGCACGGACGACTGCATCCGGAACGCCATCTCGTACTGGGCGATGCGGGCGTTGGTCTCCGCATCCCCCACCCGCTCGAAGAGCTGGCGGTTCAGGGCGTTCACGCCGTCGATCATCGCCCGCCGCACGTCGCCGCTGACGCCCGGCGGGTTGTTGAGGTGCAGCACCGGATCCCCGGCGGACCGTAGGGAGACCGCGGCGTGCTCGGGAGAGAGGAAACCGGAGGACCACAGGCGGTTCGAAAGGGCCTGCACGTTGGTGCGGTGCGGCATCTTCGAGGTCATCACCACGAAGGTGGGCAACTCGTCGTTCATCGCTCCCAGCCCGTACGAGAGCCAGGACCCCAGCGACGGCCGCCCCGGGAACATGTTACCCGTGGTGAGCTGCAGGATGGCCGGCTCGTGGTTGATCGCCTCCGTGTGGAGCGACTTCAACACGCAAAGCTCGTCCCCGATGCGCGCGGTGTGGGGGAAGAGTTCGGAAACCCAGTGCCCGGCCTGACCGTGCTGCGCGAACTTGTAGATGCTCGGCGCGATGGGGAAGCGCGCCTGGCTCGCGGTCATCCCGGTGAGTACCTGGCCCCCGCGGACCGACTCCGGCAGATCCTGATCAAACATCCGCTGGAGCACCGGCTTGTGGTCCCAGGTCTCGAACTGGGACGGCGAGCCGGCCATGAAGAGGTAAATCGCCCGCTTGGCCCGGGGCGCGTAGTGGGGCCCGAGGACCGCGGGGCCCGCCGCCGTCTGCGCCGCCAGGGGCCGGCCAAGGAGGCTGGCGAGGCCGGCCCAGCCGAGGGCCTGCATCCCGCGCCCGAGGAAGTGGCGGCGCGTCTCCAGGGCCAGCCACTCGCGCCGCAGCGCGTCGGGCAGGCCGGGCAGGTTCCAGATCGAGGGCCCCTCCCCTGCGTGGTCGGAACAGAGGTGGGGATCGCGGGCGAAGGGATTTTCCGGGGCGTGCATCGGACAGCCGCTATTTATTGAGGAATTCGTCGAGGTTGAGGAACTGACTCGCCACCATCGTCCAGACGGCGCGTTCCGCGGGCGACCAGTCCCCGGGGCCCACCGGCGACGCGCCGACCTGCAGGAGCGCGGCGGCCTGCTCCGGCTGCGCAGTGAAGAGCGCCTGCAGCCGCGCCTGCGAGGCAAGCAACGCCTGCTCCTCGCTCGCCGCCAGGGGGCGAGCCAAGGTGGCTAACGCAAGGAAACGCAGGCGATCCTCGCGGCGGGACGCGGCCGCGAGGGCGCGTTCGCCCAGCTTGCGGGCCGCCTCGACCCACTGGGGGTCATTCAGCGTGACGAACGCCTGCAGCGGCGTGTTGGTCCGGGCCCGCCGGGAGCAAACCACCTCGCGCGAGGTCGCGTCGAAGGTCTCGAGGCTCGCGGGCGGCGACGCGCGCTTCCAGAACGTGTACAGGCTGCGACGGTACAGACCCTCGCCCTCCGAGGGCACATAGGTGCGGGTGTTGGACTCCGGCATCGCCACCTCTTCCCAAATGCCCGGGGGCTGGTACGGCTTGACCGGCGGACCGCCGAGCCGCTCCACCAAAAGGCCGGCGGAGAACAGCGCGGAATCCCGCAGCATCTCGCCATCCATGCGGAAACGCGGTCCCCGCCCGAGCCATTTGTTGCCGGGATCCCGCGCCAGTGCCGGCGCCGGCGCGGCCACCGCCTGACGGTAGGTGGCCGAGGTCAGGAGCAGACGATACAGCCGCTTCACGTCCCAGCCGCTCTCGCGAAACTCCACCGCCAGCCAGTCGAGCAGCTCCGGGTGGGTTGGACGGTCGCCCATCACCCCGAATTCGCCGCTGGATTCGACCAGACCCCGGCCGAAAACCTCCTGCCAGATCCGGTTGACCGCGACGCGGGCGAACAAAGGGTGTTCCGCCCTGAGGAGCCACTCGGCCAAGCCCCGGCGGTCGACCGGCGCGCCCGCCGGCAGAGGCGGCAGGAAATGCGGCACGGCGGGACCCACCCGCTCCCCGCGGGCAAAGTAATCGCCGCGTTTCAGCACGTCAGCGTACGCCGGGGTGGTCTTCTCGACCGCAATCAAGGTGGCATCCCCGTCGCGCGTCAGCAGCTCCAGCGCGGCATCGTGGGCCGTGGCCAGTGCCGCCAGGCTGCGGTGCTCGGCATCCTTCTCCCCGAGGAAAAAACGGTCCGCGACGACGAAGGCCTCATCCGTGGTCCAGCGCCGGGGATCAGGTTCCCGGGCCGTGATCTCCGCGGCCAGATCCTCAAACGGCAGCCGCTGCACCTCCTCGGCGGCGAGGGCCCGCCGGTAGAAGCGGAAATCCTGATAACGGGTCTCCCGCATCGGGTTGTAGTCATCCCGCCGGCCCACGTGCATCGCGGCGTCGGTGCGGATGGAAGCCCCCGGCGGCAACTGCTCGAGCCGGACCTCCGTCTCGGCGGGACGGCCGTTCAGGAAGATCCGCATGCCCGAGGCCTTGCGGGAACCGTCGTAAGTGACGAAGACGTGCACCCATTCGTCCCGCGTGATCAGGCCGGGGCGGGTGGCGACCAGCAACCCGGAGCGCACCGGCGGGGGCGGGATCACCAACCGCCGCGAAGTCGTCTTGGCCTTCCCGGCAGGGGGAACCTCCTCCTGCGCCGCCGGCGGCGGGACATCAGGGACCAAGGCGAAGAAAATCTGCAGCCCCTCCTGGTAGATATCCCACCCGGCGCCAGCGCGGCGCTTTTCGTCACCCATCCGCGCGAAGAGCGATCCATTGCCGGTGCCCGTGCGCACGCCGCCACCGGGCTTCGCGCGGAGCATAATCCAGCCACCCGTGGAGAACTTTTCGCCCGCGTCGACATCCCCCTCGGCCCCGAGATTGAGCCGCGTGTGGATGTCCATCCGCATCGAGGGCCAAAACCAGCTGGTCTCGCCCCAGATTAATGGGTTGGTGTCCGCCTTGAACGTCGCTGCGCGGGGGTGCGGGGCGGAATTGCGCACGACATCGCCCTGACCCTCGTCCAGCCGGAGCCGCACTTCCAGGGCCTCGGTCGAGACCGGCTGGGGGCAGTTGCCCGCCGCGAGCCAGGCTCCCGCCAACTCCCGGGCCTGGGCGCGCCGGCGCTGCAGGCGCTCCTGCACGTCGGCCCGCGCCTGAAGCAGGAACGAAGCCGCCGCCGACTGCTCAGGCCGGGGCACGCGCACGATCGGCGCCGGCTCCGCGATGTTGAGGTCCCAAGGCTTCTCGGCGGTGTTCCCCAAAAACGCCGCCAGCCCATAGAAGTCCTTCGTCGTGATCGGGTCGAACTTGTGGTCGTGGCAGGCCGCGCACCCGGTGCTCAGGCCGAGAAAGGTCGCCCCGAAGGCCTCCACGCGATCGCGCGTCTGGTTCACGAACACCTCTTCCGGGATGGTACCGCCCTCGTTGGTGGTCAGGTTGCATCGCATCAGCCCCGTGGCCACCAACTGGTCGATGGTGCGCGCCGGGAACAAGTCCCCCGCCAGTTGATCCCGGACGAAGGCGTCGAACCGCTGGTTCGCATTGAAGGAGCGCACGACGTAGTCCCGGTACGGCCAGATGGCGCGGTAGTTGTCGAAATGAATGCCGTGGGTGTCCGCGTACCGCACGTAGTCGAGCCAGTGCCGGGCCCGATGCTCCCCGTACCGCGGGCTGGCCAGCAGGCGGTCGAGCGCCCGCTCATAGGCACCGGGAGCCGCGTCCGCAACGAACGCCTCGACCTCGGCGGGCGCAGGGATCAGTCCCGTAAGGTCCAGGGCGGCCCGCCGCAGCCGGCGGCGGCGGGCGGACGCCGGGACCGGCGCAAACCCCTCGCGCGCCAGGCGCGCCCGGATGAACGCATCGATCGGATGGGAGACTCCGGCCACGGCGGGCACGGCCGGCCGGCGGGGGGCGATGAACGCCCAGTGTTCCTCGTAGCGGGCGCCCTCCGCGATCCAACGCCGCAACAGCGCCCGCTGTTCGGGGGAGACCGTCTTGTGGGCCTCGGGCGGCGGCATCACCTTGCGCACGTCCGCCGATTCGATGCGCTGGATCAACGGGCTCTCGTCGGGACGCCCCGGAACAATCGCCGGCGGACCATCCGGCCGCTGCGCGGTCGCGTGCTCGAACCGGTCCAGCCGCAGACCCGCCTTGCGCGAACCGGCGTCCAGCCCGTGACAGGCGAGGCAGGCGTCCGCGAGGATCGGCTGGATGTGCTCGTTGAACGACAGCTCCGCCGGAGCGGCCGCGGCTGCACGGAGCCCCCCCGTGACACCGGTCAGGAGGGCAACAGGGAGAACGAGAAGACCGCGGAGAGGGGTCGGCATGGGCGGTGACGACAGGGAAAAAGCGCCCGCCGGTTACGCAAGCCGAAGGCGGCGGATTCCGCCCGCCGGGCTCAGGCCAGGATCCCCCGGACGACCTTGGCCGGAACCACGCCGGTCAGGCGCTGATCCAGGCCTTGAAAGCGGAAGCCGAACCGCTCGTGGTCGATCCCCATGAGGTGCAGAATCGTCGCGTGCAGATCGCGGATGTGCACCGGATCGCGAACGACGTTGTAGGACATCTCGTCCGTCTCGCCGTAGACCGTGCCGCCCTTGATGCCTCCCCCGGCCAGCCACAGGGAGAAGCAGCGCGGGTGATGGTCGCGGCCGTAATTGGTCTCCGTCAGCGTGCCCTGGCAGTACACCGTGCGCCCGAATTCCCCGCCGAAGATGACCAGCGTGTCGTCCAGCATTCCCCGCTGCTTCAGGTCCTGCACGAGGCCCCAGCAGGCCTGGTCCACATCCTTGCACTGGGCCGCCAGGTCGCGGGGCAGGCTGGCGTGCTGGTCCCAGCCCCGGTGGAAAATCTGGACGAAGCGCACGCCGCGCTCAACCAACCGCCGGGCCATCAGGGCGGAGGCTGCAAAGCTGCCGCGGACGCGCGCCTCCTCGCCATACAGCGCATAGGTCGCCTCCGGCTCGCGGGTGAGGTCCGCCAGCTCGGGGATGCTGGCCTGCATCCGGAACGCCATCTCGTACTGCTGGGTGCGGGTCTGGATTTCGGGATCCCCGATCGCCTCGTAACTGCGGCGGTTGAGCTGCTCGATTCCATCCAGCATCTCCCGGCGCAATTCCCGCGGAATGCCGGGGGCGTCGTTGAGATAAAGCACCGGATCCCCCGCCGAGCGGAAGGACACGCCCGCGTGACGGCCGGGCAGGAAGCCGGAGCCCCAGAGGCGCGCGGAGATCGCCTGCACGTTGGAAAAGGGACTCGTGTGCTTCGCGTGCAGCACCACGAACGAGGGCAGATCCCGGTTGATCGATCCCAGCCCGTAGGAAAGCCAGGACCCCAGCGACGCCTTTCCGTTCTGCATCGATCCCGTGTAGATCAACTGGTTCGCCGGCTCGTGGTTGATGGCGTCGGTCTGCATCGAGCGGATGATGCACAGGTCGTCCGTCATCCGCGCCGTGTACGGCAGCAGTTCGCTGATCCAAGCCCCCCCTTGCCCGTGTTGCGCGAACTTGAACCGCGTGGGCGCCACCGGGAAGGCGGCCTGCCGGGCCGTCATGCCGGTGAGACGCTCGCCCTGGGTCGCGAGCCAATCCTTCAGGTCCTCCTTGAAGCGGGCCTCGAGCCCGGGCTTGTAATCGAAGAGATCCAGCTGGGAAGGAGCGCCGATGAGCGAGATGTAGATGGCCCGCTTGGCCCGGGGCGCGAGCCGCCAGGGTTCGGCCGCGGACGGCGCGGCCCCCAAGCGGGAGCCCAGCAGGGACGACAACGCCGCGACGCCGAGCCCGGTGCCGGAACGGCGGAAGAACTGGCGGCGGGTCACCGCCGCATTGTAGGCGGAAAAGGGGTCCTGCCAGGCGGAGGAAAATGGGGTCATGGCGCGGGGGTCACTTGCAGAGGGCTTCGTCGAGATTGAGCACCTGGCTGGCCACCAGGGTCCACGCGGCGAGTTCCGGTGCCGCCACCCCGGCGGGCGCCGGCGAGGAACCGACCGCCAGCAGGGCCGCCGCCGCGGCGGGCTCGCGCGTGTAGCGGGCCAGCGCCGCCTCGAGGGTACGGCGAACGACACCTCGTTCCTCCGGCGCCAACCGCCGCGCCAGCAGCCGCAAAGTGAGCTCGTCGAGCCGTCCGTCGAACCCGGGCGTGACCCCCAACGCCCGGGCCGCCAAGTGCCGCGAAGCCTCGATGAACACGGGGTCGTTCAGCGTGACCAGCGCCTGCAATGGGGTGTTGGTGCGGTCGCGGCGGACGCAGGTCACCTCGCGGCTGGGCGCGTTCAGGATGTCCATCGCCGGCGGCGGGGCGGTGCGCTTCCACAAGGTGTAGAGTGAGCGGCGGTACAGCCCGTCGCCGGTGTCCGCCTGATAATAGCGGGTCGTCGACTCCTTCATCGCCACCTCCTCCCAGATTCCCTCCGGCTGGTACGGACGAACCGGCGGGCCGCCCAGCCGGTTCACCAGGAGACCCGACGCCGCCAGGGCCTGGTCACGGATCTGCTCGGCATCGAGCCGGAAGCGGGGACCGCGCGCCAGCAGCCGGTTGCCGGGGTCCCGTTCCAACAGCGCGGGCGTGACCGCGGCGGACTGCCGATAGGTGGCGCTGGTGACCAGCAATCGCGTCATCGCCCGGTGATCCCAGCCGGAATCGATGAAGCGCCGCGCCAACCAGTCGAGCAGTTCGGGATGGGAGGGCCGCGCGCCGGTGACGCCGAAGTCACCGGCCGATTCAACGAGGCCGGTACCGAAGAGGTGCTGCCAGAGGCGGTTCATCGCGACCCGGGCCGGCAGCGGATTCGCGGGATCGACGAGCCAGCGCGCGAGGCCCAGCCGGTTCCGGGGCGCCTCGGGAGGCAAGGGCGGCAAGATCGCCGGGGTATTCGCGCCGACCTTCTCGCCGGGCTGGCTGTACTCGCCCCGGTTCAGGATGTGCGCAAAGGGCTCCGAGCCCTTCTTTTCCTCCATCACCAAGGTCAGGCCTCCCCGGACGCGCACCCCATCCGCCTCGGCCAGCAAGGGGCGGAGCCTCGCGGCGATGGCCAATGTCGGCACGTCGATGGCCGCGAGAAAATGACGCCGCAGCGACCGGCGCTGCGCGGGCGTGCGTTCCGCCGCGGGCACCGCCACGGCCGCGAAGGCCTCCAGCTCCTCCGTGAAATCCTTCAGGTCAGCCGCCAGGTAGCCCCGGCGGGAGACGCGGAGGTCCTGGGCCCAGACGCGGCCGCCGGTGATGCCTTCCCACGCCGCCCCGCCCGCCCCTGCCCGCGCCCCCAGCCGCAGGTCCTCGCTGGGACGGATATCGGTCGGCAGGAAGGCCGAGACACTCGAGTTCACCACCATCTTGCCGTCGACGAACACCTCCACCGTCCGGCTTCGCAACGCCGTGGTGTCAAAGCTGACCAGCACGTGCCGCCAGGCGCCAGGCGCCAGAGCGCCCCCGACATTGCGAACCTGCACGCGCCCGGTGCCATCAGCGATGAACAGGCCCAGCTTGCCCTCCTCCAGGAACACCTCCCAGCCCGGGCCCTTTTCCCCAGCGGAACGGCTGGAGAACAAGGGACCGGAAGGCTTGCCCTCGACGCGCACGAAGGCTCCGGTGCTGCTCGATTCACCCCGCAGCCACGGCACTGGCGGACCGACCACCCGGTCCGACCGCCCCACCTCCGGCGCGGGACCGTAAAGTCCCGGCATGGAGTCCGGGGCGCCCTCGGCCGCGATCAGCGGCTCGTGCCGCCACACCGCGTGATCGGCCGGCGGGACCGCGAGCCGCGGTCCCTGCTCCAGCCACGCCTTGAAGTCCGGCTCCGCCGCCGCGGCGCGGGCCTTTTGCTCGTCCCGCATCAGCTGCAGCTGCGCCTGCAGCTCCGACCAGCGGGCCTCATCGCCGGCGGCCGGGACAAACAACGTTGGCGGCGTGTCGTAGCGATTGCCGTCCATCGCGGGCATCGTGTTGTTGCGGAAAAAGGCGGCGAAGGCGTAGAAGTCCTTCGCCGAGACGGGGTCAAATTTGTGGTCGTGGCAGGCCGCGCAGCCGAGGGTCAGGCCCAGCCAGACCGTCGCGACCGTCTCCACCCTGTCCTTGGCATAGATCGCCTCGTACTCCTCGGGGATGGCGCCGCCCTCGCTCGTGGTCGGCAGACAGCGGTTGAAGCCGGAGGCGACCTGCTGCGCCAGCGTGGCCCCCGGGAGCAGATCCCCGGCCACCTGTTCAATGGTGAAGCGGTCGAACGGCAGATTGTCGCGGAAGGCCCGGATCACCCAATCACGGTACGGCCAGATGGAACGGTAATTGTCGATATGGATGCCGTGGGTGTCCGCATACCGCACCGCATCGAGCCATTGCCGCGCGAAATGCTCCGCGGACGCCTCCGAGGCCAGCATCCGGTCCACCGCGCGCACATAGGCTCCGGGCGCGCGGTCCGCGGCGAAGGCGGCGAGCTCGGCCGGCGTGGGCGGCAGTCCGGTCAGGTCCAAGGCCGCCCGGCGCAGCAACCGGGCGGGAGCTTCCTCCGCGGCCGGCAGCAGTCCTTCCCGCTCCAACTTTTGGGCGATGAAGGCGTCGACCGCGTTCTGGCCCCACTTGCCGGCGGCCGGCGCCGCGGCGGTGCGCAGCGGCAGGAAACTCCAGTGTTCCTCGTAGCGGGCACCCTCGGCGATCCATCGCTCCAGCAGCGCGACCTCCTCGGGACGCACCGTCTTATGGGCCTCCGGCGGCGGCATCACCTCGTCGGGATCCCTCGACTTCAGGCGCTCGATCAGCGGGCTCCGCGCCGGATCGCCCGGGACGATCGCCGGCTCCAGGTCCCCGTCGCCGCGCGGCTTCGTGGCGAATTCCGCCCGGTCCAGCCGCAGCTTGGCCTTGCGCGTGGAGGAGTCCGGCCCGTGGCAGAGGAAGCAATTCTCCGCCAAAATCGGTTGAATCTGATCGTTATAGCTGATCGGCGGCGCGGCGGCGGCCCAGGCGCTCAGGGGGGAAAACGCGGCCACGGCCGCCAGGAGACGGAGGGGGGAAGCCATCGGGGAACCCAACTGCAACGACGGCGCCCCGGCGCGCCAAGCCAAATTGGCCGGAAACTGCGCGGGGTTATCCAGCGCAGACGCAGGAGATTGCATCCGCACGCGTTAATCCCGCACGCAGAGAGAGGGGCGGTTCAACCGCCCCGGACCTCAGCGGCCCGCCAACCGCGCCAGCTTGGTCACTCGTCCGGCGAAGTTCCAGTCCTGCACGAACAGGTTCCCGGCGGCGTCAAACGAGACGCCGTGGGGCGCGATGAAAATGCCGTCGCGCCAATGCTCGGGCGCCAGCTTGAACTGCGCCCACTGCTTCTGGTCCGGATTGTCACCCAAGGTGGCGACGACCGCGCCCGCCTTGTCGACGATCGCGACGCGGCCCTCGAGTTCGGCCACCGCGACGAAATCCCCGTGGATCGAAGCCGCGCAGGGCCGGCGCAGGCCCGTGGTGACCACGCCCAGCCACTTGCCCTCCAGGTCGGTGTGCACCAGCCGGCGATTCTCCCGGTCGGAAATCAGCAGGCGAGGCGCGCCGAAACGCGTGTCGAGCGCGATCCCGTGGCAGGTCTTGAACTGGTTCTCCCCTTCGCCGCGCGTCCCGATGGTCTTCAGGTAGCGGCGTTCCGGGCTGAAGACGTGGACCACGCTCGCGCCGTAGCCGTCCGCCACGTAGATGCGACCGTCCGGTCCGACGGTGACCGCCGTGGGGCGGAACGCGGTGGCCTTGCCCTTCGGGTCGGCCGGCTGGTTGTAGAAGCCGCTCTCCTTGGGCACTCCCAGGGTCCACTCCGCCTTGCCGTCGAGGTCGAGCTTCACGATCTGCGGTCCCTTCACGTGCGCGGCATAGATGAACTCCCGCCCGCCCTCGCGGCGAAGCATCATGCCGTGGATGCCGCTGAACTCGGGCGCGATCGAACGCAGGTAGCGGCCCGAAGCCTCGAAGACCAAAATCCCCGTCTTGTCCGCATCGGTGGAGACGTAGATCCGGCCCGCGGCGTCGACGACGATGCCGCCGTGCGTCGGCCCGAGGGAGACCCCGGAGGGCACCTGGGCCCACCCGCCCGCGACCTGGAAGCGCCAGTTGCCGGAGCCCAGCGGGGCCGACGGGAGCGGGGTCGCGCTGACCTGCCCGAGCGGCAGCGCGAGATCGACGTGGGCGTGGACGGCCGCGGGCAGGGCCACGGCGAGCAGGAGGAGGGAGCGGGGGTACACGCGCCGACCCAAGCGGCCGCGCTCGCGGGCGTCAAGCGGACGGACGGCTGGCCGGTTGACGCGCCCGGAAAGCCGGCCCACGTTGACCCACCCGCCCGATGGCCGACTTCCTCACTGACAAGCCCGCGAAGCTCGAACGCGCCTTCCTCGTGGGCGTGCAGACGCCCGAGATGCCCGCCGGCGAGGCGGCCGAACTGCTGGCGGAACTCCGGGAACTGGTGGAGAACCTGCGCATCCAGGTCGCCCGCGCCGAGCTGGTGAACCTGCGCCGCGCCACGCCGGCGCTGCTCCTCGGTTCGGGCAAGGCGGAGGAACTCGTCGCCCTGGCGCGGGCCGAGGGCGCGGACGTGATCGTCTTCGATGAGGAACTCTCCCCCGCCCAGCAGCGCAATTGGGAGGAGCTTTCCGGTCTGGCCGTGATCGACCGGCAGGAAGTGATTCTGGAGATCTTCGCCGACCGGGCCCACACCCGCGAAGCCATCCTGCAGGTGGCCCTCGCGCGGATGGAGTACTCGCTCCCGCGGCTGACCCGCGCCTGGACCCACCTCTCCCGCCAGCGCGGCAAGGGCGCGATGGGCGGCGAGGGCGAGACCCAGCTGGAGCAGGACCGCCGCATCGTGCGCGACCGGATCACCCACCTGAAGGCGGAACTGGCCGCCGTGGTGCGCCAACGCGACGTCCAGCGGCGACGGCGGCAGCGGGTCCCCGTGCCGACCTGCGCGATCGTCGGCTACACCAATGCGGGGAAATCCACCCTGCTGAACACGTTGACCGGAGGGCTCGTGCGGGCGGCCGACAAGCTGTTCGCCACCCTGGACCCCACCACCCGCCAGCTGGCGCTCCGGGGCAACCAGAAGCTGCTCGTCACCGATACGGTGGGCTTCATCCGCCGTCTGCCCCACGGGCTGATCGAGGCCTTCAAGGCGACCCTGGAGGAGGTCGTGATCGCTGACTTCCTGATCCACGTGCTGGACGTCACCAGCCCGCACTTCGAACATCACCACGCGACCACGCTCGGCGTCCTGGGTGAACTGGGCGCCGCCGACCGGCCGATCATCACGGTCTTCAACAAGGTCGACGCCGGCACGCCGGCGATGCTGGCCCGCGCCCGGCAGCTGGAACCCGGCGCCCTCCTGGTGAGCGCCCGCTCCCGGGAGGGCCTCGACCTGCTCGAGGAACGCTGCCTCGAGCGCATCGCCGAGGCCCACGCTGTCACCGAATTGCTGGTCCCCCACTCCCGCTACGACGTCATCGCCCGCCTCCACGCGGTGGGCCATGTCCAGAGTGAGGAGCAGTTGGAGGACGGCGTGCGACTGATCGGGCGCTACCCGCCGGCGCAGGCCGCCTACTTCGCCCCGTTCGTCGTGCCCTGAACGGGGCGCAGGCTCAATCGGTGCCCGCCGCGCCGTCGTCGGACAGCCGGCGCAGCAGCCAGAGGCACTTCTCGAAGTGCAGGGTGGCATCGATCAGGCGCTCGGGGCTGCCGCCCGGCCCGCCCTGCTCAAGCAGCGACTGGCGGACCTGCTCCATCAGCGCCCCGCGCTCGCCGGTAATCCCCCGCAAGGTTTGCCGCTCCTCCTCGGTCGCTCGCGGGCCGAGGGCCTCCGCGGCCACCCCAAGCACCGCGTGCAGGCCCTGCACCAGCCTTTCGAGCCGTGCCGGCCGCTCCCCGGCGGGCAGGGCAGCCACATCCTGCGCGAAGGCGTGCAATGAAGCCTGCAGCGCCCGCAGCAAAGCGAGCCGGGTGCGCAGTCGCACCAGCGCCTCCAGATCTCCCGCCGCGGGCTCGGCCCGCAACGCTCCGCTCAGGCAACACTCGAGGGCGCCCAGGATCGCCGTACTTCCGGCGTGGCGACGCGCCAGCCCGAATGCCCCGGGCGAACGCTCCTCCGGGAGGAGCAAGTCATCGAGATAATGCGGCAGAAACGAGGCGAGCCGCGCGTACTCCAGCTGACACAGCAGCCGGGCGCCGGCCGGATCCCGCACTTCGCCGCGGGGAACGTGCGCGGGCCGCAGTTCCGGCGGCTCCGCGGCGGCGGGATCAGGCAACCACCGCTCCACTCGGGCCGCGATCCCTGCTCCCGTCACTTCCCCGACCAGCGCGATCAACACCTGTGACCCCAGGTAGAGCAGGCCAACCTGCAGGGCCGGATTCGCCGCGGCGGCGGTAACCCAAGCCTGCAACCAGGGGATCCCGACGTAGCCCTCAAGCCCGTGCAGACCGACGAGCACCACCGTGCCCGCCGCCCGGACGACCAACCCCGCCAACGTCAGGCGGCGGCCGGGCAAATCGATCGCCCCCGCCACCAGATACCGCCCCAGCCCGGTTCCCAGGCTCGCGCCGTAGATCACGGCCGCCACCGGCGCGAGACCCAGCAGGCCCGCCTGCACCAGCGGGAGCAGCAGGACCGTCGCCACTTGCGCCGACTGCAGCAGGCTCCCCGATGCCAGCCCCAACAGGAACGCCAGTCCGAAGCTGCCGGTCGCGCCCACCACCACCGCCGGATCCGCGCGCAGCCCGGAAATGGCGGACTTAAGCAACCCCACCCCGAAGAGCAGGAGGGCCAAGCCCAGCAGGGCGAACAGCCCGGGACGAAGGCCCGCGTAACGATCCACCCGGAGCAGCAACGCGAGGCCGACCGAACCAAAAAGCAGGAACGCCATCAGGCGCAGATCGATCGCCGCCGCCAGGACCAACAACGACGTGCCCACGCTAGACCACGGCAGCAAGGGCAAGGCCTGCCTCAGCGTCGCCGCGCCGGCGGAGATGAGTCCGCTCGCCGCGAAGGTCACGGCCCCCGCCGATTGCGTACACGCCCCCAGGAGCACCCCCACCAGCTGCGGCGCCGCCGGACGGTTCAAGGACGCGGCAATCCAGGTCCGCACCCGCCCCCCGGCCAGCTGCTGCACTTCGGCGCCCACCATCCGCAAGCCGGTGAACAAGAGCCCCATCCCTGCGAACCAGGTGATCCAATCCTGCATCCTAGCGACGCTGCGAAGCGACTTTTTCACCGTCGAGCCTATTGCCACCGAATAGGTTACAACTGCGTGACAGATCCCGCCGCTCCCGACGCGCGCTCCCGGCGCTCCGCCCGTGGGACGAACGCACCGGAAAGGGGGACAAGCGTGACAGATCGACCAGCCGTGACATCCCGACAAGGATCGCTGATGGGCCAAAGTGTCCCGCCGATTCCGGCTTTGGGTGCATCTCCCCCGGGGGTTTACCCGTACGAACTAGGAACACCTCCTGCTAGATGGAAAGTACACCCGCTAAGCGCTCTTTCCCTTAACCTTAACCCTCCCGCCATGCCCACGAAGCACAAGACGCCCCGTTCTCTCGGTGCCACGGATGATTCGGCCGGCACTAATCCCTCGACCGCGACGACCACGCTGACTGCCCCCGCGCAGGATGCGCCCCCCTCCTTCCTCGAACGCAACGAGACCGCCCCCGCGGCCCCCATCCCTCACGGCGAGCGGAGCAACCTCCAACTCTACCTGCAGGAGATCGCCAAGACGCCCCTGCTGACCATCGAAGAGGAGGTCTCCCTTGCTCGTCGCATCCGCCGGGGGGACAAGGCGGCCCGCGACCACATGATCTCCGCGAACCTTCGCCTCGTCGTGAAGATCGCGATGGATTACAAGGACTTCGGTCTGCCCCTCCTCGACCTCATCAGCGAAGGCAACATCGGCTTGGTCAAGGCCGTCGAGCGCTTCGACCCCCGCAAGGGCGGCAAACTCTCCACCTACGCCGCGTGGTGGATCAAGCAGTCGATCAAGCGCGCGCTCGCCAACCAGGGAAAAACCATCCGCCTGCCCGTCCACCTGGTGGACAAGATCTCGAAAATGCGGCGCACGGCAATGCAGCTGACCGAACAGCTGGGCCGTGAGCCCACCGACGAGGAACTGGCGATCGAGTTGCAGGTGCCCACCGCCAAGGTGGCCCACCTTAAGTCCGTCAGCGTACGCCCGGCTTCGCTCGATGCCCCGGTAGGCGAGGAAAGTGATTCCGCGACCTTCGGGGAGATCGTCGGGGACGAGAACGCCCTCGATCCGCACGAAGGGCTGCGCGAGAAGAACCTCAACCAGGATCTCCATGCGATGATCAATGCGCTGGATCCCCGCGAGGCCGAGATCATCCGGCTTCGATTCGGCCTCGAGGGCCGGGACGAGCTCACGCTCGAGGAGGTCGGGCGCCGCTTCAAGGTGACCCGGGAGCGGATCCGCCAGCTCGAGTACCTGGCCCTGAACAAGATGCGCCGCGCCATGGCCCGCCATGAGTCGATCCGCACCGTCGACGAAATTGAGCAGGAACAGCGCCAGCGCGAGCGGATGGCCGTGATCCGCGAGTTCGTCGAGAGCCGCGCCGGGAATCCCGGCCGCAACTGATTCGGGCAACGCCCCCGGCCCCCGGGC
>JBMTAG010000079.1:0-16404 GCA_049428505.1 Opitutaceae bacterium | reverse complement strand
TTTCTCCCCGGCCGGACCAGGTCCGCGCTACCGCAGGCCCACCGGGGTGCCGAGCACCTCGCGCAGCAGCACCGCGCGGCGCAGCGCGCCCGGATCCCGCAGATCGTCGCCCAACCGGGTGGACGCCCGCGCGACCCCCGCGGCCCGCACCGCCCCGGCCGCCGCCACTTCCTCGGCCCGACGACGCGCCGCCGCCCGCTCCGCCTCCAACGCCGCCAACTGTTCCGCCAACACCCGCTGCCGCTCCAGTTCCTCGGAGCGCAGGCTGGAGGCCGCGGGAGCCAGGGGCGGCGGCGCCGACGGGGGAGCCGCTTCCTCCCCGGTGAACTTCCGCTCGACCTCGCGCATCTGCTCCTCGAACTCGCGCATCATCCGCCGCATCGGATCCAAGGACTCCGCCGGCGCAGGCTCCGGCGGCGGCGACGCGGGCGCCACCTCGCGGGCCGCGGGCGCCGCCGGAGCATCCGGAGCCGAGGCGGCCGCCCCACCCCCACGCCGCTCGGCAATGCGCCGCCGGATCTCCGCCTGGATGTCCTGCACCCGCCGCTCCTCCTCCAACGCATCCGGCTTCGAGGAAGCCGGCGGCGGCGCCGCGCGCCGCGCCTGCAGCAGGCCGCGCACGATCTGCACCACGAAGATCACCACGAAGATGACCAGCCCGGTGCGCTCGAGCAGCCAGTCCAGCAGGTTCGCTTTCACGGGGCGACGGCGGGGTCGGCGGCCTTACTTCTTCCCCTCAGGGTGCGCGATGGAGGACCGCATCTGCGTGTCCGCCTGCACGTTCTCCATCCGGTAGAAATCCATCACGCCCAGGCGCCCATTGCGGAAGGCCTCGGCCTGCGCCAGCGGCACCTGCGCCTGCGCCTCGACCACCTTCGCCTGCATCTCCTGCACGCGGGCCTTCATTTCCTGCTCGAGGGCCACGGCCGCCGCCCGTCGGATTTCCGCCTGCGCCTGCGCCATGTTCTTGTTGGCCTCGGCCTGCGCCTCCTGCAGCTTCGCGCCCACGTTCTCCCCGACGTCCACGTCGGCGATGTCGATGGAGAGGATCTCGAACGCCGACCCCACGTCGAGGCCGCGCTTCAGCACGGTCTTCGAGATCGCATCCGGCGACTCCAGCACGGACTTGTACGACTCGGCCGAACCGATGGTGGTGACGATGCCCTCGCCGACGCGGGCGATAATGGTCTCCTCCTTCGCCCCACCCACGAAGCGGTCCAGGTTGGTGCGCACGGTCACGCGGGCCTTCACCTTCACCTGGATGCCGTCCTTGGCCACGCCATCAATCGTGGTGCGGCCGCCCTCGGGATTCGGGCAATCGATGACCTTCGGGTCGACGGAGGTCCGCACCGCCTCGACCACGCTCTTGCCGGAGCCCTTGGTGGCGAGGTCGATCGCGCAGGCGCGGTCCCAGCCCAGCTCAATGCCCGCCTTCTGCGCGGCGATCAGCGCCTGCACCGTCGGCACCACGTTGCCGCCCGCCTGAAAATGGGAGGCGATCTGGTCCGCATCGAGGTTGATGCCGGCCCGCACCGCCGTGATGCGGGCGTCCACGATCAGCCCGTACGGAATGCTCGCGAACTTGAGCGCGACCAGCTTCGACATCGGGATGGGGGCGCCGTTGAAGAGCGCCTTTACCCAGGCGCCGATCAGGCTGAAGACGATGGCGCCCAGAATCAGGACGAAGAGGCCGAGGACGGCGATGCCGACGAGGGTGAGGCTCATGAGGAAGAGGTGGTGGTGGAGGAGCGGGCAGGGATGACGAGGATGCGGAAAGTTTCAACTGCCGTGACCTCCACGGGCGCGCCGGCGGCGATCAGGCCACTCCGGCTGAACGCCTCGTAGCGCCGGCCGTCGCACTCGACGATGCCGGTGGGCGCGAGGGGCGTCACCGCGATGCCCGTCCGCCCCGCGAGGCTCGCGTCGGCGACCGGGGGCTGACTGCACCCCGCGACGGTGGCCGACATCGAGAGGGAGCGGGCGAGGCGGCTGCGCGGCAGCAGGACGAATTCCAGGTACAGGGCCACGGCCGTGACCAACGATCCCGCCGCCAGCGCCCAGGCGCCACCACCGGGGCCGAAGCGGTCGAAGGCGACCAGGACGCCTCCGAGCAGGGAAAGTCCGCCCACGATTCCAAGCACGCCGCCCGGGACGATCACCTCCAGGGCGAGCAACAGGATCCCTGCGCCAAAGAGCACCAAGATGAGGGTCACGAGCGGGGGCCCTCCACCAAGTCGACCACGAGGCCGAAATCATTCCGCCGTCGTACCACCACCGGCGTGCCCGGGGGCGCGGAACCCACCTCCAGCCGCGCCTCGTAGCGCCCACCGTCCACCTCCACCTGGCCGGCGGGGAACAGGCCCGTCACCGCGACCCCCACCCGGCCGACCAACCTGGCCGCGGCTTCGCCGGACTCCGGCGGCAAACCCGCGACCTGCGCCGCGCCGACGATCGGATGCGCGACCGCCAGGCGGGAGAGGAACCAGCCGCGGGGCAGGAATCGCGCCAGCAACAGGGCGAGGACGATGGCCAGCAGGAGGCCGAGGCCGACGTCCTGCAGCGGCCGCAGGAACAGCTCATCGCTGATCGTGACCGGCTCGTTCGGCCAGATGTCGGCCATCGACCAGACGAGGGAGCCGAGCATCAGCGCCAGCCCACCGACGGCCAGCACGACGATGCCGGGGAAAAAGAAGAGCTCCGTCAGGACCATCGCCAGTCCCAGGGCGAAGACCAGAATGGGCTCCTGGCCCGAGAGGCCGGCGACGTAATTGCTCAGGAACACCACCGCGAGGCACGCGATGCCGGTGATGCCGAAGACGCCGAAACCGGGCGTCTTGAATTCGATGTAGAGCGCCAGCAGGCCCAGACCGAGCAAGATGGGCGAGAGGGATCGCAGGAAGACCGCGAAATGCTCCGACCAGGTGATCTCGAGTCGGGTGACCTCGTAACCGCCCACCCCGAATTGCTGGCGCAGCAGATCATCGACATCGGTGGCAATTCCGGCGGCGAGCAGGGGTTGCGGCGGATTGCCGTGGGTTTCGGCCGCTTCCTTGGCAGTGAGGGAGAGGAGCTCGCCCTTCCCCTTGAGCACCTTATCCTCCACCTTCAGCTCATAATCCGCATCGATCATCGCGGAGATCACCTGACCGCGGTAGCCACCCTTGCCCTCGCTGGTGGCGCGCACCCGGGCCTTGAGGTAGCTCACGATCTTCTGCCGCATCGAGGCGTCGATCTCCTGCCCGGTGGCCATCACCGGAGCGGCGGCGCCGATGATCCCTTCGGGAGCGAACCAGATCTCGTCGGTGGTCGCGGAAATGAAGGCTCCGGCGGAAATGGCCTCATCATTGACGAAGGTGAGCGTGCGGCCCTTGAACTTCCCCAGCGCCTCCATGATCGAGAAGGTCACGTCGAGGGCGCCGCCGGGCGTCTTCATGTCGAGCACCACTACTTCGGCCTGCTGCTCGGAGGCGGCCTTGAGGCCGCGGCGGATGATGTAGAGCAGCGGCGAATCGACCTGCTCGCGGACGGGGATGACGAAGACCCGGCGCCGCTCGCCCGCGGCGGGCGGGTTCAACGAGGTGACGGGAGTGGCCGGAGCCGCGGCCCCGGCGGCCCCGGCGGCCCCCGCGGCCGCGGGGGCCGCGGGCGGCGGCGAGGCGGGGGCCGGATCGTTCCGCACGAGGGCGGACTCGGCGGCGCGCCCCGCCGGGAGGGCAGCGAGCAACAGGCAAAGGCGGAGCAGCCAACGGGACATCGACGGACCCTAGCGAGCGGCCCGCATCGCGCAAGTGCCGGCGGCCGGATAAGCCTTGGCGGCCGCCGGGCGGGGTCCACACTCGCGCCGCAATGGAAAAGGTGGCCTATCAAGGACAGACCCTCACGCGCTGGCAGGTCGGCAACTCGACCTTCCTCGCCCTCCCCGAGCGGGGGGCGCGCCTGCTGAACTGGAACCTGACCTTGGGCGATGGCTCCGTCCGCGATGTGATTTACTGGCCGGAGCAGGCGGACTTCGCCGACCTCGCGAAGGTCCGCGGCGGCAACCCCATCCTTTTCCCCTTCAATGGGCGGACCTTTGATGGGACGGAGATCTTCCATTGGCGGGCGGCGGACGGCGTGCGCCGGCCCATGCCGCTGCACGGCATCGCGCGCCAAGGCGCGTTTGAGGTGACCCGGCTGGACGCCCGCGGCTTCGTCGCCCGGTTCGTCCCCGGCGACGAGGCGCGCGCGTGCTACCCGTTCGAGTACGAGTTCACGGTCACCTACCGTTTCGATCCCCTGGGGCTGGCCTGCGAGTTCGCCCTGACCAACCTCGGCCGGGAGCCATTACCCTGGTGCGCCGGCCATCACTTCTACTTCAGCCTGCCGTGGAGCCCGGGGACCAGCCGCGCGGACTACCTGATCCACATCCCGGCCACGCGCCGCCTGCGCCACGACCTTGCCACCGGCGGGCTGGTGCCCGGCCCGGAACTCCAGGCGCAGGAGAGCTTCGCCAACCCGGCGCTGGTCGACACCTTCCATACCGGCCTGCAGGGGCACGAGGCGGTCTTCGGGGAGCGCGGGCGGGCCGGCGATGTCTGTGTGCGTCTGGGCACGGAGAAGGTGCCGCCGCCGGATGCGATGTTCGTCACTTGGACCCTCGCCCCGGATTCTCCCTTTTATTGCGTGGAGCCTTGGATGGGGCCGCCGAACGCCCCTGGTCATCGCGCCGGGCTGCAGCTGGTGCCGAAGGGGGAAACACGTAAATTCGCGGTCAGCGTCACTCTCCGCTAGACGAACCCGCTGGTTCGCGATTTCCTTGCCGGGATGAATGCGGTATCTGCCCTCGAACCGGCCCTGCTCCCCTTGGGCTTCATCGACGGATTGGGCGGGATGGAGATGCTGCTGATTTTCGCCGTGGCGCTGATGCTCTTCGGCGGGGATAAGCTGCCTGAATTCGCCCGAGGCCTCGGCAAGGTGATGCGGGAGGTCAAGAAGGCGGCCTCCGGGGTCGAGGACGAGTTCCGCCGCGCCATGGACGAGGACGAGCGGAAACGCCTGTTGGCCGCGCCGACCGCGCCAGGCGAGCTGGCCACGGGTTCCCCGACTCCGGCCGCCGCCACAACCGCCACCGACGCTTATTCCGACTATGAGGCCCACACGGCTGCCGCCACGCCCGCGGCGGAGGGGTCGAGCCCCGCGCCGGCCACCGCCGCGCCGGAAACCGAGGCCGGCGCCAGCCCCGTTGAGGGCGGTCCCAGCGCCGGGACGGAACCGGCCAAGCCTGCGGCGAAGCCTGCACCGGCCAGCGAGGACTATCCCTGAGCGGATCGCGCCTGGCCGCGGTGCCCCTGCCCCTGTGATGATGCGCATCTTCCTCTGCCTGGGTTGCCTGATGCTGGGCCTGGCCCGGGGCGCGGAGGCGCGCGGGCCGGTGTTGCTCCTTTCCTTGGACGGTTTTCGTTGGGATTATCTGGACCGGCATCCGGACCGCACGCCCCACCTGCAGGCACTGCGGCGCGAGGGCGTCAGCGCCCGCGGGCTCATCCCCGCGTTTCCGTCGAACACCTTTCCCAATCACTACACCCTGGTGACGGGGCGTTATCCGGCGCGGCACGGGATCGTGAACAACGAGTTCTTCGATCCCGCGGACGGGCGCTTTTTCCGGTACGTCCATCCGCCCTCGAACCGGGATCCGCGGTGGTGGGGCGCGGAGCCGATCTGGATCACGGCCGTGCGCCAAGGCGTGCCGGCGGCGACCGCCCTGTGGGTCGGTTCGGAAGTGGAGATCGGCGGGCGGCGGGCGACTTATTGGAAGCCCTTCGATTACCGGATTCCCTTCCCGCAACGCGTGGACGAGGTGGTCGGCTGGCTGGGGCGACCCGCGGGGGAGCGGCCGGCCTTGGTGGCTTTCTACCTCGAGGAAACCAACAGTGCCGGGCATCGGTTCGGCCCGGACTCGCCGGAACTCGCGGCGGCGGTGGGTTTGCTGGACGGCCACGTCGGCACCCTGCTGGCCCGCGTGCGGGCGCTGGGGCGCGAACCGGAGGTGGTCGTGGTGTCCGATCACGGAATGACCGCAACCCACCTGGACCGCACGGTCGCCTTGGAGGATTACCTCGACCTGAAGACCGTGCACGTGGACAGCGATGGCAGCGTGGTGACGCTGCGCCCGCGGGAGGGAGCGGAGGTCGCGGCGATCCTGCAGCAGCTCCGGCGGGTGCCGCACGCGCAGGCTTACCGGGCGGAGGAGTTGCCGGCGCGGTTTCAGCTCCGGGATAATCCGCGGATTGCGCCCTTGTGGCTGTTGCCGGAGCCGGGCTGGCACGTCGCCACGCGGGCGAATTTGGCGAACCTGAAAAAGAGCTACGTCGAAAAGGGCTTTCTCGGCGGGGATCACGGGTACGATCCGCAGCATCCGGAGATGCAAGGGATTTTCATCGCCCACGGGCCGTCGTTCCGGCGGGGCGTGACGCTGCCGGCGACGGAAAACGTCCACGTGTATGCGCTGCTGTGTGCCTTGCTGGGGGTGACCCCGGCGGTGCACGATGGGGACGATCGGCTGGTGCAGGCGGCGCTGGCGCGCTGAAGGCGAGCGGGGGGGAATTGTGGCGCGAAAGGGGGGCGTCCCCCCGACCGCGGCGGCGCGCCCCGGCTGCATCGATCCGCGGCACGCGAGACTTGGTTCGGTGTAGCGGGGAATCCTTCGCCCGTCCAAATGCAGGCATTGCGCATTGGGAGCGCCCATTTTTATACCGCAAATATCTATCATTTAATAAGATAAGTTATCTTTGGTTTTGCCCAAAACGTGACTACTACCGAGTCTGGGCGTCTGGCGTTTCTCAGCCGAGACGCTCCACCTCCGCCTATGCCCACGTTGACGCGACGTTCCTTTCTCGCCGGATCTTCTGCCGCGGCAGTGGCCTTTCCGCACTTGCAGCTGGTCCCGAAGGCGGGCGCGGCCGCGGTGCCGGCGGGGGCGCCCTCACTCCGCTACGTGCCGCACACCACGCCCCTGCCGATCCCGGGACGGCTGGCGCCGACCACGCTCAACCCGGCTCCGGGCACGCCCGAGGCGGCGGTGGGTTCGGCCGCCGTTTACCACGGCATCGCACCCGAGTACCAGCCGGGCCACCCGGCCGGGGTGAATGAGCGGGCGCGCCATCCGGAAAAGCACTACCGGCTCGAACTCCGCGATACCACGCATCAGTGGATCCCGGGAGTCGACACGCCCGCCCTTGGCTACAACGGCATCGTGCCCGGGCCCCTCCTGCGCGCGCGCATCGGCGAGCCCGCCGTGCTGCGGGTGACCAATGCGGTGGACGTCGAGGCGTCGCTGCACCTCCACGGCGGCCACAATCCCGCCCACGCCGACGGGCACCCCTGCTTCTACATCTTCCCCGGCCGCAGCCGGGACTACTACTATCCCTTTGCCCTGCCCCTCACGGCCGACGGACGGCCGGACGCCGAACACTCGGCTTCGACCCTGTGGTACCACGACCACGGCAACGATGTGACGGCCCGCAATGTCATCCACGGGCTGGCCGGCGTGTGCCTGGTGACCGATGAGATCGAGGAGAAGCTGATCGCGGACCGCGTGCTTCCGCCGATCGATGGCCCGGGCGGCGGCCCTTCGGCTTACGACATCCCGCTCGCGTTGATCGACCAGGCGTTCAACCGGGACGGTTCGCTCAAGTGGGATCCGCTCGATTTCGACGGGCGGATCGGGGACGTCCCGACCGTCAACGGCGTGGCGCAGCCGTTTCTGGCGGTGGAACGCCGCAAGTATCGTTTCCGCCTGATCTGCTGTTCGCTTGCCCGGGTCTACCACCTGCGGATCGTGCGCGGGGGCACCGCGGTGCCGTTCCTGCAGATCGCGAACGACGCCTACCTCCTGCCGCAGGCGGAGCCGGTTTCGTCGGTCGAGTTCGTGCCGGGCAACCGGGCGGACATCATCGTCGATTTCAGTGCCTTCCCCGCGGGAACAGAGCTCTACCTCCAGAATATCATGGAGCAGACCAACGGGCGGAAGCCAAAGGGCGTCGATCCGCGTGCGGCGGTGAACCTGCTCAAATTCGTGGTGGGCGGCGGCGTGGTCCCGAACGACGTCACGGTGGCGGCGGGAACCCCGCTGCGCCCCTTCACCCCGATCCTGCTCTCGGACGTGACCGCGACGCGGCGCTGGTCCTTTGAGCGGCGCAAGGGGGCGTGGATGATCAATGAGGATTTCTGGTCGCCCTTCCGCAGCCAGGCGACGCCGGTGCTCGGGAGCGTTGAACGCTGGATCTTCGAGAACAAGTCGGGCGGCTGGTGGCATCCGGCGCACCCGCACCTCGAGGGGCACCAGATCATTTCGATCAACGGCCGCCCGCCGCCGCGGACCCTCCGCTATCACTCCGACACGTCGCCGTTGGCGGATGGCATGACCGTCGAGGTCCTGCTGCACCTGCGCACTTACACGGGTCCGTTCGTGATGCACTGCCACAACAACAACCACGAGGACATGCGGATGATGGTGCAGTTTGAAACCGTGGCGCGGGATCCGGCGACGGGGCGGCCGCGACCTTCGCTGTTCAATGGCCGCACGTTCAGCGTGCCGCCGGCGATCAGCGGCATCCCGGCGGCCGACGTGGCGGCACATCCGGAACTGTTCACCTGACCCCCGATGGCATCCCTGGAGGCCTCCACATCTGCGGGTTTCCGCCCCCGTCCGCGCGAGCGGGTGGGCGCGGCGGGGGCGGTGAGTGCCAGTTTGCCGGACGTGGTCCTGCGCAACCATCGCGCTGAACCGCGGCGCCTGCGGGAGGAGCTGGTGGCGGGGCAGCGGGTGCTGCTGTCGTTCCTCTACACGCGCTGCACGGAGGCCTGCCCGCGCGCGGTGGAGCAGCTGCGCCAGATCTACCATCAGTTGCGGGCGCGGGGGGCAGGCGAGTTCCGGTTCCTGACGCTCACGGTGGATCCGGCTCACGACACCCCGGAGCGCCTGCTGCGTTACGCGGTGCGGCGGGGCGCGGCGGGGTTTCCGGACTGGGAGTTCCTGACCGGTGAGCCGGCCGACGTGGCCGCGGTGCTGCGCGCGTGGCGGGCGGTGGAGCCGGTGGGGCCGGGCGGCGTGGAGGATCCGGGGGGGCACACGGGGATGCTCATCTTGGGCAACGATGCGACGCACCGGTGGAGTGCGATCGCGGCGGGGGCGGGGACGGATCTGATCGCGAATCTGTTCCTGCGGGTGGCGCGGCCGGGAAGCTTCGGTGCAAGCCTGGCGCGGACCGCGGAGTCGGGCCGGGAGGGCCGGGGGGGTGCTGCGCTGAAGGTGAAGTAGCCTGGTCGTCCGGGGCGGCACGCCCCGGCTACACCAAACCCCGATACGCAAGACTCGGCTTGGTGTAGCCAGGGAATCGTTGCCCGGTTCTTTCCTGCGCCCCCCGAAAAGGAAAAGGGGCCCGGATTACTCCGGGCCCCGTTTAACCTAACGACTGCGCCGCCTTTAGTTGCGGAACAGCGGACGCCGGCCAGTGAAACCGTAGTCGAGCGCCGCGACGGCCAGCAGCGCAAGGACGCTGCCATAACCAAGCACGTGCTCCGTTTTCACCGGGGAGGCATCGGAAAGCAGCAGGGCGGCGACAGCCACGAGGCCGGAGGGGACCGCGATCAGGATCAATGTCTTCATCATAGTTCGTTCTTTCTGCCGAACCGGATTGGCTCGACTCGGAGAGAATACCACGCCGCGAGGATTAGTTGAAATCGATCCTTACTATACTATTAATCGATTTAGCTTATGGAACTATCCCCCTTGCGCTCGTTCGTCGCGGTGGTTGAAACGGAGAGTTTCACGCGGGCGGCAACGCAGGTTAATATTTCCCAGCCCGCTCTCAGTCAGCAGATTATAAATCTGGAAAAGGAACTCGGGCACCGCCTGCTGCACCGCCTGGGCAAGCGGGCGGTGCCGACGGAAGCCGGCCAGGTCCTGCTGGAACGGGCGCGGCGCATCTTGCGTGAGGTCGAGGATGCGACGCGCGAATTAGGGGACCAGGCCGGGCTGGAACGCAGGATCGCGGTGGGCGCGGTGCAGACCGTGATGCCGTTCCTGCTCACCGGACTGATCGCGGGCTGCCGCCAGACGCACCCCCACCTGCACATCGACGCGCGCGAGGATTTCCGGGCGGATCTGGTCACGGCGGTGGTCGAAGGGGAACTGGACCTCGCGGTGGTGCCCAATCCGGTGCGTGAGCCGCGGGTGGCGACGGAAGTGCTGCTCCGGGAGCCGCTCCTGCTGGCGGTCGGGCGCGGGCATCCGTTCGCCGGGCGGACGGAGATCGAGGTGCGGGATCTGGCGGCGGAGACGTTCGTGTCGCTCGGGGATGCGAGCGCCTTGGCGACGCAGATCCGGGCCTTTTTCGGCGACCAGCACCTGCAGCCGCGGTTCGGCTATCGGTGCGCGCAGGTCGCGACCCTGAAGCGCTGGGTGGCAGCGGGAATGGGCATCTCGCTCCTGCCCCGCCTGGCGCAGCAACCGGAAGACGCGGACCAGTTGGTCTACCTGAGCCTGGCTGGCAGCGATCTGCACCGGGAACTGGTGGTGATTCGCCACCTCCAACGTTACCGCAGCCGCGGGGCGGAGCAGTTTCTGCAGGCCCTGCGCCGGCACGTCGCGGCCTACGAGGCCGGGGTGGCGGGAACCAATCCCAGCTGAGCGAGGCCCGCGCTCCGGCTGGGACCAGGGCGCTTAAAACCGCTCGTCCAAGATCGCCTTCTGGTGCTGGTGCAGGGCGAGACGCAGGCGCTCGCGGGCCGCCTCCTCGGTCCAGCCCAGCCGCTCATACAGGGCAGCCCGTTGCTCGCGCAGCTTGCGGTCACCGGGGGCGTCCTTGAGCCGCGCATTCAGCGCCTCCAAGGCCAGGCCGAGGTGCCCCGCCTGCTCGTGCAGGACGGCCTCGAGGGCGCGGGTCTGACGGTCACCCGTCTCCGGGTCCCAGCGCCGGGCCTCGGCCAACGCCCGCCACGCCTCGTCCCAGCGGCCCAACGCGCGCAACACGTCCGCCCGCAACCGCTCCGCCCGCGCCAGCACCTCGCGGTGCGCGCTCAGGCGCTTCTTCTCGCGCTCCAGCTTGGCCCGCGCCGCGCCCTCCAGTTCCGCCGTCGCGGGCGGGGCACCCAGGTGCCGCGCCACCGCATCGGGATCCGCTCGGCGCACGACCTCATCCAACAGGGCGAAGACCGCCGCGCCCGGGGCTTCCGCCGGGGCCGTCGCCGCACCGGCGGGAGCTTCGCCGGAGGAGGCGGGCGCCTCGGCCTTGGGCCGCGCCTTGCCCCAGAACTCACTCGCCCACCCGGCAGCCTGCGCCGCATCGAGGGCCTCCTCCCAGACCGGCGCGGGATCACCCGACCGCTCCGCACGCAAGGCCGCGAGCAACTCCGCCCGCTGGCGCTGGACGTCCGCCCCCTGCGCCGCCCGCTGGTCCCGGACGAACGCCAGCCGCGCATCGTACAGCGCATCGGCGAGCTTCTCCGCTTCGTTCCGGGCGTCCGCCACCGGCTTCGGCTTGGCTTTCTGATTGGTCACCTTGGCCGGGGACAGCCCCGGGACATAAAGCAGCTCGCGCCGCCCCAGCTCCCGGTTCTCCAGGTCGCGGAACACCACCGTGCCGGCAATGTGGGCCGGGCGGGGCTCGTGCTTGGCCAGTTCGTCCGCCGCCTTGTCCTGGAGGTAGAGCGTCTCCTCCCGCCCGGCCTCCAGCCGTACCTCGGTCGCGTCCTTGCCGCTGAAGCGCTCGCGGAGGTTCGCGCGCACCGGCAGGGCCCGGGTCGTCTTGAGGGGCTCCGCGAGGCGCAGGGGCACGTGGTTGAGGGAACGGAGCAGTTCCACCTCCGGCGCCGTGAAATCGCGCACCGCGGTGACCTTGCCCTTCGGCAACCGCACCGCCGGACGGCCGGGCGCGGCACCACTGCTGCCCAGTCCATCGAAGAGCACCTCGCCTGACTCCGCCTGCAGGGTCACGCGACCGCCCCCCACGGCATCGCCCAGATCATAATTCTCTGCCGGCAAAACGTGCACGGAAAGAGGCTCCTTCAATTCGAGGACGAACCGCTGCCGCAGGAACGAGGGCCGGACCGGGCCGGGGGTGAGCGGCGAAGCCGGGTGCTCCGCCCGCTCGTCCAGCTTCCGCAGCTCGGTCGTCTCCGGCAGGAACACATGCACCGCCCGCTCCAGCTTGGCCTCCACCTTCACCTCGCGGTCGGTGAGCGGCAGCAGATCCAGGCCGGCCCAGGTCACGCCCGCCGGCAGGGCCAGCGGATCCGTCTCCAGACCCAGGCCCAGCCACTCGAGGCGCACCTCAAGGGCCGCCGCCCCCACCGAACTGAAGAGCAGGGTGGTCGCGACCTCGACCACCACGCCCGGCTTCACGCGCAGGTCGAAGGTCTTCTCGGCGCCGGGGTCGAGGGTCAGGTTCTGGTCGGTCTCCATCGCCGCGATGTGGGTCTGCGCCGCATACCCCACCGCCTGCACCACGAAGCGCCGCGAGAGGGTGTCCGTCGCCCGGTGACGGACCGTGAGCCGCAGGCGCGAGGCACCCGCCGGGGCCGCGACAAAGAGCCGGCGCGTTTCCGCCGGACGCAACGGCACGACGGTGTCCAACTTATGGTCGCGGAAGGCCGCGGCCGGCGCGGGCTGGATCACGGTGACCGGCACCGCGAAGACCGGCCCGAGCTCCGGCTTGTCGGCGAGGAAAGCCTCCACGGTCTCGGCGTGGAACGAGCCGAGCGCGCCGGCGGGCACCGGCGGCGGTTCGACCACCAAGCCGAAGGTGCGGGCCCCGTTCGCGAGGTGCACATACTCCGGCGCCTGAATCCACGGCGCACTGGGCCGCAGCCGCAGGTCGGCGGCAAAGGCGACGCGCGCCTCGGGCGCGACCGACTCGGCCCACGCCGGGGTGACCTTGACGGTGACCCGGCGCCGCGGCTCGGTCAGGACTTCGCGCAACTGCAGGCCCCGGCCCCGGTTGGTAAAGGTCCCCTGATCAACCTCGAGGTCGTAGAACCCACCAAAGGCCGCGACGCCCTGCAGGGCTTGCAGGCGTTCCCACGCCCGCGGGGCGTGGATCAACCCCGCGCCGCGCGTGGCCGCATCCTCGTCCGGCAACGGCTGGGCGCCGAGGACCAGCGCTGCCCGCAGGCGCGCCGGGGAAGCCTCGATCCCCTTTTGCCGCGCCGCGCTCAGGACCAGCGCCGCCACGCCGGCCGCGGAGGGCGACGCCATCGAGGTGCCGTTCATCATCTCCGCTCCCTTCAGGCCCTCGGTCGAGACACTGGCGAAGGCCGCTCCGGGCGCCATCACGTCCACGCCCAGATCGCCATCCTTGGTCGGTCCGCGACTGGTGAACTGCTGCGCCGTGCCCGGGTGGCGCGACAGCGCCTGATACAGGACGCGGCCCATCTCGGGGGAAAGGTACGCGCCGACACCCAGCACGCGGTTCGCCTCGGCTCCGGCCGAGCCTGCCGTGCCCAAGGCCGGGCCGTTGTTGCCGGCGGACAGGACCGCGAGGATGTCATGCCGTTCGACCAGCAGGTCGTAGGTGCGGCTGTTGCGGTTGCGGCCGTCCTGATAGAGGGAGCGACCGCCCCAGCTGGCGTTGACGATGTCCACCCGGTGCTTGGCCGCGAGGGCGGCCGCGCGCAGTTCGCTGGTGCCATAGGAACTGCCGCCGGTGCGGATGTCGCCGATCTTGATCGAGAGGATGCGGGCGCCGGGCGCGATGCCGTCCCGCGCGGGCTCGCCGGGGAAATGCGCCGCGGCGATGGCCGCCACGTGGGTCCCGTGGTTGCCGCCGACGGTCACGAGCGAAAGCAGGTCCCCGCCCTCGTAAACCTGGACCCCGAAGGAGGCATTGGTCACCGGCCCGAAGGAGGCGTGCTCGCCGGCCACCCCGAAGGGCCGCAGCACGCGCTCGTCGCGCAGGTCGCCGTCCTCGTCGGTATCGACGAGCACCCGCCAGTGTTCCCCATCGTGCCAGAGCAGGCAGTCGTGCAGGGCGACGGTCTCGTCGGCGGGGCGGGCGTTCTCCAGGGCCTCGAGGGCCTCGGCGCGGGCGAGGAGGTCGCGTTCGGCGCGGGTGCGGTCCTCGGGGGCGCGGGCCTGCGCGGCGCGGCGGGCGGCGGCGTCCGGACCCCGGTCACGGGCGGCCTGACTCAGGGAGGCGGCGGCGGCGCGTTCCCCGGCGCGGAGGTCCGCGAGCCGCTTGAGCACGGCGGAGGGGAACAGTTCCGCGGCCGGCTTCAGGCCGAGGCGGAATTCCCCGGTCGGGTTCACGAGGCCCGCGGGCAGGGTCAGGCGGCGACCGGAGAGCCCCTTCAGCCCGCCCTCGGCGTCCGGGCGACGGCGGGTGCGGGTGACCACGTCGCCCGAGCCGGAAGCGTCGAGGATATCCACGACCTTGCGTTCCCCCGTGGAGGTGACGGCGAGCCCCGCGGCCGCGGGGTCGACCCCGGTGTCGAAGACCGCGATGACCACCCCCCGGCCGTCGGCGGTGGGCAGGGTGCGGAGAAAGGCATCGGCGGCGACCTCCCGCTTGGGGATGAGGGCGGAGCGCAGCGCGGCGAGGTCGGCGGGTTCCGCCTCCGCGGGCGCGGCGGCGGGGAGGCGGACGACGAAGCCGAGCAGCGTGGCGGTCAGGAGGCGGGGGAACATCGGAGGAAAGGGGGCGGGTCAGGAGCTGAGGTCGCGGATGCTGCCGAAGCGGGGGTCGAAGAGCCGCTGGTGGGTGTGCACGATCATCCCGTCGGTCAGGCCGGCGAGCCAGTCGCAGATCCGGCGGGCCTTCCCGGCCGGGGTCGTTTCGGCGGCGAGGAGGCGACCAACCTGCGGGGGCAGGAGGCGGATGACGCGGGCGCCGGGGGTCACGTAGTGTTCCCAGCAGGAGTGCCAGAGATCGAAGAGGACACGGCGGGCCTTGTGCTCCATCTGCTGCAGTTGCGGGCTCTCGAAGATGATGTCGTTGGCGAGGCGCTTGTAGAAGGCGGCCTCGCGCTGGACGGCCGGCGTGACCACCAGTTCGAAGGCGTAGCGGTGGGTTTGAGCGGAAAGGAAGGTACGGCGCTCGCGCAGCCGGCAGGCGGTGATGCAGGCGCCGATGCGCTGGCTGAGGACGCGCTCGAGCCGGTCGCCGCGGACGGCGGCGAAGATGGCCTCAAGCCAGCGCTGTTCCTCCGCATCGATGCCCGTTTCCGCGGCCCAGCGTTCCATCCGTTCGAGCGTGAGGAAGCCGGCGCCGACCCCGTCGATGATGTCGTTGATCGAATAGGCGACGTCATCGGCCCAGTCCATGATCTGGCATTCCACGCTCTTGAGGGCGTTGAGGGCATCGCCGGTCTGGAGTTCGGCGGGGATCGCCTGGCCGCCGAAGACCCAGGTGCGGTGGCGTTCCTGCGGGTCGTAGAGGAAGTGGCGCGGCGGCGGGCTGGGGAACTCGCGGAACAGCTGTTTGTATTTGAGGACCCCGTCGAGGAGGGCGCGGGTGGGGGCCATGCCGCTGATGCCGCCCTCGCGCTGGTACATCGTTTCGGTGAGCAGGTGGAGAGTCTGGGCGTTGCCTTCGAAGCCGCCCCAGTCGGCCATCAGTTCCTGGAGCGTGCGTTCGCCGGAGTGGCCGAAGGGCGGGTGGCCGAGGTCGTGGGCGAGGCAGCAGGCTTCGACCAGGTCGCTGTCGATGCGGAAATCGGGGGCGAGCGGGTCGCCGCGCGATTCGAGGAAGGTGCAGATCGAGCGGCCGATCTGGGCGACTTCCATCGAGTGCGTGAGGCGGGTGCGGTAGAAGTCGTATTCGCCGGAGAGGAAGACCTGGGTCTTGGACTGGAGCTTGCGGAAGGCGTGGGCGTGGATGATGCGGTCGCGTTCGCGCTGGAAGGGCGTGCGGTAGTCGTGTTGCGCGTCGCCGCCGAGCGTCTCGCGGTCAAAGGCGTTGTAGAAGCGGTTCTCCATCGGCGTGGGAGGGAGCGCAGCGGCCCCGCCCGCCGAAGGGAAGAGCGAAACGCGCCGACGGGGAACGCGGGATCGATACCTGCTCCCCACCACTCGCTCCCCGTGCGACGGCGCAGGCGCCGAGACGGCACCTCGCGGCGCAAAAGGGGCTTTCGTCCCTTCGTCCGGGCCAGGATGGCCCGGCTACATCGATCCGAAGACCGATCGCCTTCCCTTCGCTACTCGCTACCCACTACTCGCTACTCGCTACCCACTACTCACTACTCGCTCCTCGCTCCTCACTACTCGCGACTCCCCTTCCCCCCTCGCCCTGCCACCCACTCGCACCTGTAAAGCAACCCTCTCCAAACGTCGGCAGCATTTACACTTAGGGTCATCCGCCCAAGTGCCGGAGAAGTGCAGTAAAACGGAACTCGTTGATGGATCGATTTCGTTCTTCCCAGTTGCGAGCA
>JBMTAG010000078.1:0-16765 GCA_049428505.1 Opitutaceae bacterium | reverse complement strand
CCCTTTTCAGCGGCGTAGCATAGCCGGCGACCACATCGGAGCCGCAGCCGGATCAGGGACCGAACCGCTCCATCCACGCCACCTGCGGCCAGCCTTCCCGGACATACGGCTGCGCCGGCCCCGGCGTGCTGCGACCCCGCTCAATGTACCCGCGCAACAACCGCCCGAGGCGCTGCACGACCTCGGGATGACGCGCCTCCAAATTGGTCGTCTCCCGGGGATCCGCCTCCAAGTCATACAGCTGAAACGGCGGCAGGCCCTCGAAACTGTCGGGCTTCGGCTGGGTCCACGGCGAAGGCGTCCGCGTCGGCCGGCCCCACCCGCCCGAACCCGGCGCAAGGATCAGCTTCCACCGCCCGACCCGGATCGAGAATTCCCCCTCGGCCGAATGGTGCACCAACCCCTCCCGCACGCCCGCTCGCACCGGCTGCCCCCGCAACACCGGCAGGAAACTGGCGCTGTCCTCCGCCACCCCGTCCGGCAGGGTCACGCCAAGGACCTCCGCCATCGTGGCGAACAAATCCAGGTGGCCCACGACCTCCGCGGAACGACTCCCCGGCCGCGTCACGCCCGGCCAACGCGCCAGGAAGGGCACGCGGTGCCCACCCTCATAGGAATCGGACTTCGCCCCGCGGAAGCCGCCCGAGGAATCGTGGCCGAGGCTCCGGTGGTTCGGAATGTCTCCCGCCGGCGCATACCCATTGTCGGTCGTGAACACGACGAGCGTGTGGCGCGCCAAGTCCAAACGGTCCAGCTCCGCCAAGATCCGGCCGACATCGGCGTCCACCTGCCGGACAAAGTCGCCGTAAGGCGTCGGGGTTGACCCCGCGAACTCACCCGTCGCCAAGGTCGGGGTATGCGGGCTTGCGAGCGACAACAGCGCGAAGAAGGGCCGCCCATCGCGGGCCGCCGCCCGTTCGCCGAGGAACGCGATGGTCTCCGCCGTGAGCCGCGGCTGCACCTCCTCCATCTTAAAATCCGCCCCCAGCGGGCCCGCCCGCCACAGCCTCGGCGCCGGACTGTCCCCCACCCGCCCAGTCGGTGCGGCGGTCACGCGGTCGTCCCGCAGCCACACGTAGGGCGGCATGTCGAGTGAGGCGCTGAGGCCGAAGAAACGGTCAAAGCCGTGCGCCCGCGGACCACCGCCGAAGGGGCGCGTCCAATCGACGTCCTCCGGCGCCGGGCCGGAGCGGGCCCAGTCGAGCCCGAGGTGCCACTTGCCGAACAACGCGGTGGTGTAGCCCTGGGCGCGGAGGAAGCCCGCGATCGTCGGGCGCCCCGGCTCGATCAGCGGCGGACTATATCCCTGCAGCACCCCGCGCTTGAGGCGCCCGCGCCAGGAGTAGCGGCCGGTGAGGAGCGTGTAACGAGTGGGCGTGCAGACCCCGGAGGAGGAATGCGCGTCGGAAAACACCATGCCCTCGCGGGCCAAACGGTCGAGGTGCGGCGTACGCCAGAGGCTGGCCGGGTTGAGGTGCGACACGTCGCCGATGCCCATGTCGTCCGCCAGGATGAGGAGGAAATTGGGTCGCGCGGGGGCCGGCGCCGCGGCCGCGGCCGGCCGAAGCCCGGCCAAGCCGGCGAGCACCAAGAGGGCGGCGAAGCGGCGGTGCATCGGGCGGGGTGGGTTCAGCGGATCGCGAGCTTGGCGCGGAACGGCGTGAGGCCCGTGAGGTACACGCTCTGGCCATCCCACTTCGGCAGGGCGCCGCGGATCTGGGTGTAGGTGTGCTCCGCCTGGCCCGGACCGAACTCGATCACGTCGGATCCCAAGCGGTAGCGGCCCGTGCCGGCGCGCAGCAGGTGGGCGTCGGCCAACCCGGGCAGGGCCTCAACCCCCTCGAGCGTGCCCCCGCGGCGGAACGCCAGCTCGATCGCGACCGGCACGGAGTCCGTCCCGGTGAGGCTGAATTCCAACTCAAAGCGGCCGCCCTGCTCGGTGACCGTCACGACCGCCTCCAGGCGGCACACGTTGCTCCGGGCGCGGATGGCGCGGCCGGTGTTGGCGAGGGTGCCATTGGGCGCCATCTTGGTGTGTTCGCCGTCGGCAATCTGCGCCGGGGACAACGGCTGGAAATACGGGCCCTCGAGCTCCTGACGGAGCACGTACCGGCCGTCCTTCACGGTCAGCGAATCCGCGGTGAACTGGCCCTTGCCGAAGAAGGCGCTGCTGAGGCGCACCGCCTCCAGGGCCGCCTCGCCCCGGCGGAACGAGAATAAGGTGGTGTTGCCGGCGAGGACCGTCCCGCTGGCGGCGCCGCGGCGGATGCGGGCCAATTGGGAGAACGGAAACTCGCGCGCGTAATCGGTCGGCAGCGGCGCCGCGGGCGGGAGCGGGCGCCAGAGCTCCGGCTCCCGCAAAAAGGCCAGCAGCTCGCTGATCTGGCCGGCGGCGGTCCGCTCGATCTGCCGCGCCATCGCGGCGAAGCGGCCGTTGCCGTCGATCAACGCCAGATGCCGGTACGAATAATAGTACCGCGCCATGCTGCCGCGCTGGTACCGGTCCTGCCGGCGCGACGCCTCGGTGACCACTTCGCCGTCGGGATGAACGTAGAACAGAGTCATCTCGAGGTTCTTGCGCACGGGCTCGAGCAGCGCGGGCCGGTTGAGGAGGCGCGCCACCACGACCAGCGCCCGATCAACGATGGGCGAGTAAACGGTGGTGCTCTTTTCGGTGTACTGGCCGTCCGGATCGAGGTCGATCCCCTCCGCGAGCCAGGCGTCGATGCGGGCGACGTAGCGCGGGTTCGGGTAGAGGGAGTTGGCCAGCGCGAGGGCGGCGCAGACGACCCAGCGGTGGTTGGGCGTGTGCACGCCACCGACCACGAGGCCATCGGCCCCGCGGACCACGAAACGGCCGAGCTCCTCGCCGAGGGCGCGATATTCGGGGGAGGGACTGGCGCGGAGCAGGGCGGTGGCGGGACAGATCCCCTCGAGGAAGAAGGCGGTGTCGGGGGGCGAGCGGAAGTTGGTCGAGTAGAGGTCGACCGTGCCGTCCTCGTGCTGGGCGGCGAGGAGCGCGCGGATCGCGAGCCTTAGCGGTTCGACGAGTTCCGCGGATCCCAGGTAACGACCACCGGGTGCGCAGGCGGCGGCGGCCAGGGGAAGGATCAGGCCTTGGGCGCCGTGCGGGGTGTGGAGTCCGTACTCGTTGGGCATCCCGCCGAGCCCGCGTTGGCCCGGGCGACGTTCCTGGCGGGCGAGCAAACCGGGAATGCGGTCGTCATTGGCCGCAATCAGGCCACGAACCATTTCCACAACCGAGGGATCCCGTTCCGGAGCGGCTCCGGCGGCAAGGCGGCTGGCACCAGCCAGCGCAAGGGAAGCGGCGCCGGAGGCGAGGAACGTGCGACGGGACGGGATCGACGGGGTTGACATCCGCGCGAGCGAATCCCTCGGCGTGCGCCAAGCCAAGGCAAACCCGCCGGGAGCGGGCATTCCGAACGCAAGGGGTCAGGCCGTTGTTCGCTACCGCTCACGAACCCCCGACTAAAATCGCGGATGACTGGTCCTTTTGAGCTCTGGGGCGGAGCATTCTCGCCCTGGGAATCCGGGCCTGGGCCGGAAGGCCGCAGCAGCGAACAACGGCCTGACCCCTTCGCTGTCGGGCAGCAGCGAACAACGGCCTGACCCCTTCGCTGTCGGCCGGCGAGGCTACACCAGACCACAGGCGGCTTTCCGTGGGACCGGGGCGACGCGCCCCGGCTTCATGTCATCTACAACCAAGCACGGCGGGCTCGCCGGCCTGC
The DNA here is from genome assembly GCA_049428505.1 of Opitutaceae bacterium. Lineage (GTDB taxonomy): Bacteria > Verrucomicrobiota > Verrucomicrobiia > Opitutales > Opitutaceae > ER46. The sequence goes on along the minus strand of JBMTAG010000078.1, from coordinate 13,016 downwards.
GACCCGGCACGATTCACCCGCGAACCGCGATTGTAGCAGGATTGGAGGCACACTGGAGGCAGGCTGGAGGCAGACCCGGGGCGGCCCGGGCTCACCCCAAAAAAAGGCGCGCCCCGCGATGGGGCGCGCCCGGAAGGCCAACCGGCGGATCGACCTCAGAGGTCGAAGCCGACGGTGAAGATGAACTTGCGCGGATCGACGATGCGCCAGGCGTAGATCGACCCATCCGGATTCGCCGCCACCGGCTGCAACCGGCCGTTCTCGAACACATCGCGGATGTTCAACTGCACGTTGGCGCGGATCTTGTCGGACATGAACCGCATCCGGTAACCGAACGACAGGTCATAGTAGAACCGCGCGGAGTCCCAGATGGGCTTCGCCGGATCGAGCTCCAGCACGACGCCGCGGAAGTTGCCCGGCAACTGGGACGGCGCCTTGCCGTAGAAGCCGATCGAACCCTTGTCCTCCCAACGGACCGCGCCACCGACGCTGAAGTTGCGCATCACCCCCTCGGTGAAGGTGTAGTTGGTGACGGTGCTCCAACGGTACTTGCGGACCTGGGTGCGCGGCTTGCCGGCATTGGCCACCGAGAACAGGTACGGCGAAAGCAGGCCATTGTAATAAGCCGTCTCGGGAGTGTCGCCGCCCAGCGCGGGGATCGTGTTCCACCAGAGGCGGCCCTCGTCGTCCTTCGCGGTGGTCCACACCGGCAGGCGGGACTGCCAGTACTCGAACTGCTCGGTGCCAATGCGGGCGTCGATCGCGACCTGCTGCGCGCCGGTGAACTTGATCCGCCAGTTCTTGGTCGGATTGTAGGTCGCCTCGACCTCGTAGCCCTTGGACTCGACGTCCGACAGGCCGTTGGTCTGCGGCTGGCCGTTGCCGGCGGCGAGGAAGGTCGCCATCCAGTCGTCGGTCACGCCCATGATGCGGGCGGTGGCGGCGGCGGACTGGGCCGCCGTGGGGGTGATGCCCTGCGCGGCGAAGCGGCGGTTGGAGAGCGCGAGGGCCCACGGATAGAACCCGTTGGCGTCGCGGATGCCGTTGTTCTCGGGGCGGCCCTCGAGGCGGAAGGTGCGGTTGCCAATCGTGCCCACCTCACCCGCGCGGCTGCCCAGTTCAGCCACCTCGTAGCGGTTAAGCTTCACGCTCAGTTTGCCCTGCAGCGCGGTGAACATCACGCCGTAATCCTTGCCCTCGCCCTTGGCGTTCGGGATCACGCCCTGCAGGTCCATCGCGTAGCGGACGACCTGCGGGAAGAAACTGTCGGAACGGTTGTAGTAGAGGTTGAACCAGGGCAGCGGCCGCAGCACGGCGCCGTAGGTCTTGGTGTCGCCACGCTGCGAGGCACGGGTCGCGGCGCCGAGGGGGCCGGTGGCATCGTCGGTCCAGGGGCCCCACACGCCGTAATTGTTATAGCTGACGAGGCCGGTGGCGGGGTTGACGGCGGCCTGCCCGGAAGTGCGCTCGCGGCGGCGGTCGCGGCGCAGGCCCACGGTGGTGATCAGGCGGTCGCGCAGGAAGTAGCTCTGGGCGGTGACGCTGAGCGTGCGCAGCTCGTTGCGGCTGCGGGTGGTGCTGGCGCGGGCGAGGTTGCCGAACTGCACCGGCTCGTTCGCCCATCGGCCGGTGAGATTGTTGAACCAGGTGACATTCCGGGAACCGGAGAAGTCGCTCAGCGTATTCGGGCCGTAGTCGACGTTCTGACCCTGATTATCCCCAAGGTAATAGCGGAGGGCGAGCTGGTTGCCAGCGACGCGGTTGGCGCGGTTGACCCAGGGGTTGTCGCTCTCGGGCCAGTAGCCGTAGGTGTAGGTCGCGATGGAGTTGCGGTTGACCTCGGCATGGCCGGCGACGCGCTGCGTGCCGACCCAGGAGAGCCAGCGGGGCAGGCCCTGCGGCGTGAACTGATAGGCCAGGTCGGCGTTCTGGGTGTCGTAGACCTCAGGCCGCCGGTTGTCGAAGGGCCCGACCGCTTCGACGAAGGGACGGAGGAAGTTCGGGTTGGCGCGGCCATCGAGCAGGCGAGAATTCACATCGAGGTAGACCACGGTGTCCGTGTTATCGATCATGCTGCGGCTGAAGCGGGAGAACTTCTGGTACATGAAGCCCGCGCGGGCGGCGATCAGGTGCGAGGCGGTGTTGAGGATGACCTGCTCGCCTTCGACGCGGAGCGTCGAGGCAGAGTCCTCGCCGAAGTTCGCGGCGACGAAATTGGTGTTCGACCAGTCGTAGATCGACTTGTCGGTGACCGAGGGGGCGAAGAACAGCGGGTACGGGTTGGCCTTCCGGCGCATGATGTCGGTGCCCGTCTGCAGGTAACGGACATTGCTGTTGTTCGTGTAGGGCGAGGGCACGCCGGAGGTGATCGGGTTGGCGGTGCGCGTCTGGCTGATGCCCTGGAGGCCGTTGCCGTCAATGAAGGCCACGAGGCGGCCGTAGTTGATGCCGGCCATCAGGCCCGGGGGCAGGTTGATGTTCTCGTTGGCGACCGGGAACGGGCCGGCGGTGCGCCCGCCAGCGTAAGAGACCAGCTGCGTGACCGGGTCGAAGGTCGGGCGGCCGGTGGCGGCCCACTCGGTAATGGTGTCGCGGGGGGTGACCGAGTTGGGCCGGCGGTAGAAATTGTCGTACTTCTCGAAGGAGGCGTTGATCACGGTCTGCTTGAAGGGGCGGACCTGGATCGCGCCAAAGTAGCGGCGGATCTTCTCTTCGGCGGGCTTGCGGGTGAAGCCCTTGGACTCGTCGACCGCGGCGAAGCGGACGGCGAGCTTGTCGTTGATGAGGGGACGGTTGAAGTCGAAGGTCAGCCGGTGGCCGCCCCAGTCGTCAAACCGCACCGAGGTGCTGGAGCTGATGCGGGTGAGGTTGGCCTTGGAGGGGACGAGGTTGATCGTCCCGGCGGCGGCGCCGAGGCCGAAGAGGTTCGAGTTGGGGCCGCGGGAGATTTCGACCGCGTCGAGGTTGTAGGGGTCAACGGGGATCTTGTTGTTGCTGGAGAAGTTACCGAGGGCGAGGTTGACGCCGCTGCCGCTGATGGGGCTGCCGACGCCGCGGATGCGGTTGGCGGTGGCGGGGTCGTTGGCGGTGCCGTCGATGATGCCGCCGTTCCGGTTGGGCGTGAACTGGGTGTAGTTGCCGGTGCCCTCGGTGTTCGCCTCGTAGAGGAAGATATCGTTCAGGTCGACGACCGCGAGGTCCTGCATCTGCTGCTTGGTCACCACCGTGATGGAGGCGCCGAGGTCCTCGAGCTTCGAGTTGAGGCGGGTGCCCGAGAGGGTGTTGAGGGCCTGGTAACCCCGGTCGGCCTCGGAGGATACGGTGAAGGGCGAGAGCAGGACCGTGTCAGCAGCGGCCGCCGGGCGGTTGGCCGGAGCGGCAGGGGCCTGCTGGGCCTGGGCCGGCGCGAGGAAGCCGGCAGCGCCGAGGGCAAACCATAGCGCGCGAAGGGGGTTTCGGGTCGGGTTTTGCATGGTACGAAAGGTGCCGTCCGCCGACGCGGGGAGATCTTCCCGTGGCGAGGTCCCCTTCTCCTAGGGGGAACCAAGGGGAGGCGAAAGCAAAAAACCGCCTGACGCTCAATTGGCATTCAGGTGCGGTTGAGGCCATGCCGGGGCGTTCCCAGACGTGCCCGGGCCGGATCCGCCTCAGCCCACGCTTGCCTCGCCCGCCCACGCCCGGCATCCCACCGCCGATGTCCTCGCTGCCCACCCAGTTCGACGGCGCCACCGTCCACACCAAGGCCAATGTCTATTTCGACGGGAACGTCGTCAGCCACACCGTCCTGCTCGCGGGCGGCGTCCGGAAGACCCTCGGGTTGATCCGGCCCGGCTCCTACTACTTCGGGACCGCCGCGGCGGAGCGGATGGAGATCGTCGCGGGCGAATGCACCGTGACCCTGAAGGGCGCCACCACCGCCACGACCTACGGCGCCGGTTCGGCTTTCGATGTGCCCGCCAACAGCGGCTTCACCATCGCGGTGAGCTCCGGTCTCTGCGAATACATCTGCTCCTTCCTGCCCTGATCGCCCGCGCCCTCCCGTGCTCCGCCGGCGCCGATTTCTCCCGCTGCTGCTGGTCCCGCTGACGGCGGGCCTCCGGGCCGCGGCGGCGCCCGGGCCGGTCGAGGGGCTGCCCGACGGCCTCTACGCGGCGATCGGCACGCCTCGCGGGACGATCGTCTGCGAACTCCACTTCCAGGCGGCGCCCCGGACCGTCGCGAGCTTCGTCGGCCTGGCGGAGGGCACCCTCGGACCCGCGCCGCGCAAGCCGTACTTCGAAGGCCTGACCTTCCACCGGGTGGTGCCGGACTTCGTGGTCCAGGGCGGAGACCCCACCGGCACCGGCGACGGCGGGCCGGGGTACTCCTTTGTCGACGAGTTCGCGCCGGCGCTGGGTCACGCTGCGGCCGGGGTGCTCTCGATGGCCAACAAGGGTCCCGACACCAACGGCTCCCAGTTCTTCCTGACCCTGCGGGCGGTCCCGCGCCTCGATTTCCTGCACGGGGTCTTCGGCCGCGTGGTGCGGGGGCTGGACGTCCTGCCGCGGATCGAGCGCGGGGACCGGATGACGGTTGCGATCCACCGCCGGGGCGCCGCCGCCGGGGCCTTCCGGGCGGACGACGAGGCCTGGCGGGCCCTGAACGCCGGCGCGCGGGCCTATGCCGGGCCGGCGGAACCCGGGCCCGCGGCCTTCTGCCACGATCCGGACGGCATCCTGCCGGCGGAGCCCCCGCGGGCGCGGGCCTTCAACCACAAGCTGGCCAACGTCGAGCGCACCCTGGGGCTGCGCATCGTGGCGCGGTTCCGCGCCCGCTCCCCCACCCCGGCCGAGGATGCGGCCCCTGGGGCCTTCATGCGCGGTTTGGCGGCGCAACTGGGCACCGCGCGGGACGGCGCGCTGGCGGTATACTTCGCGGAGGAGGACGAGTGGCGGGTGTGGATCGGCGACGCGCTCGTCGGGCGCTTCGCCGGCCGGACCGGCACCGCGGCGGAACTCACCGCGGACGGCGCGATGCACGAGGCCAAGGAGGCGTTCCTCGCGGCCGCCATGGCGCGGGCCCAGGAGGAACTCGCGGACCAGGTGCGGTCCGCCGCCGCCCGGCCCGACACGCCCGCGCCGCCCCCGGGTCAGCGGGTGAAGCTGCAGGCCGACGCGATCCTCGACGGCCTCATCCGCCGCCTCGCCCCGCGCTGAGGTTTGCCAAAGCCGGTTCCCCGGCCTCCCTTCGCCCCATGCGCAGCCTGTATCTCCTCCTGATCCTCGGCGCCGTCCTCGTGACGGTAGCCGTGGTGAGTCGCACCGGCATCGTTTCGCGCAACGACCCGCGCGACCGGCCGATCAACAGCGCGATGCGGGAGGCCCTCGACCGGCGCAACCCGCAGTACAGCACCGAGGACGAGCTCCTGCTGGCGCAGCGCTTCGGGACCGCCGTGCGGCGCCCCTCCGGCCTGCGCTGGGTCGTCCGCGCCCCGGGCAACGGCCCCGACACGCCTCCGCTCGGCGGAGAGGTCCTCGCGCATTACGAGGGCCGGCTGCTGGACGGCACCCCGTTCGACGACTCCCGCAAGCGCGGGGCGCCGTTCACCTTCCGTGTCGGCACGGGCTCCGTGATCCGCGGCTGGGACGAGGCGTTCCTGACGATGCGCAAGGGCGAGAAGCGGACCCTGATCGTGCCCTACTGGCTCGCGTACGGGGAGAAGGGCCGGCCGCCGAAGATCCCGCCCAAGGCGACCCTGATCTTCGAGGTGGAGCTGATCGACTGGCGCTGAAGCCCCAGCCGGTCGCCCTCAGAGGCCGACGAGGGAACCGTTGCGCTTGAGCCAATGCTCCGCCTCGCGCCAGCCGGGGCAGACCTCCTCGACGCGCGCCCAGAAGCGGGCGGAGTGGTTCATCTCGCGGCGGTGCATCAGCTCGTGGTGGATGATGTAGTCGCGGACCGCCTCCGGGGTCTGGACGAGACGCCAGTTGAGCGAGATGCCGCCGCTGGCCGAGCAGGAGCCCCAGCGGGCCCGTTGATTGCGCACGGAGACTTCGCGCACCTCGACGCCGGAGAGCGCCGCGAGTTCCCAGGTGCGGGCGGGCAACTCGATCCGCGCGCGGCGCATAAAGTGGGCCTCGAGCGTCGGGCGGAGGTCGCCCTCGAGCCGCGGCACCCGGAAGACGTCCGCCGCGAGGCAGACCTGGGGGCGTTCCCCGGCCACGGCGACGCGGACCTCCTCCAAGGTCCCGCGCCAGAGGACGCGGGTGCCGATGGTCCAGACCTCCGCCCCGCGCGGCCGCTGGCGCTGGCGGGCCCGCGCGCGCTCCAGCCATTCGCGGTGGGCGGCGACGAAGCGGCGGGCCTCGCGCTCGCTGCCGCTCGCCGGAATTGTCGCCACCGCGACGCCATCGCGCCGGAGGGTGAGCCGGTAGCGGCTCGCCCGCCCGCTGCGCTCAAAGACGACTTCCTCCGCACCCGCGGGATCCGCGGCGGGGGCGGGCCGGGCGGCGCCCGGGGGCGCGTGGTGCACCCCGGGTTGCGGCGCAAAGAGGCCGAACAAGTCCTGCTGCTGGTGGCTCAACGCGGTGAGTCAACGGATCGGCCCGCGCGAATCCAGCGCGATGTGGCCGCCCCCGCCGGCGCGCCGGCGGCGCCACGCGTGCCACAGGGTCGGGATCTGCCCGACGTGCCCCGGCAGCAGCAGCAGGATCGCGACCTCCTCGATTCCCGTCGCCACCAGCCACAGGATGACGGCGTGGAAGGGCCACGCCGGGCCATCGTTCAGCAGGGGAATGAGGGTGAAGGGACAGAGGACCGCCCCAAGCTTCGAGGCCCAGGTGTGGTAACAGGGCGCGCGGCCGAGGCGGATCAGCCCGAGCACGATCACCGCGAGGAACGCGGCCACGCCGGTGAGAATCCACGGCAACTCGCGCCGCACCACCTCGGGCCAGAGCAGGGCGATCCCGGTCGTGCCCGCGAAAAGGGTCACGTAGTCGGCGGCGCTGTCCAGCTTGCGGCCGAACTCGGTCTCCGCCCCAAGCTTCCGCGCGAGGTAGCCGTCGATCGCATCCGTCAGCAGCGAGACGGCGATCAGGCTGACGAAGAGTTCCCGCTCCCCCGCAATCGCGGCGCCCAGCACGGCGGGCATCAGGGCGAGGCGCGTCGCCGAGATGAGGTTGGGCCAGTGCCGGCGTTGCATCGCTAGAGGAGCTCCAGCCGCCAGCGGAGTTCCGCGGGGCGGGGAATTTCGAGCCAGCCGAAGCTCGCCGGCGCACCGCGGTTGGCGCGGCTGATGCACCCCGGATTCAACCACCGGACTCCCGCCGGATCGCACTCGTCACGCGGGACGTGGGTGTGCCCGTGCAGGACCAGGTGGGCGCCAGCCGGGGCGCGCCGGGGCGGGATGTGGATGAGGTGGCAGCGCCAGCCGTGGAGCTCCAGGTCGAGGTGCAACGGCCAGGGATGGTCGTCGTTGTTGCCCAACACGACGCGCAGGGGCGGGCCGAGGGCGGCGAACTCCGCAAGCGCCTCGGGTTCGCAGACGTCGCCGAGATGCCAGATCTCATCCGCACCGCGCAGCCGCCGCGGGAGACCCGGGGGGTAACGGTCGTGGGTGTCGGCGATCACCGCGATGCGCATCCGCGCGACCCTAGCCGCGTGGCGATCTTTTGCACGACGGAAGGGGCCGAAGCCCCTTTCCTTTCGCTCAGGTACCGGCGAGAAACCGCCCGAAGGCGGCCGCCCCGGCGGCGAGGTCCGCGCGGGTGAGGTACTCGTCCTTCGTGTGGGCCTGCGCGATGTGGCCGGGACCGAAGGCGACCGCGGGGATGCCCGCGGCGGCGAGGACGTTCGCATCGCAGAACCAGTCCGCCCGCGCCCAGCCGGCGCCGGCCCGCCGCAACGCCCGGGCCCACGGGTCGGTGCGCGGTGTCACGAAGGCCGGTCCGGTGCGGTGAATCTGGACCCGGGTGCGCGGGGCGTGGCGGCGGCAGAGCGCCCGCACCATGGCGAGCGCCGCCGGCGCAGCGAGGTCGGGATGCAGGCGGAGATCGAGACCGAGGCGGCAGTGGTCCGGCACGATATTCAAGTCCCGGCCGCCCTGGCACACCCCGAGGTTGAGGCTGGCCGGGCCGAGGACGGGATGGCGGCGGGCAAGGAACGCGGGCGCGAGCTCGTCGCGCAGCGCGGCCGCGAGCGGCAGGGCCCGGTAGATGGCGTTGTCGCCCCGCCACGGTTGCGCCCCGTGGCAGGCGCGGCCGGGCGTCTCCAACCAGAGGCGAAGGATGCCCTTCGCGGCGTGGACAACCCGCAGGGCGGTCGGCTCCAGGGCGACCCCGAAGTCGGCGCGGAACCCCGAGCGGACCAGCGCCGCCGCGCCCGCGCTCCCCTCCTCCTCTCCGGCCGTGGCGGCGACGATCCAGCGGACATCGGATCCGCCCCGGCCCGAACCTCCACGGGTCCAGCGCCGGAGTGCCCAGAGGAGGGCGGCGGTCGGCCCCTTGGTGTCACAGGCCCCGCGCCCGTGGAGGCGGCCGGCCCGGCTCGTGAGGCGGAAGGGCGGAACGGTCATTCCGGCGACGCCGACCGTGTCGAGATGCGGCGCGAAGACGACCGTCGCGCGGGCGCGGCGGGCGGGCTCAAAGACCCCGATCACGTTGGGCCGGCCGGGCGCGAGATCGCGGATTTCCACGGCGGCGCCCAACTGGCGCAGGTGGTCGGCCAGCCAGGCTCCGAAGCGCGCCTCGCCCGGTTCGCTGCCGCCCGGGTCGCCGCCCGGATTAACGCTGGGGATGGCGACCATCTCGGCGAGCAACGCGGGGAGGGAGGCGGCGGAACGGGACATGGCGGGCACGCTGCGGAAAAGTTTGCCCTTGTGCGACGCCGAACGCGACGCCGAGGCTGACCCGTGATGTCCCCTGCGCCCGCGTTGCCCTGCGCCCCGGAAGACGCCGATGCCTTCCTTGGGGCCCCGGCGCCGGAACTCGCGGGCGTGCTGGAAGGCGTGCCCGGGCGGGTGTTGGTCCTCGGCGCGGGGGGCAAGATGGGCCTGCACCTGTGCCTGCTGCTGCAGGGCGCCCTGCGGCCTTTGGGACGGGAAGCGGACCTGCTCGCGGTGTCGCGCTTCACCACGCTGCGGGCCGGGGCGGATTTCGCCCGGCATGGGATCCCGACGCACGCGGCCGACCTCTCCGATCCGGCGGCGGTCGCGGCACTGCCGGACGCGGGCACCGTGTTTTTCCTCGCGGGGGTGAAGTTCGGCACCGCCGCCGCCCCCGAGCTCCTGCACCGGATGAACGTGGCGGTGCCGCGGCTCGTGGCCGCCCGCTTCGCCGGTGCCCGGATCGTCGCGTTCTCCACCGGCTGCGTGTACCCATTCGTCACGCCGGAGTCCGGCGGCGCGACCGAGGCCACGGCGCCCGCGCCCCCGGGGGACTATGCGCGCTCATGCCTCGGCCGGGAGGAGGCGTTCGCCGCGGGCGCGCGCCGCCACGGCACGCCGGTCACGCTCCTCCGGCTCAACTACGCCGTGGAATTCCGCTACGGCGTCCTCGCCGATATCGCGGGCCGCGTCTGGCGGGAGGAACCGGTGGACGTCACGACCGGCCACGTGAACGTGATCTGGCAGCGGGACGCCCTCGTGCACACGGTGCGGGCCTTGGCGGTGGCCGCGACGCCGGCCGTGCCGCTCAACGTCACCGGCCCGGGCATCCTGCGGGTGCAGGACCTCGCGCGGGACTTCGGGCGCCTGCTCGGGAGGGAGCCGCGGTTCGTCGGCACGGAGGCGCCGACGGCCTGGCTCAACGACGCGGGCGCGGCGCACCGGCGCTTCGGCCGGCCGCCGACGGACCTGCCCACGATGCAGCGCTGGGTAGCCGCGTGGGTGCGGGCGGGCGGCGACAGCTGGGGCAAGCCCACCGGATTTGAGCGCCGCGACGGCCGGTTCTGAGGCGCGGCCGACGCTCGCCCCCGGCCCTTCGTCCGCCCAAGTTGCCCCGATGAACGCCACCCTCCGCGCGCACCTTCTGGCCGGGCAGGTGATCCCCGCCCTGCCGCTCGCGCTCGACCGCCGCCGGCGCTGGGACGAGGTCCGGCAGCGCGCGGTGATCCGGTACTACGTGGACGCCGGCGCGGGCGGCCTCGCGGTGGGCGTGCACTCGACCCAATTCGCGATCCGGGATCCGAACATCGGGCTGCACGAGCCGGTGCTGGCGTTGGCCCGGGAAACGGTGCACGCGTGGCGCGGCGCGGCCCCGCGGCGACCGTTCGTCCTCATCGCGGGCGTCTGCGGCCGCACCCCGCAGGCGCAGCGGGAGGCGGCGCTCGCCGCCCGGCTCGGCTACCACGCCGGCCTCCTCAGCCTCGGCGCGTGGGCGGCGGACGACGAGCGGGCCATTCTGCGCCACTGCCGCGCGGTGGCGCGCGAGTTGCCGCTGGTCGGCTTCTACCTGCAACCCGCGGTCGGCGGGCGCGTGCTGAGCTACCGCTTCTGGCGGGACTTCGCGGAGATCCCCGGCCTCGTCGCGGTGAAGATCGCCCCGTTCCACCGCTACCGGACCCTCGACGTCGTGCGGGCCGTGCTCGAGGCGGGCCGCGACGACGTGGCGCTCTACACCGGCAACGACGACAACATCCTCGCGGACCTCCTCACCCCGTTCACCTTCGGCGGGCGGACGCGCCACATCACCGGCGGGCTGCTCGGGCAATGGGGGGTGTGGACCGAGCGCGCGGTGGCGCTGCTGGACGAGGTGCGTCGCGTGCGCGGCCGGACCCGCTTGGAGGCGGCGTGGCTGGAGCGGAACGCGGCGCTCACCGATGCGAACGCGGCCATCTTCGACGCGGCGCACGACTTCGCGGGCTGCCTGCCCGGGATTCACGAGGTCCTGCGCCGCCAGGGATTGTTCGCCACCACCGCCTGCCTCGACCCGCAGGAGCGCCTCTCGCCCGGCCAGGCGCGCGAGCTGGACCGCGTGACCGCCGCCTACCCGTGGCTCGTGGACGACGCCTTCGTCGCGCGGAACCTTTCCCGCTGGCTCGGTTGACCCGCCGCCACCGGCCACCCACAACACCTCCTTCCCCGATGAACCTCCGCCCCCTCGCCTCCCTGCTCGCCATGCTGTCCCTCCTCGGCCTGAAGGCCCGCGCGGCCGACCTGCGCGTCGGCCTCATCGGCCTCGACACCTCGCACGTCATCGCCTTCACCAAGACCCTCAACGACCCGAAGGCCAAGGACCACGTGCCCGGCGCCCGCGTCGTGGCCGTGTTCAAGGGGGGCAGCCCGGACATCCCCTCCAGCGCGAACCGCGTCGAGGGCTTCACCCGCGACCTGCTGAAGTATCCCGAGATCAAGCTGTACGACACCGTCGCGGAGCTGGTGAAGAACGTGGATGCGGTGATGATCGAGAGCGTCGACGGCCGCCCGCACCTGCAGTACGCCCGTGACGTCCTCCCCTCGGGCAAGCCCACCTTCATCGACAAGCCGGTCGGCGGTTCCCTGCGGGACTCGATCGCGATCTACGCGCTGGCGAAAAAGCATGGCACGCCCGTGTTCAGCTCCTCCTCGCTGCGCCAGGCGGTGCAGGCGGCGCTCAAGGACGTAAAGTACGGGGAACTGCGCGGCGCGACCACGTTCGGCCCCTGCGAGATCGAGCCGACGCACCCCGACCTCTACTGGTACGGCATCCACGCCTGCGAGATGCTCTACACCGTGATGGGCACCGGCTGCGTGACCGTGCAGCGCACCCACACGCCGAACGCGGACGTCGTCACCGGCGTCTGGGCGGACGGGCGCGTGGGGACGGTGCGGGGCAACCGCGCCACCAAGGGCGCGTACGGGCTGACGGTCTTCGGCTCGACGAACGTGGTGAGTCCGGAGATCAAGACCGGGTACGCGCCGCTGCTGCGGGACGTGGTGAAGTTCTTCCAGACGCGGGTCCCGCCGGTCTCGGCCGAGGAGACCCTCGAGCTGATGGCGTTCATGGAGGCGGCGGACGAGAGCAAGCGGCGCGGCGGCGCGCCCGTGAAGGTCGCCGACGTGGTCGCGGCGAACCAGCCCCGCTGAGTCGCGCGCGGCGGCGACCGGGCGGATTTCGCTTGGTCGCGCCGGCCCGGCTCCGTTAGCCCTCCCGCTCCCCTTTTCCTTCCCGCCATGGATTTCCCCGCCCGCTTCACCGTCATCTCCGACGAGATTTCCCAGGACCTGCCGGTCCTCATCCGCTTCGCCCAGGAGTTCGGGCTGCCGGGCTACGAGCTGCGCAGCATGTTCGGGCGCGCCTTCAAGGACCTCACGCCGGCGGACATCGCCGAGGTGAAGCGGGTCGCGCAGGGCGAAGGCTGGCGGATCTTCGGCTGCTCCTCCCCGGTGTTCAAATGCGACCTGGACGACGCCGCGGCGGTGCGGGCGCACGTCGAGGAGTTCCGGCGGACCCTCGGGGTGGCGCACGAGCTGGGTTGCGACCTGATCCGCGTGTTCACCTTCCTGCGGCGCTCCGCGGCGGGGAACGCGGCGGCCCTCCCGCGCATCGTCGAGCACCTCGGCGCGCTGGCCGCGGCCGCGGCGGGGACCAACGTGCGGATCGGCGTGGAGAACGAGGCCTCGTGCATCATCGGCACGGGCCTCGAGGCGGCGGAGATCCTCCGGCACCTGCCCGACCCTCGCTTCGGCATCGTCTGGGATCCCTGCAACGTCCTCTACACGCCGGGCGCGCCGGCCGACGCCACGGCGGGCTTCGCCGCGCTGCGCGGGCGCATCCACCACATCCACGTGAAGGACGCGCGCCGCGTGACGCCGAAGCCGGGCGGGCACCCGGCAGTCGCCGCGCCCGTGGGCCTCGGCCACGTGGGCTGGACGGCGCATCTGGCGGAGATCGCGCGCAGCGGGTATGCGGGACGGTTCTCGCTGGAGACGCACTGGCGCGTGATCCCGATCGCCGAGGCGGACCTGCACCTCCCGGCCGGTTACGGCTTCTCGCGCGGCGGCGAGGAGGCCTCGCGCATCTGCCTGCACAACCTCCGCGAGATCCTGCCCGCGGCCTGAG
>JBMTAG010000077.1:0-17119 GCA_049428505.1 Opitutaceae bacterium | reverse complement strand
GCCGCCGCTCCCCGCGCCATGGGCGCCCAGTCCGGTTCCGACCGCCTCCGCGTCGGCGTCGTGGGCTGCGGTGGCCGCGGTACGGGCGCCATCCGCAACATCCTCGCCGCCGCCCCCGGCATCGAGATCGTCGCCCTCGGCGATCTCTTCGAGCGGCAGGTCAATCAGGCGCAGGAGCGCCTCAAGCTGACCAAGGTCCAGAAATTCTGGGGCTTCGATAATCACGAGAAGGTCCTCGCCGCCGGCATTGATCTCGTGATCCTCGCCGCGCCCCCCGGCTTCCGCCCCCAGCATTTCGAGGCCGCGGTCAACGCCAGCACCCCCTCGCGCAAGATCCACATCTTCTGCGAGAAACCCGTGGCCGTCGATCCGGTCGGCTGCCGCCGCTTCATCGCCGCCGCCCGCAAGTCGAAGGAGATGGGCATCGCGGTGGTCGCCGGCACGCAGCGCCGCCACCAGCAGAGCTACGTCGACACCCTCAAGCGGATCCACGACGGCCAGCTCGGTGAACTCGTGGGCGGTCAGTGCTATTGGAACGGCTCCGGCATCTGGTTCCGCGAGAAGAAGGACTGGATCGCCGGCTTCTCCGACTTCGAGTGGCAGTGCTGGAACTGGTACCACTGGGACTGGCTCTGCGGCGACCACATCGTCGAGCAGCACATCCACAACATCGACGTGATGAACTGGGCCTACGGCGGCCCGCCGGTGAAGTTCATTGGGATGGGCGGACGCCAGAGCCGCGGGAACATTCCGGGCAACATCTGGGATCACTTCGCGGTTGAGATGGAGTACGCCAACGGCGCCCGCGTGCTCAGCATGTGCCGTCACACTCCGAAATCCACGCCGCGCGTCGCCGAGCGCATCGTCGGCAGCAAGGGTTACGCCGACCTCACCCAGTCCGGGGTGGCCACGATCAAGGGCGCCAACCCATTCACCTACTCCGGTCCCACGCCCGATCCGTACGTGGTCGAGCACACGCACCTGATCGAGAGCATCCGGCGCAACCAGCCGCTCAACGAGGGCGAGCAGGTGGCGATCAGCACGCTCACGGCCATCGGCGGCCGCATCTCGGCCTACACCGGCCGCGAGGTCTCGTGGAAGTGGCTGATGGAGGGTTCGAAGCTCGACATCGCCCCCAAGGAGTTCAAGGCGGGCCCGGGCTTCTTCCCGAAGACCCCGAACCCCGGCGAGACCGAACTGGTCTGACGCGGCGAAGGCACGGATTTCCTCCCTTTACGGGCCCGCCGGCTTCGGTCGGCGGGCCTTGTTTTTTGGGTGTCCGGCGCGGGGCCGAAGGTGGTGCCAGAGGCCGGGATTGAACCGGCGACCAAAGGCTTATGAGTCCTCTGCTCTACCACTGAGCTACTCTGGCGCGAGAGGCCGGAAGCTGGCGTTTTACCCCGGGAAATCCAGCCCAAACTTCACCCGGCGCGGCTCCCATCGCCCGTCCGGCTCAGAAGTCCGCGGCTGCGCCGACGCCTTCCCAAGCCTCCAGTTCCCGCAGCCCCGCGGTGTGCCGCCGCCGCGCCTTGTCGGTGGCGTACTTGCCCAGTACGAGGCGCAGGGGAGGGGACTCCGCGTCCACGGTCGCCAGGATCGCCGCGGCGGCCTTGGCCGGATCCCCCGGTTGGCGCCCGCGGGTGCTTTCCACCAACCGCCGGAACTTGCCGCTGGTGGCCGCGTAGTCGGGCAGCGTCGCCTCGCCCGCCTCCAGGGAACGGCCCACGAAGTCCGTGCGGAAAGGCCCGGGCTGGACCAGCGTGACCTTGAGGCCGAGCGGACGGGTCTCCGCGGCCACCGCCTCGCCCAGGGCCTCCAGCGCCGCCTTCGACGCCCCGTAGAGGGAAAATCCGGGGTAATTGCTGATCGCCGCGGCCGCGCTGATGAACACGAGGTGCCCGCTCCGTTGCGCCCGCAGCAGCGGCAGGCTCGCCCGCACCACGTGGACGGCGCCGAGGAAGTTCGTCTCCCATTGCCGGCGCATCTGGTCCTCGGCCAGTTCCTCCAGCGCCCCGAGCAACCCGAAGCCGGCGTTGTTCACCACGACGTCGATCCGCCCGAAGGCCGCCTGCGCCGCGGCCACCGCGGCCGCCGCTTCCCCCGGGGCCGCGACGTCCAGCCGCAACGCGCGTGCCCGCTCCGGTGCCGTTGCCACCAGGTCCGCGAGCGAGCCGGGATCCCGGGCCGTCGCCGCCACCTGATCCCCGCGCGCCAGGGCGGCCGCGGCCAGCGCACGCCCGAGGCCGCGCGAGGCGCCCGTGATGAACCAAACGCGGGGAATGGAAGTCATGAGTCAGCGGAGCGAAGCGCGTTACCCGACGGGCGCAAGAGCGACGCGCCGGGAGGATGACCCCGCCCGCCCGATCAAGGGCCGCGAGTTCCGGGACCTCGGCGCGATGCTCGCCCACGAACGCCGGATCTTCCGTGACGGCACGCTCCGGACGCAGCTCAACGGGGAGAACCCCTTCGATTGGAGCGGCGCCCGCCTGGTCTCCGGCAATTACGACACCGAAGGGGTCCTCGGCGCCACCAACGCCCTGATCCCGATCCGCTGGGAGCTCCGCCGCCCGCGGAACTTCATCCTGACCGCAACCTTCGGCTTTTAAGTCCGGAGGATTCACCCTGCGGGTGGGGTTTCGATCGGCCCCGAGGCTAGGAAGAAATACCGCCCCGGCAGCGTAGCTTCCCCGCTTCGTCGGCGGGCACGGCCGTGATGGACTGCCGTCGCTCCCCGCCGCATGCGCCTCCGCCTCCCTCTGGTCCTGCTGTTCCTCCTCCGCTGCGTTGGCGGCAGCGCGCTCGCGCAGGCCGGCTATGCGCCGGTGACCCTCACCTTCGAGGGCCTCGCGACCACGGGCGCCGGCGGCGCCTTGCTCCCGGCCGGCTACGGCGGCTTCAACTTCAACGTCTCCCCGGCGCTCAGCAGCTACTACATCAACGACGGCTCTTTCGGCACCAGTTACGTGGCCTTCTCGCCCTCGACCAGCGCCCGGACCTTCACGCTGACGAGCCAGACGCCGTTCTACCTGGATGGAATCAACTTCTTCAGCCGCCGCGCGCTCGACGCCGCCGGCACCGTTTACCTGGTGCTCTACAACGGCGGAACCACCGTGTACAACGGCCTCAACGAGCGGGACGGCCGGATCAACTTCACCGGCACGAGCACGACCTTTGTGCCGCTGGTCGAGGATCCCGAATCCCGTACCAGCAGCCCTTACACGGGACTGATCACGGGCTTTGGCCTCGCCTTCACGCACCCGACGAACAACGACCTGGACCACCTCGCGATGGATAATCTCCAGGTACGGATCCTCTCCAGCGTTCCCGAACCGGCCGTCTATGGTCTGCTGGCCGGCGGCTTAGCCCTTGGGGCGGCCGGGCTCCGCCGTCGCCTGTTGGCCCGTCGCCGGCAGGATTCCGAAGACGCCCCGCCGGATCCGACTGCCGAATGAACGCGGGGCGGGGCCTCCTGCAGCCTTGAAGAGGGCGGCGCCCGCCCGACCCGGGTTGGGTCCGCTTTGGCGATGAGGAAAGAGGGGACTTGCGACCGCGGCCCCGTTCCGGGCCAAGGAGCTAGCCCCGGAGGTCCGTCAGCAGCGCCCGGAGTTCCTGTTCCGGCTCCTCGTGGTGCTGCTCGATCGCCAGCCGCAGGGCTTCCTCCAGCCAAGGCCTGGCGTCGGCCCGCCGGTCCAGGCCCAGGAGCGCCTTGCCCAGCAAAATCCGCGGCATCATCCAATCCGCCTTCCCTTCCGCGCAGGTGCGGAAGTGCGCCACCGCCTCCTCGGCCCGGCCCTCGGCCACCAGGGCCTGCGCCAGGCTGAACCGGAACAGCTCGTTCTCCGGCTGGCGCGCGACCAGCGCCGCAAAGTGTTCCCGGCGCGAAGGCATGCTCAGCCAGCCGCCACGTAAACCGCCACCGCCGTGGCGTTGTCCGGTCCCCCGCGCCGCAGCGCCACCTCCACCAGCCGGTCCACCACGTCCTGCGGCGCCTCCGTGGCGGCCAGCAGGTCCCGCAGCTCCAGATCGGCAACCAAGCGGGAGATGCCGTCGGTGCAAAAGACGTAGCGATCCCCGGCCAGCAGCGGGCGGACGCTGACATCGACCTCCAGCGGCGGCGGTTGCCCGATGCAGCGGGTGAGGGCCCCGCGCTGGGAGGCCTGGAAGTAGACCTGTTCCCCGCGCGCCCGGCGGCGCCGCACTTCATTCTCCACCGAGTGGTCCTCCGTGAGCAATTCCAAGGCCCCCGCCCGCCACGCGTAGCAGCGGGAATCGCCGACGTGGGCGAGGCGTAGCGCGCTCCCGGCGAGGCTCCCGACGGTCAATGTGGTGCCGATGCCGACCGCCGGGCTGATGCGCCGGCCCAGCAGGGCCACGGACTCGTTGGCCTCCCGCAGGGCGGCCGCCAGATCCGGGTCCGGGGAATCGTCGTCGGCCATCCAGCGGGCGAAGGCCTCCACCGCCAACTGGGCCGCCTCCGCGCCCCCGGGCAAGCCGCCGATGCCGTCGGCCACGCCGAACAGCCGCCCGGTGGCATCCAGCAGGAAGCGGTCCTGGTTTTCCCGGCGCACCCGCCCGATGTCGGTCGCGGCGGCGGCGTGCAGGGTCAGCATTCGAAGGAGGTTAGCACCCGGCGGCGGTCAGGCGAAAGGACGAAATTTCTCCTCCCGGTTGGTGCGCGAGAGCGGGGTGAAGGCCGGCTGCGGCAGGGAATCGAGAAAGAGGCGGCCGTAGGTCTTGGCCAGCACCCGCGCGTCGAGCAGGGTGATCACGCCCCGGTCCGACGCCGACCGGATCAGCCGGCCCACGCCCTGCCGGAACTTCATCAGGGCATCAGGCAAGGTGAGCTCCTGAAAGGGGTTGCCGCCCTCCTCGCGCAGGTGATCGCAGCGCGCCTCGGTCACCGGATGATCCGGGGGATCAAACGGCAGGCGGGTGATGATCACCTGCGCCAGCGCGTCGCCCGGCACGTCAATTCCGGTCCAGAAGCTATCCGTGCCGAGCAACACCGCATTGCCCGCGGCCCGCATCCGCCGGGTCAGTTCGGTGCGGGAGAGGTCTGCGCCCTGGCAAAGGAGCGGGCGCCCGGCAGCCTGCAGCACCGGCTCGAGGGTCTGGGCGACGGCGCGAAGGTCGGTGTAGCTGGTGAACAGCACGAGCGTGCCGCCACGCACGCGGGTGCAGCAGAAGGCCACGTAGTCGGCCAAAATATCGAGGGCGAGGCGGGCGTCCTTCACGGTGGGCAGGGGCACGTCGGCGGCCACGTACACCCGCATGTTCCGGGCATAATCGAAAGGGGAGCGCACGAGGCCCGTGCGGGCGTCTCCCGCGCCCAGCCGCTGGGCGAACGCCCCCACCTGGCCGCCCAAGGCGAGGGTGGCGCTGGTGCACACCACCGCCGTCCGCCGGCCAAAGAGGTGCTGCCGGAGCGCCGGAGCGATTTCCAGCGGCGCGCTGCGCAGGGTCACGATGGTCTGCTGCCGCCCGGAACGCTCCGCCCAATAGACGTGTCCCGGCGCCCCCAGGGTCAGCCACTCGGTGAGGCCGCCCTGGATGCCCTTCAGCCGCTGCCGTTGCTCAAGCAGTTCATCCCGGTCGCGGCCCTCCTCCATCCGGTCCGCCCGCTCCGCCAGCAGCCGCTCCAGGGCCCCCAGCGGACCTTCCAGCACCGGCTCGACCGGCTCGGGTTGACGGAGGCGGACGACGCTCCGGGCGGCGAGCAGGGTGTCCGCGACGGAGGCGAAAAACTCCTCCGCGGCGGCCAGCGCGTCGACCACCAGTTGCGGTCCCGCGGGATCCCCCAGTCTGCGCAGGAGCCCCCGGCGCGTCCGGGGGTGATGCAGGTACTTCAGCGCGCGGTCGACGCCGTAGCTGGAGAGGCTCAGGCCGAAGTGATCGGTGGCGACCTCGGGCACGGTGTGGGCCTCGTCGAGGACCACGAAGTCATCCGCCAGCAGGACCCCGCGGGCGTCGGCCGGGGCGCCCTGGGCCTGCGCGCCCCCGGCGTTGATGAGGGCGAAGAGGAGCGCGTGGTTCACGATGACCACATTCGCCTGCCGGAGGCGGGCGCGGGCCTGCTGGTAAAAGCAGCGCTCCCCGTCGCAATGCTTGCGCGAGCAGGCCGAGGAGTCCGCGCTGACGACATCCCACACCTCCGCCCGAGGCGGCGGGCGCAGTTCGTGCCGCAGGCCCGTCCGGGTCTCCTCCGCCCAGGCCGCGAGGCGCTGCAGTTCATCGTACTCGGCGTCAGCGAGGAGGGTGGCCCGCTCGGCGAGGGCGTGGGCAAGCCGGGTGGTGCAGAGGTAGTTGCCCTTGCCGACGAGCACGGTGGACCGGAAGTCGGCGTAGCGCGCGAGCTCCGGCGTGCCGCGGAAGAGCCGCCGGCATTTGGGCAGGTCGCTCTCCTCAAGCTGCTCCTGCAGCGCGATGGTGTGGGTCGAGACGATCAGGGGCCGCGACTGGTCGACGGCGTGGATGATCCCGGGGACGAGATAGGCCAGTGACTTGCCCACACCCGTGCCTGCCTCGAACAGGAGGGGTTCGTCGTCCGCGAGGGCCCCCGCCACGGCCCGCGCCATCTCCTCCTGCTGCGGTCGGTGTTCCAACGCCAAGGCGGCGCGTAGCCAGCCCTCCGCCGCGAAGGTGCGCGCGGCCAGCTCCGGCGCGAGGGCCGGCGGCGGCAGGCTGGAATCAGTGTCGTCGCGGAGGCCGATCATCGCGGGGCGGCAAGGAAGTCGCGGCCCGCGTCCACTCGCAATTGAAATTGCCGCGCGCCCCCCGGCACCGCACCGTCGCGCCATGAGCGCGCAACCCGGGGCGACGGAGGACTGGATCGCCGCGCTGGCCCGCTTCCTGAGCGAGGAACCCGAGGTCAACGCGGTCCGCATCGATCCAGCGACGCGGCGCGTCTCCGTCGCCACGTGGGGCCGCGCCCCGGTGCCGGGACTGGAGGAGCGCCTTGCGGCCACCATCGCCGCCGTCTCGGCTCGCGAGGCGGCGACCGCCGGACCGGCACCCACCGGCTTTCGCCTCCGGCGCGAGGGCAGGATGACCGAGCTGGGGCGCCTTGCCGGTCCCACCGCCGAGAAGCTCTGGCTGTGGCGGGAGATGGAGTGGCCCGAGATCCGCGCGGAGGCACTGCCGGAGGAGGAGGAGTGGCGCACGCTCGCCGGGCTCGCCGCGGCCTGCGGGGCCTTCGGCCTCGCCGCCTCCGCCGCGCAGCACTTCCTTCCGCAAGTTTCCGGCCTGGCCCCCGGGCTCTTTGCCGCCGCCTTGGTCGCCGGGGGGTGGGACGCGGCGATCGACACCTGGGCGAGCCTCCGCGAGCGACGGATCGACATCCACTTCCTGATGATCGCCGTCGCCCTCGGGGCCGTCCTGATCGGTGCGCTGGGGGAGGCGGTGCTCCTCCTCTTCCTTTTCTCGGCCTCCGGCGCGATGGAAGGCTATGCCCTCCACCGCACCCAGCGGGAGGTCGGCTCCCTGCTGAAATCCGCCCCGAAGCAGGCGACGCTCCTCGACGCTGACGGCCGGGAGCGCGAGGTCGCCGTCGAGTCGGTCCGTCCCGGCCAGCGGCTCCGCGTCCGCCCCGGCCAGGCCTTCGCCGCCGATGGCAGTGTCGTCGCCGGGCGCAGCGCCAGCGACGAGTCCGCCCTCACCGGCGAGGCCAACCCCGTCCCCAAGGCCCCAGGTGATCCAGTCTACAGTGGCACCCTCAACCTCTGGGGGCAGGTTGATTTCGACGTCACCCGGCTCCCGGGCGAAAGCACGCTCCAGCGCATCATCCGGCTCATCCAGACCGCCCAGAAGCTGAAGGCACCGAGTGAGCGCCTCACGGATCGTTTCGGCACCGGCTACACCTACCTCGTCATCGGCGGCTCCGGCCTGATGTTTCTCGTCTGGTGGCTCGGCTTCGGCTTGCCGGCATTCGCCTCGGACGGGGGAACGCGATCCGCCTTTTACCGGGCAATGACGCTGATGGTCGTCGCCAGCCCCTGCGCCCTCGTCCTTTCGATCCCTTCGGCCATCCTCGCGGCCATCGCCTGGGGCGCCCGCCATGGGGTGCTCTTCCGCGGCGGTGCGGCCATCGAGCGGCTGGCCGATGTCGATGCCGTGGCCCTCGACAAGACGGGCACGCTGACGACCGGTGAACTCGCGGTGGCCGGCTGCGAGAGCTTTCCGCCCGGCCACGAGCGCGAGGTGCTGGAACTGGCCTACGCCCTCGAGGCCAAGTCCCAGCACCCCATCGCCCGCGCCATCGTCCGCCACGCCCAGGCCGCCGGCATTCGCGAGCTGCCGGTGGAGGACTTCCGTTCGCTGACCGGTCAGGGCCTGCAGGGCCGGGTGGGGGAGTCCACGCTCCTGCTCGGCCGCCGCGAACTGCTCGAGGCCGGCCCCCTCGCGGCCTGGGCCCGCCAGCTCCCGCCCGCCGATGCCGACCTGAGCGAGGTCTGGGTCCTCGGCCGCGACCTCGTCGGCCGGATCCTGCTGCGGGACCAGATCCGCGCGGAATCCCGCCGGGTGCTCGCGGAACTGCACCGCGCCGGGATCCGCACGGTGATGCTGACGGGAGATCGCCGCCACGCCGCCGAGGCGGTCGCCCGCGAGCTCGGGGTCTCGGAGGTGCGGGCCGGCCTCAGCCCCGAGGACAAGGTGGCCGCGATCCAGGCCCTCCGCGCCGACGGCCGCGTGGTCGCGATGGTGGGGGATGGCGTGAATGACGCCCCGAGCCTCGCCGCCGCCGACGTCAGCGTGGCGATGGGGGCGCGCGGCAGCGACGCGGCCCTCGAGCAGGCCGAGGTGATCCTGATGCACGACCGCATCGACAACTTCCTCGCGGCCGTCCGGCTCAGCCACCGGGCGCGTGCGATCATCCGCCAGAACCTGGCCCTCTCCCTCGGGGTGGTCCTCGTGATGGTGGTGGCCACCACCATCGGCGCGGTCCCGCTCTCCATCGGCGTCGCGGCGCACGAGGGCAGCACGCTCGTCGTGTGCCTGAACTCCCTGCGTTTGCTCTTCGGGCGGACCGGGTAACTCTCCCGGCCCGCGCCGCGTCCCTGCCTTTCACTCCCGCCCCCTCCGCCCATGAAGCTCACGAACGTCCCGCTGCTCCTGGCCGCCGCCGGGCTGGTGCTCTCCGGGTGCACCCTGCCTTCCTCCCGCCGGGTCGTGCCCGCCGGGCAGGCGAACGTCCTGCAGCGCAGCGATCTCGGGGTCGTCACCAGCGTGCGCGAGGTGAACATCGAGGGCCGGCGCACCGGCCTGGGGACGCTCGGCGGCGGGATGGTGGGGGCGGCGGCCGGGAGCGGAGGCCGCGGTGTGGGCGGCGCACTGGTGCAGGCTTCCGCGGCCGTGGCCGGGGCGGTGGCGGGTCAGGCGGTGGAGGAGGCGGCGACCCGTCAGCGGGCGCAGGAAATCACCGTGCGCCTCGAGGACGGCAGCACCGTGACGGTAGTGCAGGAAGCTTCGACCGGGCTGTTCATGGACGGCGACCGCGTGCGGGTGCTGCACGGCGGCGGCCAGGCCCGGGTGACGATGGCGGTGCCCTGAGGCGTAGGATCGGGCATCGTTTTCCTTTCGCCTGGATTCGCCGATGAATTCCCCCGCCGTGCAGGATCTCGGTCAGGTGGCCTTGACCGTCCGCGACGTGGCGGCGGCCAAGCGGTTCTACGTCGAGGTGCTCGGTCTCCGGCCGCTTTTCGACGCGGGGCCCAAGTTGTCCTTCCTCAGCGTGGGAGCGGTCCGATTGATGCTGACGGAGCCGAACGGGGCGGGGGAGGCGGGACGTAATTCCGTGCTGTATTACCGGGTCACGGGCCTGACCGAATATTACCGGCGCGTCTTGGCGGTGGGGGCGATGGCGGAGCGGGAGCCCCAGCTGGCGGCGCGGCTGCCGGACCACGAGCTGTGGCTGGCCTTCGTGCGCGACCCCGAGGGCAACCTCGTGGGGCTGATGGAGGAAAGGCGTTAGCGGGGACAGGGAGGCACTGCGGATTTGACCGTTCCACGACCAGCCGGCAGTGCGGATGCATGAGACTCAGCCCCGAGGCGGTACAGGCCATCCGCGAGGAGGTTGCCCGGGCGGATCCGCACGCGGAGGTCTGGCTCTTCGGTTCCCGGACGCGCGACGACGCCAAGGGCGGGGACATCGACCTGCTCGTGATTTCCGAGCAACTCGCCTTTGCCGACGAACTTCGCCTACGGGCCGCCCTGCTCGACCGGATCGGGTGGCAGCGGCTCGACCTCCTGGTCCGCCCGCGCGCCCGACTCACCGAACCCTTCGCCGCGCTGGCCCTGGAGAACGGCATCCGCCTGTGACCTCCGACGGACAGCGCCGCCGGCTGCCCCTCTAGGCCGGCGCCGCCGGGGCGGCGAAGTCCGCCTCCAGGCACACGAGGCACACGTCATCCTCGAACTCGCTCCGGCCACAGTGGGCCCGGACGCGCTCGAGCACGGTGGGGATCACCGCTCCCGCGGGGGCCGTCGCAAGGGTGGCCCGCAGCCGGTCCACGCCGAAGAACTCGCCCGCCGCGTTGGCCGCCTCGAACACGCCGTCCGTGTAGGCCAGCAGGGTGCTGTCGGCCGGGAAGGGCACCTCGTGCCGGCTGTACGCGAAATCGCCGAGCAGGCCCGCCGCCGGCTCCGGATCCTCGGGGGCCAGCCGCCGGATCGTGCCGTCCGCCGCCCGCAACAGCGGCGGGGGATGGCCGGCATTGCTGTAGACGAGGGTCAGGCGATCCAGGTCGATCACCCCGAAGAAGACGGTCGCGAAGACCGGCTGCCCGGTCTGCTCCACGATGGGCATCAGGCTCCGGTTGATCTCCTGCAGCACATGCGTCGGTTCGCTGGCGCGGCTCCCCATCTCCTCCACGACGCCGCGGATCAGCGCGGTCAGCAGTCCCGCCCGCACGCCGTGGCCCATCACATCGCAGACGAGCAGGCCGCAGCGCCGTTCCTCGAGGCGCACGAGGGTGAAGAAGTCCCCGCCCAGCGTGGTCGTCGGCAGGTAACGATGGCTGCAGCGCAGCGCGCTCTCACCCGGGGTCCGACCCCCGGGGAAGAATGGCGGAGCCCGGTGCAGGAACGCCTCCTGCACCTGCCGCGCCATCACAAGATCGGCCTCCATCTCCTCGCTCCGGCGCCGCAATTCCTCCTCCGCCCGCTTGCGCCGGGTGATGTCGTGACTGATGCCCACCAGACCGACCACGTGGTCCCGCGCGTCCCGCAACAGCACCTTGGTGACGAGGGACCAGTGCACGTCCCCGGCCGGGCCGAAATCCGACTTTTCCTGGTTGATGATCGGCGGACCGCCACCCAGCACCTGCTGGTCGTCCGCGAGGGCCTGGCGGCCCCGCTCGCCAGGATAGAAGTCCAGCGTGGTCCGGCCCCGCACCTCCTCCGCCGAGGCCGCCCCGAGGGAAGCCAGGTGTGCGCGGTTGTTGAGCACGTAGTGGGAGGTGGTGTCCTTCACGTACAGCCGGCTCGGCAGGTGGTCGATGATGGTACGCAGCAGGATGCGCTCCTCATTCAATCGTTCCTCGGCCTCCTTCGCCGCGGTGATGTCTCGCGTCAGCCCAAAGGTCCCGATGATCCGGCCGGCGGCATCCCGCCACGGCATCTTCGTGCTGGAGGCCCAGCCTTGGGTACCGTCGCGGCGGGTGAGGCGCTCCACCTTCGCGATGACCGGCCGCCCGGTCCGCATGATCTCCTGCTCGTCGGCGAAGGCCAGTTCCGCGTGCTCTCGGGTGAAGAAATCGAAATCGGTCCGGCCAATGCACTCCTCCGGCGACGCTGCCCCCAAGGAAAGGGCGTGCGCGTGACTGTTGCGGACAAAGCGGCTCTCGCGGTCCTTGAAGTAGATCCGGTCCGGGCTGGTCTCCATCAGCACCCGGAGCAGGGAAGCCTCGAGGGAGTCGGCGGCGCCCGGCGCCGGCAGCGGGGGATTGGGGCTCATCGGGCGGGGCGGCAGCGGTCAGCGACGACGGCGGCCGAACGGGGAGGTGCTCTTGCCCGGATTCAGGCTGCCGTCGGCGGCCATCTCCTTGATCACCGTCGTGAGGTAGGGGATCAGCTGCTTCTTGCGGCTGACGACACCCGGCAGGTCAAACAGGTCGTCCAGCTCCCGGCGGGCATAGCGGATCCGGTCGAGGAACGCACCCTCGCCCTTCACCAGCAAGAGGGAGTTCTGGGTGTTGATGTCGGTGACCAGCAGGGCGGCGAACGCGAGCTTCTCCTCCTCCCGCAGCTCCTTCATCGCGCGGGCGATCCCGTTTGCGTTGGCCTCGAAGTTGCCGAACCCGAGCTCCTCCACCTGGGACACCGAGAAGCGCACGCCCTCCTCCTCGTACACCTTGAAGTCGGAGCGCACCACCTTGTCCGGCGTCTGCGCGAGGATGACCGACCCGGAGTTGAAGATTTCCTCGGCCAACCGCTTGGAGTCGACGCCTGCGATCTCGCCCAGCCAAGCCAGCATCAGGGCGTCCTTGCCCGTGGTCGTGGGGCCCTGCAGGTGGAGGGTGTCCGAGATCAGCCCCGACATCATGATCCCCGCGATCGCCGGCGAGGGTTGCAGCCCCTCCCGCCGGAACAGGTCCGCCACGATGGTGCAGGTGGAGCCCACGGGCTCGTTGATGAACAGGATGGGTTGCGCGGTGTTCATGCTGCCGAGGCGATGGTGATCGATGATCTCCGCGATCGTGACCTCGTCCGCGCCGGGCACGGCCTGCGTCAGCTCATTGTGATCCACCAGCACGAGGCGGGTGCGCACCGGCTTGAGGATGTCGCTCTTGGTCAGGATGCCCGCGAGCCGGCCCTCGTCGTCGGTCACCAGCACCGCCTGCGTGCTCACGCCGAATTGCTTCCGGGCATCCGCCACCCGGGTGTCGGTGTCGACGGTGAGGAAGCTGCGGTCGATCACGCGTTCCAGGTTCGAGGCAGTGCGCACGACCCAAGCGGTGGTCGCGGAGTCGTACGGGCTGGAGATGATGCTGACCCCGCGCTCGCGCGCGGCCGCCTCGACTTCCGGCTCAACCGGCAAGCCACTGGTCACGACCAGCGCCCGGATGCCGAGATCAATCGCCCGCCGCTGCACGTCCCTGCGGTCGCCCACGATGATGATCGACTGCTCGGCGGGAATGTTCTCCCGCACGGAAATGCTCCAGAAGGACCGGATGTCCATCGTGCCCAGACGCACGAAGAGATCCTCCACCCGCTCGGCGTCGACCAGGTGGGTCGCCTGTCCCTTGAGGGCCCGCACGATGGCGGCGAGGGAGCTGTGAACTTGCCGCATCAGGCGCGGCTCGCTGACCCGCGGGATGAACACGCCGCCGAGCTGGGCAAGGCTGATGAGTCCGACCGGCTTGCGCTTGCCATTGGCGACCGGAAGGACGCGCACCTGATGGCGGTCGATCAGCTCCAGGGCCTCCGCACAGGTCGCCAGCTCGTTCACGTGGACGACGTCGCCGGTCATCACGTCGCGCACCCGGGGGGAAACGTCGCTCAGATAGTGGGGCAGGGGGACGCGGAACCGGGTGAGGATCGTGTCGATGCGGGCGTTTGAGTTGCCGCAGCGGGCAGCCACGAAGCCGGTCTCCCCCTTCGCCTCCTTCAACGCCGCGTAGGCGATCGCGGAACACATCGCGTCCGCATCCGGATTGCGGTGGCCGACCACATAGGTCACGCCGGCAATCGGGGCGGCAGTTGCCGGACGAACGGCGGCGACGGTGGCGGCGCGGGGCGGAGTCATCGGCAAGGTCGGCACAGGAAGCGGAAAGGCAGCAAGGAGGCAGAGAACTCCCGGATCGGCAAGCGGATGCCGAGACCACAGGTGCACGCGGGCTCGCGGTGGGTTTGGGTCGGTCGCCCGTTTGGGCGCACCGCGGGCGAGCGCCGTGCGCCCCCTGGGGAAGTTGCACGCCGATGGCTTCACCTCGCGCCGGCCCCGGGCTTTCCGACCTTGGTTTTCCTCCGCTCAAGGCGCCTGCGAATCACGAAGCGCGGTTCCCTCGAGGGGGCCAAGGCGGATCCTGCAGTGATCGTTCGCTCATCCTTCGATTGGACGGGTCCGGGACCGGGCCGAGATGCCCCGCAGCGACCGGGAGGGCAGGCATAAATTCACCTTCCCCATTCATGGTGAAGGAGCCGTCTCCCCAAAAGAAAAACCCCCGGGGCGCAGGGCCCAAGGGGTTCAAGACGGGCAGGAGACGGCCGAGAAGGCGCTGGGGAAGCGTGCAGCTGGGCCCTGGACCCTTACCTGATGCGGGTCCTTCGCGCTCGGGCTGATCAGGGCCCGCGCTGGGCCGTGGTACCGCCGGCGGTGCCGATCATCCCGGCGGCGCCCGAGGCGGGCGGGATGCCGTAGATCCGGGCGCTCAAGTTTGCGTTCGTGGCGTTGAAGGGCACCGCCTGCCGGATGTTGGTGGGTCGGGTCGTGCTCGTGCTCGTCGGGTTGTTCGAGACGAAGGGGGACGGGCTGGTGGTGTTCGGGTAGAAGGCGATATTGCCGCCAAGGAAGGCGATGTAGCCGCCCGTGCCTTTATAAACGCCGGAGGTCTCGCTCCAGAGGCCATTGGTCTGGAGGCCGCGGGTATAAATGACCGGGGTGGTCGCGGGGTCGCTCATCTTGACGCCGCCGACGAATTCCCAGGAGGGCGAACGACCCGAGGTAAAGGAGGTGTGCAGCGTGTTGCGCTGATTCGAAGGCTGAATGATGAACGTCGGGTAGGTTCCGCTGAAGGCGGGATCGTTCTTCGAGAAGAAGAAGGTCGGGTCGGTCAGGATGTTATTCTTCGCGAGGATGCCGGCCCACTTCCAGGCGAGCTGGGGCGCGTTCAGGACGGAATTGGCGATGTTGACCGGATCGGGCAGGCGATCCTGGTTGTCGCCGGCGTAGATCTGCGCGGCCTTCAGGATCTCGCGGAGGTTGTTGGCGTCGACCGCGCGCTGAGCCTTCTCGCGGACCGTGCCGACCGTCGGGATGACGATGGCGGCAAGGATGCCGATGATGGCGATGACGGTGAGCAGCTCGATCAGCGTGAAGCCGGGACGGCGGGCGCGGGCTCCGAGGCTGGGGGCGATGCGGACAATGGTCATAAATGAGGTAAGGGTGCGGGGAAGACGCGAGAGAGCGGCGGAGGGTTTCGTCGAAAAATCTCGGGCTCAAGCAGATTTTGCCCGCAGGGCCCCGCGGCGGGCGGCGGGCTTGACAATCCCGGAGGCGAGCCGAATCCTCCGCGGTTCTCCTCCACTCTCTCTCCGGAAAGTGGGCCCTGCGGCCCGCTTTTTTTTTCCCAACTTTCCCGCACCTCCATACGCCCATGAGCAGCGAAATCCTCTCCGTCCTCGAGTATATGGAAAAGGAAAAGGGCATCCCGCGCGCCGAGATGATCGCGACGATCGCGAACGCCCTCAAGACGGCCGCCCAGAAGGGCGTGAACTCCGGCCAGGAGCTGCGGATCGACATCAATCCGCGTAACGGGCAGCTGCAGGCCTGGTGCCTGCTCAAGGTGGTCGATTCGGTCAGCAATCCCCGCACGGAGCTGCACGTGGAGAAGGCGCAGGCCCTGAAGCCCGGGGCGGTGATCGGCGAGGTCCTGGAGAAGGCGATCGACCCCTCGTCGCTGGGCCGCATCGCGGCGCAAACGGCCCGCCAAGCGGTGATGCAGCGGCTGCGGCAGTTCGAAAAGGACCGGATCTTCGACGATTTCAAGGACCAGGTGGGCAACATCGTCACGGGCACGGTCCGGCGCCGCGAGCGCAACGACCTCTTCATCGATCTGGGCAAGGCCGAGGCCGTGATGCCCGCCAAGGAGCAGGTCCCGGGCGAGGAGTACCAGCCGGGCGAGCGGATCCGCTGTCTCCTGCTCGAGATCCAGAGCACGCCGCGCGGCCCCGAGATCGTGCTCAGCCGCGCCAGCCCCCGGTTCGTCCGCCGTCTTTTCGAGCTGGAGGTCACCGAGGTGGCCGATGGCACCGTCAAGATCGAGGCCTTCGCCCGCGAGCCGGGCTACCGGACCAAGATCGCCGTCACCAGCTCCGACCCCAAGGTGGATCCTGTGGGAGCGTGTGTCGGCGCGCGCGGCGCCCGGGTGAAGACCATCGTCCGCGAACTCGGCGGGGAGAAGATCGACATCATCAAATTCTTTGCCGACCCGCGGGAAATGGTGATCGAGGCGCTGAAGCCCGCCATTCCGCGCGAGATCGTCCTCGACGACAAGGCCCGCCGCATTTTGCTGCGGGTGGCCAACGACGATCTGGCCATTGCGATCGGCCGCAAGGGCCAGAACGCCCGCCTGACCTCGCGTCTGGTCGGCTGGCGCATCGACATCGAGGAATTCCGCGCGGTGGGCGCCGACCCGGAAGGCGATGCCAAGCGCAAGCTGGTCGCGGGCCTTGGGGTTGCCGAGGACCTCGCCCTCCGGTTGGTCAAGGCGGGCTTCGTCTCGCTCGAACTGTTTGAAGGGGTGGAGGCGGCAGATCTGGAGGGCGCCGGCTTCAGCCCCGAGGAAGCCGCCCTTGTCATCCAGCGCGTCGCCGCGCAGCCGCAGTAACCCGCATCGTCCAGGTCCGAACGCATGAGCATCCGCATCCACAAACTCGCCGAGGAGCTCGGCCTGGACAACAAGGAGATGATGGCGCTGCTCAAGGAGCGCCGGATCATCGCCCAGGACGTCAAGTCGGTCTCGAGTACCGTGGACAACATCAGCGCCGGGGCGTTGCGCGAGGAATTTGCCGCACGGCGCGCGGCCGCGGAGGCGCCTGCCGCCCCGGTGGAGGCGCCCGCCCCGGCTCCCGCGGCCGAGGCCGGCCCGCCCAGGGTCAATTTGCCCACGGGCGTCTTCGTCAAGAGCCGGCAGGACATCGAGCGCGAACGCGAGGCCGCCGCTGCCGCCAAGGCCGCCGCCCAGAAGGCTGCCGCCAGCCCCCCCCCGCCGCCGCCCCCGCCGCCGCCCCCGCCGGTCGCTCCGCCCCCCCCGAAGCCCGTCTCCGCCCCTCCTCCGCCCCCGGCACTGCCCAAACCGGTCTCGGCTCCGCCGCCGGTGTCCGTCCCGCCGCCGGCTTCCCGCCGCCCGTTCACGGCGACGCCGGCTGTGACCCCGGCGCCCGTGCGGCCTCCGGTCCCGCT
>JBMTAG010000076.1:0-17360 GCA_049428505.1 Opitutaceae bacterium | reverse complement strand
CGGCGTTGGCGGGCGTGCCGGGCGTCTGGTACTTGGCGACGCCGATCTTGCCGAGGAACACTTCCGCCTCGGGGATGAGGCAGGAGGGGATGTCCACGTTGGCGATGGCGAAGGCGGTGGCGTGCGGCGGGTGCGCGTGGACGCAGGACTTGGCCGCCGGCTGGCGCTTCATGATGCCGAAGTGCGTCATCGCCTCGCTGGTGCGCTTGCGGGTGCCGGCGAGCTGGTTGCCGTCGAGGTCCACCAGGCAGAGGTCCGCCGGCTGCATGAAGCCCTTGCAGATGAGCGTGGGCGTGCAGAGGGCGAGGTTGTCGCCGACGCGGATGGTGATGTTGCCGCCGTTGCCGTCGGTGTACTCGCGCTGCCAGAGGCGGCGACCGATGTCGCAGATGCGCTCCTTGAGCACCTCGAGCGCGGGCGAGCGGAAGAAGGCGGCGATCTCCGCCGGCGTGCGGGGGTCCGCGCCCGGCGTCCACCGGAACTCCAGGTCGGGCGTGGAGGGCGTGACGGCGGCGGCCGGGGCGGCGGGCTGGGCGGCGGCGCGGGCGCCGGTGCCGCGGAAGGCGGATTGGAGGCTGCCGCCCCCGAAGACGTCGCGGGCGGAGGGCGTGAGGATGGCGCCGGCGGGGGGCGCCTCGCCCTTGCGCAGGAGTTCCTCGGCTTCGCGGGCGGTGATGACTTTCGGCATGGGAAGAAGCCGCCTCAGGCGGGCGGCTGGTAGAAGATTTCGTCGACGATCGCCGCGCAGTACGCGTCGACCGGGGTGGGGGCGGGAAAAGGCGCGGTCGCTTCGGCGCCCTCGGTGAACCCGATGACGTGGCCGACGCCGGCCCCGAGCTGGTCGTACACGACGAGGCTGCTGCCGGCGGCGAGGGGCGTCATCCCGGCGCCGCGGAACTGGTCCCGGCCGAACGGCTGGACCAGCAGGAAGCGCCCACCGCGGTAGGCGGGGTCCTGCTGCGAAAGCGTGACGCGGCCGATGACGTGTCCGAGGCGCATTGTCAGCGGGCCGCGCGGGCGTCCTCCTCGTCGATCACCCCGACGATGATGTTGCGCAGCGGCGAATGCGGGTCGCCCACGTGCGCGCGGGTGTGGGAGCCATCGGTGGAGACCAGCACCCGCTGGTGGCGGCCGGCGGCATGCGGGTCGAGGGCGAGGAACGGGGCGCCTTCCTCGCGGCCGTGCTCGTCGAGCGGCTGGCAGATGATCGTCCGGTGGCCGGCCATGCTGGGATGGCAGACCGTGGTGACGATCACCCCGTCGACGCGCGCGACCATCATGGCTCAGTAGATCCGGAGGTTGTCGACCATCACGCACCGGCGCGTGCGCGTGAAGGTGGCGGGCGTCGTGATGCCCTCGCCCGTGGTGGTCGCGATCGAGTAGCTGAGGTAGCCCTCGCCGCCCAGGCCGAGGCCGGCAACGCACGGGCCGTTCTTGACGAACAGGGTGGTGTCGAGCGCGCGGGCCATCTGCGTCATGTGGTCCACGTTGAGCGAATGGATGATCGCGGAGTGCTTGTAGCCGTGCTCCGAGCGGCGGGCGAGTTCGATGCCCTCCTCGACCGAGCGGACGCGCACGATGGGGATCATCGGCATCATCTGCTCCTCGACCACGAACGCGTGGTCCGCGGACGTTTCCGCGAACAGGAGCGGCGTGGACGCCGGGACGTTGGCGCCCGCGTGCTGGGCGAGCACCGCGGCGTCGGCGCCGACGAGCTTGCGGTTGACCGCGGCATGGGAGCAGCCGCCGGCGTCCTTCGAGAAGGTGAAGGCGGCGGCGGTCAGGCGCTCGACCTGGCCGGAAGTGAGCTCGGCGGCGCCCGCGGCGAGCAGGGCCTCGCGGAAGCCGGCGAAGTGGGCGTCGGGGACGAACACCTGCTTCTCGCCGATGCAGAGCAGGTTGTTGTCGAACGCGGCGCCCTGCACGATGTCGCGGGCCGCCTTGCGCAGGCAGCCGGTGCCGTCGACCAGCACCGGCGGGTTACCCGGGCCGGCGCAGACCGCGCGCTTGCCGGACTTCATCGCGGCGGCCACCACGGCGGGGCCGCCGGTGACGCAGAGCAGGCCGATATGCGGGTCGCGCGTCAGCGCGGCGAAGGTGTCGAGCGTCGGCTGCGCGACGGTGCAGACCAGGTTCTCGATCCCGAGCGCGGCCTGGATCGCCTCGTTGTAGGCGCGGACCGCGAGGGCGGCCGAGCGCGCACCGCCGGGGTGCGGGTTGAAGACGACGGCGTTCCCCGCGGCGACGATGTTGATGATGTTGCCGCTCAGCGTGGGGACCGAGTGCGTGACGGGGAGGATCGCGCCGATGACGCCGAACGGCGTGTACTCCTCGAGCGTGATGCCGTGGTCGCCGCTGAGCGCGAAGGGCTTCAGCCACTCGACGCCCGGGACCAGCTTCACGATCTGGAGCTTCTCGATCTTGTGCTCGAGGCGGCCGATGCGCGTCTCCTCGAACTCAAAGCGGCCCCACTCGGCCGCGTGGGCGGTGGCGAGGGCCTTGACGATCTCGACCACCTTGGCGCGGCCGGCGACGCCCTTGGCCTGCAGCGGGGTGACGGCGGCGGGCGCGGCGGCGCAGGCCGCGGGCACGGAGGCCACCCCGCCGCGGCGCGGGCCGCCGCGGACCACGGCGGGGGCGGCGGCCGCGGCGGAACCGGGGGCCGGCGCGGGGGACAGCACCGGCGAGCGGCCGAGGCTGCGGAGCACGTCCTCGACGACGGCGCGAAGGGCCTTTTCGTCCAGTTGCAGGGGGGAACTCATCGGGCGGGCGGGGCGGCGCGGGGGCCTCAGGAACGGGCGGGATAGACCTTCTGGTTGAGCACGTCGACGGCGTCGACGATGCCGGTGATCACGGCGTCGACCGGCAGGGACTTCATCCCGCTGGCCTGGCGCGCGGAGCTGCCCTGGCAGAACAGGACGACCTCGCCGAGGCCGGCGCCGAGGGTGTCGACGGCGACCACGGTGTTGGCGCCCGGGCGGAACTGGGCCGGGTTGGCCTCGTCCACCAGCAGCGGCCGCAGCACCACGAGTTTCCGGCCCTTCATGGCCTCGTCCTTCTTGGTCGAGACCACCGAGCCGATGACGCGCGCGAGGAACATCCGGGGAGCGGCGGGCGGGTTACTTCTTCGCCGCGGGGGCGGCCGCCTTGGGCAGCACGACCGCGACGTCGTCGTGGGGGCGCGGGATCACCTGCACGCTGACGACCTCGCCCACCGTGCGGGCAGCCTGGGCGCCGGCGTCGGTCGCGGCCTTGACCGCGGCGACGTCGCCGATGACCACCGCCGAGACGAGGGCGTTGCCGACCTGTTTCATCGGGCCGTGGAGCGAGACGTTCGCGGACTTGAGCATCGCGTCGACGCCGGTGACGAGCGCGGTGAGGCCGCGCGTTTCGAGGAGACCAATTGCTTTGGAGGCCATGGGAAGGACTGGGTTGAGGGGAGGTTGCGGAAAAGGGGGCGGCTCAGCGGGCGGCGGTGAGGCAGCGGTACGCCTCGCGGGCGACGACCAGCTCCTCGTTCGCCGGGATGACGAGCACGCGGGTGCGGGAGGACGCGGCGGACACCTCGCCCTCGGCGCCGCGGAGCGCCTCGTTGCGGGCGGGGTCGAGCGCGAGGCCGAGGCCCTCGAGCCCGGCGCAGATCGCGGCGCGCAGGTCGGGGTTGTGCTCGCCGATGCCGGCGGTGAACACGAGGGCGTCGCAGCCGCCGAGCTCCAGCCAGAAGGCGCCGATCCAGTGCCGCGCGGAGTGGATGAAGACGTCGAGCGCGAGCCGGGCGCGGGCGTCACCGGCGGCGGCGGCGGCGCGGATGTCGCGCAGGTCGTTGCCCACGCCGGACAGGCCGAGCAGGCCCGACTCCTTGGTCAGCTGGCGCTCCACCTCGGCCAGCGGCAGGCCGAGGGTTTTCATCGCGAAGGGGATGGCGGCGGAGTCGAGGTCGCCGACGCGGTTGTTCTGCGGCAGGCCGGACTGCGGGCTCAGGCCCATGCTGGTGCCGACGGCGACGCCGTCGCGGATGCCGGTGACGGAGCTGCTGCCGCCGAGGTGACAGCTGATGACGCGCAGCGGGGCGGCGCCGGCGGGCAGCGGCGCGGGCCCGAGCTGGTAGAGGCGGCGGGCGCGGGTGGCGACGTCGGCCCGGCCGAGCAGTTCGGCGGAGCGTTCGGCGACAAACTTGTGGCTGGCCCCGTGGAAGCCGTGGCGCCGGATCCCGGCGGCGTGCCACGCGGCGGGCACCGCGTAGCGCGTCGCGGCCTCGGGCACCCACTGGTAGAAGGCCGTCTCGAACAGGGCGAACAGCGGCACCCCGGGCAGCTTCTCGCGGAAGCGGCGGATGCCGGCGGCGTAGGGCGGATTGTGCGCGGGGGCGATCTCGCGGAACCCCTCGAGCGCCGCGATCACGCGATCATCCGCCGGCACGCAGCCGGTGACGTCGCGGCCCAGCACCGTCTTGAAACCCACGCCGTGCAGGTCGGCCGCCGAGGCCAGGTGGCCGCCGGCGCGCAGCTCCGCCAGGCAGGCGTCGATCGCCACGCCGTAGTCGGTCACGCGCTCGGCCCCGCCCTTTGCGAGCAGCACCGCCTCCTCCGCCCCGGTGAAGCGGAAGAGCCGGTACTTGAACGAGGTCGAGCCGAGGTTGGCGACGAGGAGGTTCATCGGTGGCCGGGTGGCCGCGCGCGGGCGCGGCGGAGGGCGCGGGACCGCGGGCGGCCCCGCGGGGCGATCAGGCGGAGGCCTGCTGGAGCCAGCGGCCGAGGCCGGCGAGGTCCTCGTGCGGGCGCGGGATGACCTGGACGGCGATCACCTCGCCGACCTTCGCGGCCGCCTCGGCGGCGGCGTCAACCGCGGCCTTCACCGCGGCGACGTCGCCCCGGAAGAACGCGCAGACATAGCCGCTGCCGACGGCCTCGTAGCCCGTCATCGTGACGCTCGCGGCCTTGAGGGCGGAATCCGCCGCCTCGAGCATCGCGCAGAATCCCTTGGTTTCGATCAGACCGACTGCTTCCTGAGCCATGGTGGAAATAAGGTTGAGGGTTGAGGTGGGCCCGGGCTCAGAGGCCGAGGCTGCGGACGAGCTCGCCGTGGGGGCGGGCGATGATGTGCGAGCAGATCAGCTCGCCGACGCGCTTCGCGGCCTCGGCGCCGGCCTCGACGGCCGCCTTGACGCTGCCGACGTCGCCCTTGACGACGACCGTCACGAGGCCGCCGCCGATCTGGATCTGCCGGACGAGGGCGACATTGGCCGCCTTCACCATGGCATCGCTGGCCTCGACGCTGCCGACGTAGCCGCGGGTTTCTACCATTCCGATGGAGTCATTCATTGTCTGGAGGGGGGAGTTGGGAGGATCGGGTTGAAGCGGGGGAAGGGGATCAGCGGACCAGCTCGACCGGCGTGCCCGGCTCGAGCGCGCAGGCGTTGCCCTCGTCGGTGTCGATGTGGACCTCGAGCTTGAAGTCCGCGTGCACGCGGGCGAGGACGCGGTCGAAGGTGGTGGCGCAGGGTCCGCCGACGCGCAGCCGGAGGTACTCGCCCGCCTTCACCCCGTAAAAGGCGGCGTCGTCCGGGTGCAGGTGCACGTGCGGCGCGGCGCGGATCACGCCCTCCTTCATCTCAAAGAAACCCGCCGGCCCCATCAGCATGCAACCGGGCGTGCCCGCGATGTTGCCCGAGGAGCGGACCGGAATGTCGAAGCCGAGCGCGATCGCGTCGGTCAATGCCAGCTCCACCTGGTTCAGGTCGCGGCACGGGCCGAGGATGCGGAGGTTGGAGATCACCCGGCTGCGCGGACCGATCAGCGTGACCGTCTCCTTCGCGGCAAACTGGTCCTTCTGGTAGAGCCACTTCATCGGCGTCAGCTTGGCGCCGGGGCCAAACAGGGCCTCGACCGCCGCGGGCGTCAGGTGGCAGTGCCGGGCGCTCACGTTCACCAGCAGCGGATTCGGCGCCTGCGCCTGCCGCGGCAGCGCCCGCCCCATCCGCTGGTACAACGACCGCCGCACGAGATGCTCAATCTCGACCTGATGGGGAAGCGGCGGCGGGAGGGACATGGCGGGAGCTGAAGGACTTCGAGCGAGCAGTGGGCCAGAAACGCCAAAATCTGTCAAGGTTGCGGTTGCAACTTGACGCAAAATCTACCAAAAGATTCCAACAACGATGTCACCGGAGGAGCGCCAAGCGAAGATCGAGGCCTACCTGCAGAAGGTGGAATTCGCTTCGCTGGAGGAACTTGCGCACCACGTGGGGGCCTCGGTGTCGACCGTGCGGCGGGATGTGGCGGGTTTGGAAGGCGGCAAGCGGGTGCGGCGGACGCACGGAGGCGCCAGATCCTTGCAACCCGCCAAGAGCGACGAGTTCGTCTTCAACGTCCGGGACACGCATCAGGTGGCGGAGAAGGACGCGATCGGCCACGCCTGCGCGGCGCTGATCGAGCCGGGGCAGAACGTGATCATCGACAGCGGCACCACCTGCTTCCACGTGGCGCAGCAGTTGGGGGACAAGGTGGCCCAGATCATCACCAACTCGCTGCCGGTCGCGAACCACTTCTCCGGCTCGACGCGGCACGAGGTGCACCTATCCGGCGGGGTGATCTACCCGCGGCTCGGCACGCTGGTCGGCCCGCACGCGGTGGAGACGTTCGCGCGGATGCACGCCGACGTCGCGGTCCTCAGCGGCAGCGGCCTCTCCGCCGAGGGGATCTACAACTCGCACGCGCTGATCGTCGAGATCCAGCGCGCGATGATGCGCGGCGCCGCCAAGGTGATCTTCTGCCTCGACCACGGGAAGTTCGGCCGCCGCTCCACCTTCTTCCTCTGCGACTTCACCGGGGTCGACGTGATCGTGACCGACGCCGGCGCGCCGCCGGACCTTGTCGCCGAACTGCGCGCCAAGGGCCTCGAGGTGATCATGGCGGCTTCCGCCGCCCGGTCCGCGGAATGATCAGAGCTCGACGTTGTCGATCAGCCGGAACTCGTCGATCCACACCGCAAGGGCCAGCAGGCTCCGCCCGGGAATGACCTCGCGCAAGGCCTCGAGACTGTGCGGGTCGACAAGCGCCACATAGATCACGCGCAGCCGGCGCTGCTGGCCGAGCAGGTGCGTGACCTCCGCGATGATCCGGTCCGGAATCCGCACGCCCTGCGCGACCATCTCCCGCGCCCGCTGCAGGGCCGCGAACACCGCCGCCGCCTCCTGCCGCTGGCCGGAGGTCAGATCGTTGCTCCGGGCGGTCAGCGGCAGGCCATCCGCGTCGCGCACCGTGGGCACGACCACCAGCTCCACCCCGAGGCAGAGGTCGGCGTTGAGCTTGCGCAGCACCGCCACCTGCTGGGCGTCGCGCTGGCCGAGCACGAGCCGCTCGGGCCGCACCACCTGCAGCAGCTTGAGGGTCACCGTGGCCACGCCCCGGAAATGATGGGGCCGGGAAACGCCGCAGAGTACGCGGCTGACGGCGTCCTCGGCCACCACGGTCGAGAACCCGCGGGGCAGCAGGTCCTCGGTCGCGGGCAGGAAAACCAGATCCACGCCGGCCGCGCGGCAGAACTCGGCGTCGAACTCGGGTGTGCGCGGGTAGCGGGCGACGGGCTCGCTCGGGCCGAAGGCCAGGGGATTGACGAAAACGGAAACGACCACCGCGTCCCCCCGCGTTCGGGCGGCAGCGATCAGCGCCCCGTGGCCCGCGTGGAGCGCCCCGCTGGTGGGCACGAGGGCGACAGCCCGCCCGGCGCGGCGCAGGTCCGCGACGGCGGCGGGCAACTCAGCGGTGAGGTTGATCCGCTGCATGGGGTGAGGACACGATGGGCGCGCGCGGGCCCGGAGGCAATCCCGGACGCAACGCCGAACGCGGACTTGAATTCGCCGGAACCGCCCCGTTTGCTCCGCCCTTTCCGCCCGCGCCCATGATCCGCATCAACGAAAATTACACCAAGCTCAAGGCCTCCTACCTCTTCAGCGACATCGCCAAGCGGGTCAGCGCCCACGTCGCGGCCCATCCGGACCAGCCGGTCATCCGCCTCGGCATCGGCGACGTCACCGAACCCCTGCCGGCGGCGTGCGTCGCCGCGCTGCACGCGGCGACCGACGAGATGGCGCGCCGCGAGACCTTCAAGGGTTACGGGCCGGAGCAGGGGTACGCCTTCCTGCGCGAGGCGGTGGCGCAGCACGACTACGCCGCGCGCGGCTGCGCGATCGAGCCGGACGAGATCTTCATTTCCGACGGCTCCAAGTGCGACTGCGGCAACCTCCAGGAGATCTTCGCGACGGACATCCGCCTCGCGATCCCGGACCCGGTGTACCCGGTTTACCTCGACACGAACGTGATGGCCGGCCGCACCGGCGGGAACGTCGACGGCCGCTACTCCGGGGTGACGTACCTCGACAGCACGCCGGGCAACGGCTACGTGCCCGCGCTGCCCGAGGGCGCGGCGGACCTCATTTACCTCTGCTTCCCCAACAACCCCACCGGGGCGGTGGCGACCCGGGAGCAGCTCACGGCGTGGGTCGAGTACGCGCGCCAGCACCGGGCAGTGATCCTGTTCGACAGCGCGTACGAGGCCTACATCCGCGACCCCCGCATCCCGCACTCGATCTACGAGATCCCCGGCGCGCGCGAGGTGGCGATCGAGTTCCGCAGCTTCTCCAAGACCGCCGGCTTCACCGGCACGCGCTGCGCGTACGCGGTGGTGCCGAAGTCCGTGCAGGCGTGGGACGCCGCGGGCCGGCCGCACGCCGTGCACGCCCTCTGGAACCGGCGGCACACGACCAAGTTCAACGGCGTGGCCTACCCGATCCAGCGCGCGGCCGCCGCCATCTACACCGAGGAAGGCAAGCGCCAGACCGGTGCCCTGATCGACTTCTACCTGGCGAACGCGCGCCTGATCCGCGAGGCGATGACCGGACTCGGCTTCCCCTGCGTCGGCGGCGACAACGCACCCTACATCTGGGTCAACACCGGCCGCGACTCGTGGGATTTCTTCGACCTGCTGCTGCAGCGCGCGCAGGTGGTTTGCACGCCGGGCGCCGGCTTCGGCAAGTGCGGCGAGGGCCACGTGCGGATCAGCGCCTTCAACTCGCGCGCGAACGTCGAGACCGCCCTCACCCGCATCGCCGCGGCCCTGCGCTGAGCCGCCGGGGGGGCGCGGGCGTACCCGCTAGCGCCCCGCAATCTCCGCCGCCAGGCCCGCGACCGCGGCGCTCAGGCCCGCCGCCAAGCCGGCCTCGTCGCGGCCGTCCCACGTGAGTCCCGCGGCGCGAAACTCGCCGCCCACCGGCGCCGCGCCCCGCCGGGTGAGCTCCCAGGTCGCGCGGAACTCGACCCCGCCCGCGGCGGTGCCCTCGGCGGAAAGGACGCGCACGACCAGCCCGGCCGCGTCCGCCTCCGCGCCCCGGTTCACCGGCGCGAGGCCGAGTCGCCGCAGGTTCTCGCCCAGCACGCGCGCGACGCCCTGCTCCAGCGGCTCACCCCAACGCGCCGCCTCGCGGAACGTCACCTCATGGCCCCCGCGCCGCACGACGAGCGCGGGCTGCCGCAGGTAGGCCGCGAGCTCCACCGGCCGGAGCGCAACCGAGCCACGAGCCGGCGCGGCCGGCCCGGCTTCCGCCGCGAGGAGGAAGAAGCGAGTCGGATCCGGCTTCGGCGCCGGCACCAGCGAGCAGCCGGCGCCGGCCGCCGCGGCCACCAGCAGGGAGAGGAGCAGGAACGCGCGCGGAGTCATCGGGAAAATCGCGGATTCGTTACGGCCGCGGCCGGCCGGAAAGCAGGGCGTTGGGATTACGCTCGAGGTAATCGGCCAGCCGGGTGACGGCGGCCGCCGCCTCGTTCAGACGCCCGAGGGTCTCGCCCAACTCCGCCCCCACGCCGGCGTTGCCCGCCATGAAACGGCGCGTCTCCCCCGCGGCTTCGCCAAAGGCCTGCAGCGAGCGCCGCGCCTCCGCGAGGGTCGCCGCCAGCTCCCGGCCCGTTGGCTCCACCTGCGCGTCGAAGCGCGCCAGGGTGCCCCGCAACTCGGAGACCGCCGCGTCGAGGTTGGCGAGGGTCCGGCGCAACTCCGGCGCGGTCGCCAGCGCCTCCACCGCGACGCCGGTCGTCCGCCATTGGTCCACCAATCCCTTCACGTCGATCCCGGCCACCTGGCGCCGCGTCTGGGCGACCAGCGCCTTCAATTCCTCGGCGAGGCCCACGAAGTCCACCCGCTTCACCTTCGCCAGGATCTCGGAGGCGCTGGCCTGGAAGGCGGAGATCGCCGAGGGCAGCGCCGGCACCACCACGTAGCGCGGATCCTTCGCCGCGGAATCCGCCGGGAAATCCGCCGGATTCACGAGGTCGAGCTCCACGTACAAAAGGCCCGTCGCCAGCCCCAGCACCCCGAGCTGCGCGCGCAATCCCCGGTCCACCAGCCGCTGCAGCGCGCCGGGCTGGCCGAGGTCCATCCTCGCCCCGTCCACCGGGGTCACGGCGTCCTTGTGGATCTCGCAGACCACCGCGACCACCGAACGACCGGACGCCGGTTCGTAGCGGAGATTCAGGTCCACGACGCGGCCGACGCGGACGCCGCGCAGCTTCACCGGCGAGCCGAGGTCAAGGCCGTGGATCGACTCGTTGAAGAACACCGTGAAGCGCGGAGGCTTGGACAGGAAGCTGATGCCCCCGAAGGAAACGAGGGACAGGAACAGCAACGCGAGCCCGCCGATCACGAAGGCCCCGACGACGGCTGGACTGACCTTGGTCTTCACGCGGGGGGAAACTGGGCGATCCGGCGGCGGAAGGACAGCCTGAAGCGGCTCAGGCCGGCGCCTTCCGGGTAAGGAACGCCCTGACCCGGGGATCGGGTGACTCGAGCAGGGCGGCGGGCGGGCCCGCGGCGATGATCCCCTGCTCCTCCCGCGCCAGCATCACCGCGCGGTCCGCCAGGTCGAAGATCGAGGCGAGCTCGTGCGAGACCACCACGATGGTGGTGCCGAAGGTGTCCCGGACCTGACGAATGAGGTCGTCGAGGCTACGGGACGTCACGGGATCAAGGCCCGCCGAGGGCTCGTCGAAAAACACGACCGCGGGGTCGAGCGCCAGGGCCCGCGCCAGTCCGGCGCGCTTGCGCATCCCGCCGCTGATCTCGGCCGGGTAATAATCCTCGAAGCCCTGCAGGCCGACCTGGGCGAGCTTGAGGGCGGCGAGCTCCCCGCGTTCCCGGCGGCTCAGGGGCGTGTACTCCTCCAGGGGCAGGGCGACGTTCTCGCG
This sequence comes from Opitutaceae bacterium, assembly GCA_049428505.1. Taxonomy (GTDB): domain Bacteria; phylum Verrucomicrobiota; class Verrucomicrobiia; order Opitutales; family Opitutaceae; genus ER46. The sequence continues at coordinate 6,129 of JBMTAG010000076.1, read as the reverse complement.
GAGGGTGAGCGAGGACCACAGCGCGCCGCCCTGGAAGAGCACCCCGAAGGTGCGGAGCAGTTCGCGCCGCCCGGCCGCGTCCGCCGTCGTGAAGGGCCGGCCGTGGAAGCTCACGTTCCCCCGCCGCGGCTCGTGGAGCCCGATCAGGTGCCGCAGCAGCGTGCTCTTGCCGCAGCCCGAGCCGCCGATGACGAAGAAGATCTCCCCCGGCGCCACGGAGAAAGTGACGTCGCGCAGCACCAGCCTCTCCTCATAGCCGCAATCGAGCGTCTCGGCCGCGATGGCCGGAAGCGCCCCGGGGGGCAGGCAGGCGGGGGCGTCCATCGGCGTCAGATCCCGAGCACGTTGAACAGCACCGCGAACAGGGCATCCGCGATGACCAGCAGCAGCAACGCGGTCACCACCGCCGAGGTCGTGGCGCGGCCGACGCCGTCGGCGCTGCGCTCGGCCTGCAGCCCCCGGAGGCAGCCGGCCAGCCCGACGATCAGCCCGAACGCGGTCGCCTTGATCACGCCGGCCGCGACGTCGGACAGGTCAATGATCGTGAGGAGCTCCACCCAGAAGGCCGTCGGCGGGATCGCGAGCAGGCCATAGGCGACCACCAGCCCGCCGAGGATGCCGAGGGCGTTCGCGTAAAGCGCGAGCACCGGCATCATCACCGCCAGCGCCAGCAGGCGGGGCAGGACCAAAAACTGCACCGGCGGGATGCCGAGCGTGGCGAGGGCATCGATCTCCTCGTTGGCCTTCATGTTGCCCAGGGTCGCGGCGTAGGCGGCCCCGGTGCGGCCGGCGAGCACCACCGCGGTCATCACCGCGCCCATCTCCCGCACCATGGAGAGGCCGACCAGATCGGCGATCCAGATGTCGCCGCCAAACTGGCGCAGCACGATCGCACCGGTGTAGGCGAGGGTCACCCCGACGAGGAAGCTGATGAGGCTGACGATGGGAAGGGCCATCGCGCCGCACTGCTGCATCTCGGCGGCGCAGTCCGCCCAGCGTAAACGACGCGGGCTTCGCGCGAGCCGCACCGCGCTGAGGGCGCATTCGCCGACGAAATCCAGGATCATCCGCGCCTGCACCGCGACCTCGCGCGTCGCCAGCCCCACCGCGGTCAGCAGGGTGTCCGCGCGGTCCACCGGCGCCCCCGTGGCCTGCACGGCCTCCAGTTGCGCGAGCAGGTCGCGCAACCGCGGCGGCAGATCCGCGTCGCCGCACGGCCGCCCGGCCGCGCGGCACGCCCGGCGCACGCCCGCGAGGAAGAACGGCAGCGAACTGTCCCAGCGGCCGAGCTCCCCCGCGCGGAGGACGACCCGGCCCGCACCCGGCCCGGGTCCGGACCATGCCGGCGGGTCCGCGGTGATGCTCCACTCCCCGCCCACCGTGACGAAGCATACGTCCCCCTCCGCCTCGGTCCGCACGGTGGCGGCGGGGAGGGCGGGGGCGTCCGGCATGCGGCGGAGTCCATGGCCCGCGGCCGCGGGCGCCAACCCCATTTTGCGGCACCGCGAGGTTTTGCCTCGTTTCCGCCCCCGGGGCCGGCACGCTCCCGCGACCGCGATGCCCCGCTACGACACTCTGCTGCTCGACCTGGACGGCACCTTGGTGGACGCGTTCACCACGATCCACCGTTCCTACTGCCACGTGCTGCCCCAACTCGGGCGGCCGGCCCCCACCCTCGCGCAGGTGCGCGCGGCGGTCGGAGGCGGGCTGGAGCGCGCGATGGGCCACTTTCTCCCGCCCGAGCTCGTGCCGGAGGGCGTGCGGCTCCACGTCGCCTACACCGACTCGATTTTGCTGGAGGATGTCCGCCTGCTGCCCGGGGCGCGGGAACTGCTGGAGGCCCAGTACGCCCGCGGGGTGGTGCTGGCGGCGTTCACCAACAAGCGCGGCGAACACTCGCGGCGCATCTGCGCCCACCTCGGGGTGACGCCGTTCCTGCGCGGGGTATTCGGCGCGGGCGACACCCCCTGGCTCAAGCCGCGGCCGGAGTTCGCGGCCTACGTCCTCGGCCAACTCGGGGCGCGCGCGGAAAGCACCCTCCTCATCGGGGATTCCCCCTTCGACATCGCGGCCGCCCACGCGGGCGGGTTCGCCTGCTGGGCCGTGGGCACCGGCACCCATGCCGCCGCGGAACTGACGGCCGCCGGGGCGGACCGGGTCTTCGCCGGCCTCCCCGAGGTGCAGGCGGCCCTCGGCACCCCCTGAGCCGGGGGCAATTTCGCCTTTTCCCCGCCCCGCGCCGGACCATCCTTGCCGCACCCCACCCCATGAAGCTGACGCTCCTCGATTGGTCGATCATCCTCGTCTACCTCGCCGGCTGCCTCGCCGCGGGGCTCTGGATGCGGCGCTTCGTGCGCGGCGTGCAGGACTTCGCGGTGGCCGGGCGGGAGATGGACGTGAACCTCGGCATCGCCTCCCTGGCGGCGACCGAGCTCGGGCTCGTGACCATCATGTACACCGCGCAACTGGGCTACGAGAAGGGCTTCGCGGGGGCGGCGATCGGCGTGATCATGTGGCTGGTGATGTGGTTCGTCGGCCGCACCGGGTTCGTGATCGGACCGCTGCGCACCTCGGGGGTGATGACCATCCCGGAGCTGTTCGAGAAACGCTTCAGCCCCCGCGTACGCTGGCTCGCCGGGCTGTTCGTGGTGCTCGGCGGCCTGCTCAACATGGGCATCTTCCTGCGCCTCGGCGGCGAATTCCTCGTCCACGCCATCGGCCTCCCGCCGGGCGCCCTCGAATGGACGATGACCGCCCTGCTCGGACTGGTCCTCCTCTACACCGCGCTCGGCGGCATGCTGTCGGTCCTGGTCACCGATTACCTGCAGTTTCTGGTGATGGGACTGGGCATCGTGATCACCTCGGTGCTCGTGCTTTGGCAGATCGGCTGGACGCCGCTTACCGCGGGACTTGAGGCGGCCTGGGGCGCCGGGCAAATGAAGGGTCACCCGTACAACCCGCTCCACGAATCCTCCTTCGGCTGGGGCTACCTCCTCTGGCAATTCGTGTTCCAGCTCGCGGTGGTGACGACGTGGCAGACGCAGATCAGCCGGGTGCTCTCGGCGCGCAACGCGGACACCGCGCGGGCGATGTACCGCCGGACCGCCTTCTATTTCGTCGGCCGCTTCCTGCTGCCCGGCCTCTGGGGCGCGGCGGCCTGCGTGTGGTTCGCGGCGCAGGGCGGGCTGCCGGAGGGGCTGACCAGCCTGACGGCGATGCCGCACTTCCTCGGTGTGGTGCTGCCGGCCGGACTCATCGGGCTGGTGGTGGCCGCGATGCTGGCGGCCGAGATGTCCACCGACAGCGGTTACATGCTCACCTGGGCGACCGTGATCTACAACGACCTCGTCGCCCCGTGCCTCAAGCGGCCCCTCTCCCCGCCCGCGCAGCTGCGCCTCACGCGGGCGCTGGTGGTGGCGATCGCCGTCTTCCTGCTGTTCTACGGGCTCTGGTACGAACTTCCGGGCAACGCGTGGGACTACCTGGCGGTCACGGGCAACATCTACCTCGCGAGCGTCTTCACGCTGCTTGTGGCCGGGCTCTATTGGCCGCGCGCCAACGCCACCGGCGCGATCGCCGCGCTCGTGCTGGGCGCGGTGGGCCCGCTGGTCTTCCTGGTCCTCGGTCAGCGCCTCGCGATCGCCCCGGAGGTCGCCGGCGCCTCGTCCTTCACGCTCGCGGCCCTCGGGATGGTCGCGGGCTCACTGCTCCGCTCCGCCCCCACCACCCGCCCCGCCCAATCATGAACCCCGTCCTCGTCGCCTTCTGGGGCCTCCTCCTCGCGGCCTCCCTCGTCTGGTACGGCTTCCTCGTCTTCCACGTCGGCGGGAAGGCCGGCCGCGAGATCCGCGACCTCACCGCGACCCTCGGGGCCGAGGACCGGCCGCCCCCGCCGGGGCGCTGAACGCGCGCCGGCCGCCGTCCCGCCGTGCCCTCCCCTCCCGCCACGCTCAGCGGCGTCATCGAGCGCATCATCTTCCTCAACGAGGAGACCCACTACACGATCGCGGAGCTGCGCCCCGAGGCCGCCCCCGGCGCCGGCCGCGCCCGGCCCCCGCTGGTCACGGTCGTCGGCGCCCTCCCGGGCGTCGAATGCGGGGAGACGCTCCACCTCGGCGGCGAATGGGTCCGCCACGCCCAGCACGGCGACCAGTTCAAGGTCGCCACCTTCCGCAGCGAGCTGCCCTCCAGCGTCCACGGCATCCGCCGCTACCTCGGCAGCGGCCTCGTCCCCGGCATCGGCAAGGTCTACGCCAACAAGATCGTCGACGCCTTCGGCACCGACACGCTCCGCGTCCTCAGCGAGGAGTCCGCCCGCCTCCGCGACGTGCCCGGCATCGGCCGCAAGCGCGCCACCGCGATCAAGGAGGCCTGGGACGCCAAACGCACCGAGCGCGACCTCTACATCTTCCTCCAGACCTACGGCGTCACCCCCGCCCAGTGCGTGAAGCTGGTGCGGCAGTTCGGCGGCGACGCCCGCCGCATCCTCTCGGAGGAACCCTACCGCGCCGCCCGCGAGATCGACGGCATCGGCTTCCGCACCGCCGACCGCATCGCGATCAACCTCGGCTTCGCCAACGACGCCCCGCCCCGCCTCGACGCCGGCATCCTCTACGCCCTCGAGACGCTGCAGGAGGAGGGCCACACCGCCTTCCGCGCCGCCGAACTCGCCGACCACACCGCCGCGCTGCTCGAAACCCCCGCCGCCCGCGTCGCCGACCGCATCGAGGCCCTCGTCGCCGCCCGCTCCCTCGTCCGCCACGACCCGCCCGGCACCTCGCCGCCCTTGCCCGGCTCCGGCATGATCCAGTTGCCCGCGCACGACCGCGCCGAGCAGCGCATCGCCGGCGCCGTCACGCGGCTCACCCGCGTCCCCAGCGGCCTGCCCGCCATCCGGATCGACGCCGCGGTGACGTGGGCCGAGGAGCGCGCCGGGTTCACCTTCCATCCGCTTCAGCGCGACGCCGTCCGCACCGCCCTCGCGAGCAAGGTCTCCGTCCTGACCGGCGGTCCCGGCACCGGCAAGACCACCATCCTCCGCGCCCTGGTCGACATCCTCCGCGCCAAGAAAGCCCGCGTCCACCTCGCCGCCCCCACCGGCCGCGCCGCCCAGCGCCTCGCCGAGACGACCGGCGGCTTCGCGTCCACCCTCCACCGCCTGCTCAAGTTCGACGCGAGCAAGGGCGGCTTCGACGCCAACGAGCACAAGCCCCTCGCCACCGACTTCCTCGTGGTCGACGAGGCCTCGATGCTCGATTCGCGCCTCGCCGCGGCCCTCCTGGCCGCCGTCCCCTCGCGCGCCCACCTGCTGCTGGTGGGCGACACCGACCAGCTCCCCAGCGTGGGCGCCGGCAACGTGCTCAAGGATCTCATCGCCACGGAAGCCGTCCCCGTCACGCGCCTCGCCGTCATCTACCGCCAACAGGGCCAGAGCCGCATCGTGACCACCGCCCACGCGATCAACGGCGGCGATCCCGCCCTGCCGCCCGCGGTGGCGTCGGTGGCCGAGATCCCGGTCTGGGCGGACCTGACGTTTGTGACCGCCACCGATCAGGAGGACTGCGTGCGCAAGGTGGTCGAGCTATGCACCGAGTACGTGCCGCGGCACTGGGCGTGGTTCCGGCCCGCCGCGGATGTGCAGCTCCTCGCCCCGATGCACAAGGGGACCGCCGGCGTCGGCAACCTGAACCTGCGCCTGCAGGAGGCCCTCAACGGCGCCGCCCGCGGCCTGCGCTTCCCCTCCGGCGAATACCGGCCCGGGGACAAGGTGATCCAGCTGCGCAACAACTACGACAAGGGGCTCTTCAACGGCGACATCGGCACCGTGGTGGCGATCGACGCCGAGGCGGGGGCCCTGGAGGCGGAGTTCGACGGCGAGCGGCACCGGTTTGAGCGGGGCGAGACCGGTGACCTCGCCCTCGCGTACGCGATCAGCATCCACAAATCGCAGGGCAGCGAGTACCCGCTCGTGGTGGTGCCGCTGCTCAAGGCGCACTTCATGATGCTGCAGCGCAACCTGCTTTACACCGCGATCACCCGCGGGCGGAAGAAGGTGGTGTTGATCGGCGAGCCGGCGGCGTACGCGATGGCGGTGCGCAACGCGGAGTCGAAGCAGCGCGTCACCCACCT
>JBMTAG010000075.1:0-17567 GCA_049428505.1 Opitutaceae bacterium | reverse complement strand
GCTCCCAGAGGGTGAACTTGTGCAGGTGGTTCTTCTCGCCGAGGTGCCAGCCGTGGTCCGACCAGAGCACGACGACCGTGTTCGCCGCGGCGGGGCTGGCGTCGAGCGCCGCGAGGAGTTGGCCGACCAGCGCGTCGCCGTAGGAAATGTTGGCGAGGTAGGCCTGCAGGACCTCGCGGTACTTGCCGGTCCGCCGGATGAGCTCGAGGTCCTCGCGGCGATCCGCCGCCATCCGCTGGCCGCCCGCCGGCACGTCGTCGAGGTCGTCCTCCTTGACCGGTGGCAGCGTGATCCGGTCGGCCGGATACATCTCAAAGTACTTCCGCGGGGCGTACCAGGGCAGGTGCGGGCGGTAGATCCCGGCCGCGAGGAAGAACGGCTGCGCGGGAGGCCGGGCCAGGAAGTCGGCGACCCAGGCGGCGAGCCGGCCGTCGCCCATCTCGCCGTCGCCGGCGTCCCACGGGCCCCAGTCGAACTCGTTCGCGTTCTGCGGCGGGCGGCCGAGGGCGCGCACCTCCGGAATCCCGTTGAGCGGGAATCCCTCCGGCCAGGCGAAGGCGCGCACGTCCTCCCCGCGCGCCAGCCGCGCCTGGTAGTGGCTGTCGAAGACCTGGTCGAAGTAGGCGTGCCAGTCGTCGCGCCGGTTGAAGCCCGGGGTGTGGTGGTTGACCTTGCCGCCACCGGCGACGTGGTAGCCGTGCGCCTTGAAGTGCGCGGGCAGCGAGTTCACGCCGGGCAGCGCCTCGTGCCAGCGCACGTCGTTGCCGTAGATGCCGGTGGAACTCGGCTGCCGGCCCGTCATCAGCGTAACCCGCGACGGGTTGCAGACCGGCGCGGCGACGTGGGCGTTGGTGAACGCGAGGCCCCGCCGCGCCAGCGCATCGAGGTGCGGGGTGCGCACGTCGGGGTGGCCGCCGAGGTAGCCGACCCAGTCGTTGAGGTCGTCGAGGGCGATGAGGAGGACGTTGGGCCGAGTGGGCGCGGCGGCGGGGGCCAGCAGCGGCAGGACGGCGACGAACAGGCAGCGGAGGAGCATTCGCGGCATGGTCTCAGGGAGGTGGCAGGGAGCGCTTCTTCTTCCGCGGGGCGGGCACGGTTGCCGCGGCGGCCGGAGACGGCTCGCGACCGAAGAAATAATCCGGATAACCCCAGTGCAGCTCGCGTCCCGCCGCCTTGGAACGCACGGCGGTGACCTCGGCCGTCAATCGGCGCAGGTTTTCGGGCTCCAGCAGGGGATCGCCGCTCGCGCGCCTCCACGCGTCGAGCGCCGCCACCAGCTCGCGGAGGACAGCGCCATGCGCCGGGGAGTCGGCGAGATTGCGGAACTCGTGCGGATCCGTGCGCAGGTCGTACAATTCATAGCGCGGCGGCTGCCGCATCAGCGCGTAGCCGGCCCGGACGTCGGACGGCGCCGCGTCCACCGCCCGCTGGATGCCCCCGGCGAAGCCGGTCTCCCCCCGCTCGACCGCGTCCGCCTCCAGCTTGCGGATCGTATCCGCGTAATCGGGGTTCACGACGCCGGGCAGCAGGTTCTCGATCAGCTTGTACCGGTCGTCGCGCACCGCACGCTGCGGGTGGTAGTTGGCTGCCGCCGCATGGGTGTGCCACTCGGTGAACAGGTGCCCCCGCCAGGCCACCGGCCCGGGCGCGAAGAGCGGCTGGAGGGGCCGGCCCGCGAGCCCCGGCACCGCCGGCGCCCCCGCGGCCGCAAGCAGGGTGGGCAGCAGGTCCACCGTGGAGACCAACTCCTCCCGCACTTGGGGCGCGATCCGGCCCGGCCAGCGCACGAGCAGCGGGATGCGCACGCCCCCCTCGTAGCAGGTCCGTTTGCCCCGCAGGAAATCGGCCCCGTGGTCCCCGAGGTAAATCACCACGGTCTCGCGGGCCTTGCCCGTCCGCTCCAGCGCGTCGAGCACGTCCCCGATGAGCGTGTCCAACCGCGCCAGGGAATTGTAATAGTCTGCCACCATCTCCCGCATTCCCGGAGGATCGATCCCGAAGTACGGCAGGGGCCGGACGTCACGACCAGTCTGCGGCACCGCCGGCAGGCCGTCGACCTGCCGCAGCCACGGATCGTGCGCGTCAGGGAAGTTGATGCTCAGGAAGAAAGGTTGGTCGCCGCCCCGGAAGAAGGACTCGGCGTGGCGCGCGTAGTCACGAAGGTTACGGCGCTGGAAGTTGGCCGTCGGCTGCTCCCGAAAGTCGAACGGGAAGGCAGCCTCGGGGTTGACGTGGAGCTTGCCGATGATGCCCGTCCGATACCCCGCGCCCTTCAGTTGGCGGGGCAGGTTCGGAGTATCCTCGCGGTAGAGCCGGTAGCCCCAGGTCGCCAGACCGATCTGACCGTGCTGGTGCGGATACAGGCCGGTGAGGAAACTCGCCCGCGACTGGCTGCAGCCCGCCTGGGCGACGAAGGCGCGGTTGAACCGGATTCCCTCGGAAGCCAGGCGGTCGAGCCGCGGCGTGCGCGCAGACGGATCACCGTAGCAACCCAGCTCGGGGCCATTATCCTCCGAAACGAGCAGCAGGATGTTCGGCCGCGGCTGGGCAACGACCGGGAACGCAAGGGCCAACAGGGCCAGGAACGCGGGTAACTTCATCGGGGTGGAACGGAGCTTACGCTGAGACCGCGCCCCGTCGAACCGGAATCCCCGCTGCCCGGTTCCAATTCGGGACCGTGCGGCGTCAGGGCGCCGCCAGCAACCCATCGATCGCCAAATCCAGGCTGCGGGTAAAGGCCGGGCGCTGCTTGGTGGGCACTTGGGTGAGCGCGACAATCAGGGTCTGCCGCTCGCGGTCGAAAAGGGCGAGGGTGCCCGAAGCGCCGTTGTGGCGCAGCCGCACCCCCCTGCCCTCCGGCCCCGCACGGACCACGTTGAAACCGAGCGCGTAGCCGTCGCGGGCCGTCCCCGGCTGAACCGTCTGCAACTCCGCCAGCACCGCGGCCGGCAGGAGGACGCGTCCCCCGGCGCGACCGTCGTCCAGATGCAGCTGCAACAGGGCGGCAACCTCGTCGACGTTCGCGACCAGTCCGCCGCCGGGGTTGGGGAAGGCAAAGGCGGGACCGGAGCGGTCGGGCACGAGGGACCCGCTGCTCCGGTCGTAGAACGTGGGCAGCCGGGCGCCGCGCGCGGGAGCGAGTCCCGGGGGGAACGCGACTTCCGGGACCCCGAGGGGACCGAGGAGCCGCCGGGCCAGCAGGGCGGAGAATTCCTCGCCGGCGACGACCTCCGCCACCCGCCCGGCCACCAGATAACCCAGCCCCGAGTAGGCGTAGCGGGTTCCAGGCTCCGCCGCGAGACCGGCCCGCGCGAGGTCGTCGACCGCCGCGGCCAAGGTGCCGTCGGTGCGGATCCTCCAGCGCTCCTCTCCCCGGGCGGACTGGCCCGCGAATCCGGCGGTGTGCGCCAGCAGCTCGCGCACGCGCGGGACGCGCGCGGCGGGCGCCCCGCCCGCGATCCGCACCCCGCGGAACACCGGCAGGTGCCGGTCGAGCGGATCGTCCCAAGCGAGCCGGCCCTCGGCGACAAGCAAACCGAGCAGCGCGGCCGTGAAGGGCTTCGTCACGGAAGCGATCCGGCACGGGGCATCGACGGCGAAGGGCGTCCCCCGGGCGAGGTCCGCGACGCCGAAGGCCTCGCGGAAGAGGACCTCGCCGCGGCGGGCCACGAGCATCACCCCTCCCGGCACCTGACCCTCGGCGATGCCGCGCCGCCAGACCTCACGCAGGGCTTCCGCCTGCTCCGGGGCCAAGGCCGGCTGAGCCGCCGCCGCGCGAAGCACGAGACCGGTGAGGAGCAGCAGACCACGGAATGCGCGGGGAAGCATGGCGGGGGGCTAGCCGAAGCTGCCGTCGAGCGCAACCGGCCAAGGCAGGACTCCCGTGCGGCGCGCCCACTGGTCGTAGGCGGCAACGAGCCCCTTGAGCCGCGCCGGCTCCCGCTCCGCCAGGTTGTTTCCCTCCCCGCGGTCCCGGCCGAGGTCGTACAGTTCCCACGGTTCCCCGTCGGCGGCCACCAGCTTGTGGTTCCCCTCGCGGTAGGCGCGGTTGCCCATGTGCTCCCACCCGCAGGTGAACGGCTCCGCCGCGGTCGCCGTGGTCCGCAGGTCGCGCCCGGCCAAGCCATCACCGCGCGCCGGGCTGATCCCCGCCGCGGCCAGGCACGTCGGCACGACGTCGAGCACCGTCGCGGGATCCCGCCGCCAGTCGCGACCGGGCATGAACCCGGGGCCGTTCACCAGCAGCGGGATCGAAATTCCACCCTCGTGCGCGAATCGCTTGTGGCGCCGAAACGGCGTGTTGCTCACCTGCGCCCAGCCGGGGCCGTACCCGGTGTAGGAAAGCGGTCCGCCCAGCAGGGCCGCGTCGTAACGCTGCAGGGACGGGTCCGTGACCGGCGGCAGCGAAGGGTCGCCGCCATTGTCGGAGACGAAGAGGATCAGCGTGCGGTCGCGACGCCCGGCCCGCGTGAGGGCCTCGAGCACGCGGCCCAACTGGTGGTCGAGCCGGTGCACCTGCGCGGCATAGACGGCCATCCGGTGCGCGTGCTCCTCCGAATGGGAAACGGCGGACCAGGCCGGCACCCCGGGATCACGGGGGGCGATACCCCAAGCCGGGTCGACGAGGCCGAGGCGCACTTGGCGGCGGTGGCGTTGGGCGCGCACCTCGTCCCAGCCGGCGCGGTAGCGGTTGCGGTAGAGGCCGATGTCCTCCGGCCGCGCGTGCAGCGGCCAGTGCGGGGCGGTGAAGGCGACGTAGAGGAAGAGCGGCCGCCCGTCGTTGGCGCCGGCCTCGATCTGGCTGACGGCGGCACGGGCGATCTCGTCGGTGAAGTAGAAGTCGCGCCCAGGTTCCACGGCGATCTCCCGGTCGTCGCGAAAGAGCCGGCGGCGCCGGCTCTGCGCGCGGCTGCCCGAGGGGTCGAAGTAGCTGGCCGCGCCACCGAGCAGGCCGAAGCTCGACTCGAACCCGCGGTCGCAGGGCCAGTGGGGGCGTTGCTCGCCCACGTGCCACTTCCCGGAGAGGCAGGTCCGGTAACCGGCCGCGCGCAGGCGTTCCGCCACGGTCGGCACTCCCGCGCGGAGGAAGCCCTGATAGGCGGGTGGGTTCGCCCGCGGCGGATGGTCGTGCGTGACCATGAACCCGAGTCCGGCCTCGTGGGGCGTGCGTCCCGTGAGGAGCGCGGCGCGCGACGGACAGCAGCGCGGGAAGGCGTAACCTTGGGCGAAGCGGACCCCGCTGGCCGCCAGCCGGTCGAGGTTCGGGGTGTGGATCTCGGAGCCGTAGCATCCAAGGTCGGCGAAGCCGAGGTCGTCGGCAGCCACGATCAGGATGTCCGGACGCTCCGTGGGCGCGGCCCCGGCCGCGCGGCCGGCCAGCGCGGTCGCCGCAGCCGCCGCAGTGCCGCGCAGGAAGGACCGCCGGGACGGCGTGGGTGCAGACGCTTTCAACGGGCCAGACGGATGGGGTTGTTGGGCAGCCAGTTCTTCGGCGGCGGGAACCGGTGTCCGCCGCGGCCGCCGGCACCCAGGCGTTCCTGCTCCCGCAACCAGCCTCCGAGCATCGCCAGCAGTTCCGCCCGCACCCCGGCGGCCGCCGGGACGGCCCAGAGGTTGCGGCTCTCGCCCGGATCCGCCCCGAGGTCATAGAGCTCACCCTCGTCGCCGGGGCCGGGCGCGCCGCGATGGTAGACCGTCAACTTGTGATCGCCGCGCCGGATCATGCTGCAGTCGATCGGCGGGTCCCAGAAAACCTTCCGGCGATTGATGCAGCTGTTCCGGTAAACCGCGAACGCGGCCGGATGCCCGGTGCCATCCTGCAGGGGGACCGCCTCGGGCAGGTGGGTCGCGCGCCAGCCGACGTCATCACCCGCCTCGGCCAAGACCGTCGCCGCGAGGTCGTGGAGCTGGACCAGCGCCGAGCAACGCGTGCCGGCGCCGACCCCTCCGGGGCGCCGCAGGATGAGCGGCACGCGCGCGCAGGGCTCGTAGAAGTAGGCTCCCTTCCCCAGCAGGCGCCGCTCCCCGAGCATCTCCCCGTGGTCGCTGGCGAACACGACCAGGGTGTCCCCCGCCGCCCCGGACGCCGCAAGGGCATCGAGGAGCCGGCCGACGCACGCGTCGAGGAACCCCACGGACGCGTAGTAGCTCCGCCGCATGCGGCGCACCTCCTCGTCACTGTAGTCGGCCAGGGCGCCCAGCACGCCGGCCTCCTCCTCGCGGCGCACGCCCTCCGGACGCGGGTCGGAGCCGCCGCGGGCCACGGTTTCCAACGCCCCCAGCTGCACCTGCTCGGCCCAGCCGGGCGGATGATCGTCGAACGGGTCGTGCGGGTCGACGAAGCTGGCGCAGCAGAAGAAAGGTTGCCGCCCGGCGGTGCCGGTGATGAAGGCGCCGGCCCGCTCGGCCACCCAGGTGGAGAAATGCAGCTCCGCGGGAACGTGGCCGATCCCCGTGCCCTCCCGCTGCAGGCGCGCGAGGAACGCCGGGGCCCGTTCCCGGAGCCAGTCGCGGTAAGCGTGGAACCGGCAATCGTGGTTGTACGGCGACAGGGCGTTCTCGCAGACGTCGAGGCCCTCGTGCGGATGCCGCTCGTTCTGGTCCACGATCCGCGCGCTGACGTGGAGCTTCCCGAAGAGCGCCGTCCGGTACCCCAGTCCGCGGAGTCGCTCGGGAAACAGGTGCTCGCTGGCCGGCAACACATCGTGGAGGTTGTGCACGCCATGGCCGTGCACCGTCTTGCCCGTCCAAAGGCAGGCCCGGCTGGGGGTGCAGACCGGGTTGTTGACGTAGCAGCGATCGAAAAGCACGCCCTCGCGGGCGAGCCCGTCGATCCGCGGCGTGGGCACGTGCCGGCCCCCATAGCAGCCCAGGGAGTCCGTGCGCTGCTGGTCGGTGAGGATGAGCAGGATGTTGGGGCGGGAGTTCACGGTGCCGGCGGCGTCGCGGGTCGCATGGTCCAAAGGGTGAGTCCGTCGAGGCGGGAGCGGCAGCCGCCGGTGGCGGCGCTCACGGCGAGCGCCGTCAGAAAGCAGCTGCCGAAGCCGACGATGCCATACCCGAAGAAGTGCAGCGGCGTGGCCTGCCGGACGACGAGGAGGGCGGCGGCGCTGACCAGCACGCCGGCGGCGGCCCCGGCGGCGTTGGCCCGGACCGTGAAGATGCCGAGCGCGAAGAGGGCCGCCAGGCCGGTGCCCATCAGCCCCACCAGCGCGATGTAGGTGTCGAGGAAGGAACCGACCTCCCGGGTGGTCATCAGCAGGGCGAGGCCGGTCGTGGCAACCCCGAGCCCCGCCGTCACTCCGCGGGCCCAGCGCAGGCGGGCGGCCGCCGAGAGGCCGGGGCGGCCGCGCTCGACGAAGTCGGTCACGAGGGCCGTGGCCCCGCTGTTGAGGTCGCTGGAGACGTTGGACTGGGCCGCGGCAAAGATCCCCGCCACGACCAGCCCGGCCACGCCTGCCGGGAGGTGCTCCGCGATGAAGAACGGCAGGATCGAATCGCCGATCACCGATGGGTGGAGCGCCGCGGGATGATGCTTGAAGAAGAGGTAAAGGCCCGTGCCGATCGCGAAGTAGAGCATCGCGGACGGGAAGGAAATCAGGCCATTGAGCCAGATCGCACGCCGTGCCTGCGCCTCGTCGGTCGTGGTCAGGTAGCGCTGGATCACCGACTGGTCGGAGGTGTAGGGAACGAGGTTGTTGAGGAGGTTCCCGAGCACGATGATCCAAGTGGAGGCGTGCGCGACGCCCCACGAGAAATCCACCAGCCGCAGCTTGCCGTCCGCAAGCGCCTCGGACGCGAGGGCCGCCGGACTGCCCCCGGCGCCCCCGAAAAGGAAGGCGAGGCAGCAGACGGCCGCCCCGCACATCACGCCGGCCTGCAGCACGCTGGTCCAGATCGACCCCTCGATGCCTCCGAGCACGGTGTAGAGGGTGCACAGGCCACCGATCACCAGGATGCAGGCGACGAGGTCGAACCCGCACACGGTCGCGAGGGCGAGCGAGGGCAGGTAGGTGACGATCGCCACGCGGCCGAGCTGGAAGCACACGAAGACGAGGCTGGCGTAGGCGCGCAGGCCGGGGTGAAACCGGCGCTCCAAATACTCATAGGCGCTCGCGACCTGCAGCCGCCGGAAGAAGGGAAGGTAGAAGCGGATGACGACCGGGGCCAGCAGCAGGATCGTCGCGGGAGCGAGCAGGAAGGTCCAGTCCGTGGCGAAGGACTTCGCCGGCATCGTCATCACCGTGATCGAGCTCAGCGTGGTGGCATAGACGCTGATGCCGGCGGCCCACCACGGGATGCGGCCACCCCCGAGGAAGTAACTCCGCGCGTCCCGCGCCCGGCGCATGAAGTAAATCCCCACACCCATGATGCCGACGAGGTAGGCGGCCAACGCGGCGTAGTTGGCCGCCCCGAAGGCGGGCTGCCGGGGGGCGACCGTCAACAGGCCCCAGCGGGGTCCGGCCGGGGTTGGCGTCGCGGCCAGCAGCGCCCCCCGACCATCCGGCTCCGCCGCCAACCCCGCCGCCGCCATCCCCGGCGGGAGGGGGAGCCGGGCCCACGCGCGCGTGACCCCGTGCCAGGCCCAGATCGCACCCGCGTCCCCGGCTCCGGCGAGACCGAGTTGGGCGGGCCCGAGCGAGAACGGCAGCAACGCCTCCCCCACCCCAGGAGGCACCGGCACCGGCGGTTCCCATTTGCCTCCAACCCAGCGGTGGAGGCGCACCTCATCCCCCACCACGGCAAACAGGTGGAGCGCGTCTCGGCGGGAGAGCAAAGCCAGCGTCCGACCGGCGGGATCCAACGGCGGAGCCGGCAACTCCCTCCAGCCGTCGGCCCCCGATCGTAATGCCCAGAGCCGCAGGCCCGCCCCGGAGCGGGCCGCCACATGGAATCCGCCCTCGCCCGCCCCGCCCACCGGTTCCCGCAGACCCGCCGCAGGCGCCGGCACACTGACCGGGGCACCCGCCGCACCGAGGCGGCGGACCGCGATCCACTCACCGTCCCGGACCACCGGAAACGCGAAGCCATCCGCCAGCCCGGCCGGCCGCAGGGCCTGCTCTCCCGGGTCACCCCTGAAGTGACGGTCCGGCATTCCCGGAAGCGTCGCGCTCCACGAATCCCCGGCCACCGCCAGGAGCAGGATGTGCCCACGGCCATCGCGCGCCACCACGCTGCCCGTCACGACGGCGGGCCCCGGCTCCGGCACGAGGAACGTGGTCGCCGCTGGCGCCGGCCCCGTTGCCACCAGCGCGAACAGCAGCAACCCCGCAGCTTCACGGGCGAACAGGCGCATGCTATCGCGGGCGGAAAGGATTCACGGGCGCGGCCGCCGCACCCGTGCGCGCCCGGCGCGCCGGGGAAGCGCGGCAAGATGCCTCGGGCATGCGGATCAGAAACGGAAACCGAACGTGAACTGGACGGTGGGCGGCGCGCTCGGCTCGATGTTGTTCGCACCCGTGGAGCCGATGTTATACAGCTCATCGGTGACGTTGCGTGCCTGAAGTGCCGCGGTCCAACGCGCGCTGGCGTAGCCCACGGAGAGGTCGACGGTCGTGTAGCCCGGGGCGTCGACGCCCGTCGAGTAGTAGAGGGTCCCGCGATGGAAAAATCCCCCGGCCAGGAAGAGCCCCTTGAAGGGGCCGCGACTGACGGTGTACTTGGCCCAGAGGCTGGAGGCTTGGCGGAAAGACTGGTTCACGCGGGCGCCATTCGGTCCCTCGACCTGGGCCGTGAAGACCGTCCCGATCAGCTGCAGGCCGCGCACCGGCTCGTACCACAGGTCGAGCTCGGCGCCGCGGTTGGACGTATCGGTGACGACGAAGGCGTTGATCGTCGAGTTGAAGGTGGCGAACCCCTGCAGATCGAGCTGGTAGAGGGTGAGGCCGCCCCAGAGGCGGTCCTCGAGGAGGTTGAACTTGAGGCCCGCCTCGACGGACTTGCCGGTGACGGGCGGAGGCCGGAGGCCGGCGGGCGTGCTGGCGTTGGCCTGATTGGGGGAAAACGTGGTGCCGGTCTGCGCGAAGAGCTTCACCTTCGGCGTGAGGCTCCAGACGGCGCCCGCGGAGTAGACCAGCTTGTCGGAGGAATCGGTGCGCCGCGCTTCCCGTTGGGACGCGTCGGGAAGGTCGTGGACGCTGGAGGACTCGGCGGCGCGGCTGGCCCCAAGCGTCAGGTTCAGCGTCCGGGGCACGAGGTCGAAGGACTGCGTCGCATAGACCGTGGTGCCGGTGACGACCGTGCGGGTGTCCGCGAAGCGCCCGAGGATGATGCGGTCGGGATCCCCGGGGCGACGGACGTTGGCGAGGTTGGGATTGATGATGTTCAGCTGCCCCTGGGCCGGGGTGGCCACGGTCGCCCGGCTGTAGGCGCCGATGGCGCGGCCCGTGGCCAGGTCGACCTCCTGACGGTCCTGGTTGAGCATCTCGCGGTTGCGGGACCAGCCCAGATTGGTGGCGACGCGCACCCCGCCCAGCGTGTAGGCGCCGGCGATGTCCTGCTGGATGGAATCGAAGCGTCGCAGCTCGGTCTGGCCGAAGTAGCGCTGCGGGGAGAGGTTGGTGACCAGATTGGCGGCGCCCTGGCGGCGGTGCTCCTCGTCATCGCGCTCCGTCCGTTCCGCGAGGTAGACGATCCGCGACTCCCAGTCGCCGACGCGCTGCAGCCACGTCATCACCTGCTGGCCGGTCTCCTTGCGGGTGAACGACCACGGGGCCTTGTAGTCGGTGCGGCGGCCGCCGCCGAGGAAGACGGAACCGTCCGCCTTGGCGATACCACCGGGAAACTCGCCGGCGGTCATCGTCTCGGACCAGATGTACTGGTACCGCACGGTGGTGCCGCCGGAGCTGTACTGCAGCATGGGTGCGATGGCCTCCTGGTCCTGTGGATTCCGGTAACCCGGGTCGTTCTGCCAGGCCCCCACGAGCCGGTAGGCGAAGGCCTTGCCGCCGCCGAGCGCGCCGGTGGAATCCAGCTCGGCGCGCTGGAAATCGTAACTGCCGAACTGGGCCTTGAGGGAGTGGCGCGCCGTCGTCTCCGGCTTCTTCGTGATGCGGTTGACGAGGCCGCCCGCCGGCACGCGGGAGCCGTAAAGCACCGAGTTCACGCCCTTGAGCACCTCGATGCTGTCGACGACCGAGAGCTCATTGGGGGAGTTGCTGACGCGGACGCCGTCCTGCCAGGGCGACTCGAACCGCTGGCCGCGGAGCTGCAGGAAGTTGTTGCGGTTGGTCGAGGGCGGGGCCCCCGCGACCGCATACTTGAGGATGTCGCCGATCGTCTGCCGCGACATCATGTCGTCGATGAAGTCCCGCGTGACGAGGGCGACGCTGGCGGGAATGTCGATGAGGGGCCGCGCGCTCTTGGTGCCGGAAGCGGCGTTGGTGGAGCGGTAGCCGAGGCCCGCGGTGCTGGTGACCTCGAAGGCGGAAAGCACCACCGCCTCGCCGGCCGGCCGGGCGGCGGGACCCTCGGCCGCGGTGACGCGGGCGGCGCCGACGACGAACAGGAGCAGGCGGACGGGGTGGGGACGGAGCGGCATGATGGGATGGGGTTGACCGGCAAGCGGGGGCAGCTTGGAGCTTGCCGGCCGGTCGACCGTGCCGCACCCCGGAGAAGTGCCTCAACGGAATTCGACCGGACCAAAGATTGTACCGGGAGCGGAAGCGCCGCGCTTGCCCCAGCGCCAAAGCCTGCCCCAGCAGGCGGCGGCAATCCTCCGCGAACACCTGCAGCGGGGCCGTTGGCGGGACTGGCTCCCTGGCGAACGCCGGCTCGCGGCGGAACTCCGCATCAGCCGGGGCACGCTCCGCACGGCCCTCGGCATCCTGGCGGCCCAGGACGTGATCCGCGGCGTGGCGAGCCGCGGGTACCGCATCCACCGCCGGCAACGACGGGTTCCCGCCGCCACGCGTCAGGTGGTGATCGGCCTGCTCTCGCCCGAGCCTCTCGAGGTCCGGCGACCCTACTTCGCGTTCCTGGTGGACCGGCTCCGCGAGGCGGCGGCCGCACGGGGCTGGAGCCTGCAGCGCCACCACGGCGCCAGTTACTTTCAACCCGGGGCCGAGGCGCACCTTGACCGGCTCGTGCAACCCGCGGGCTGCGCGGCGTGGGTTCTCTTTCGCTCCAGCCGGGTGGCGCAGGAGTGGTTCGCCGACCGGGCGATCCCTGCACTGGTCTCCGGCCACACCTACGCCGGGGTGAAGCTGCCCTCCCTGGACGTCGATCACCGGGCCGCCTGCCGCCATGCGGCGCAGCGTCTCGCCCGCCTTGGCCACCGCCACGTCGCGCTCGTGAGCTCCCGCCAGCGCCTGCCGGGCTTGGTCGAGGGCGAGACCGGCTTCCGGGAGGGATTCCGGACGGCGGCGGGCCCCGGCCTCATCACCCGGATTCCCTTCGAAGGGGAGCCGGCCCCGCTCGCGGCGGCGGTCCTCCGCGTTCGCCGCACGGCCGTCCCGCCCACGGCGATCGTCTGTGAGACGCCGAACCAGTATCTGACCGTCGCCAGCACCCTCGCAACCTTGGGAACTTCCGTTCCCGGCGATTGCTCGCTCCTCAGCCGGCTCGACGACCCTTTCCTCGCCGACCTCTACCCGGAGCCGGCGCGCTACCGCGTGGATCCGGCGGCGATCGCCCGCACGCTGGTCAGGCTGCTCAACCGGCTCGTGGCGGGAGAACCGATGCCCTCCGCGGCCCGGATGGTGGTGCCCGACTTTATTCCCGGCGGTTCCGTCGCCGAACCGGCGCCCCCTCCTCAGCGGTAATCCGCACCGCCGGCCGAGGCCTCGCAACCGCGCCGCCACGCCAGGAGGGACTCCCGGAGGCGCGCGGCCTCCGCCGGAAACTGCGCCGAAAGATCGCGTTCCTCCCGGGGATCGGCGGCGAGGTCGTGCAGCGTCCAGGTCTTTCCGGAGTCGACCGTGATCAGCTTGCGCTGGTCGGTCTGCACCGCCGCCTGGAAGGTACCCGGCTTGGCCCAGGGATCTCCCTCGTTCTTCAGCGGGGAATGGAAGAAGACCGGGCTCCCACGCGCCGCCTGCGCCCCCGCCAGGATCGCGCGAATGTCAGCGCCATCGAGGATCGGCTGCCCCGGCACGCGCACCCCGGCGATCGCCAACAGCGTGGGGTAGAGGTCGGACGTGACGAGCGGGGCCGACACCACCCGACCACCGGGCAGTCCCCGGGGCCACTCGACGAGGGCGGGAACCCGCACGCCCCCTTCGAGCAGACTCCCCTTGAGACCGCGGAACGGCCCGGCGCTGCCGTGCTGGTGAATGTAGCTGGGGCCGTTGTCGCTGCAGTAGAAGACCACGGTGTCCTCGGCTAGACCGAGCCGGCGCAGTTCCGCCCGCAACCGACCGACCTGCCTGTCCAGCGCCGTGATTGATCCGAGAAAGTGCTGCTGCTCCACGGGAAGCGCCGCATAGGGCTGGCGGTCGGCGCGGCCCGCGGCGACCGGCGTGTGGGGGGCGTGGAACCAGATGCAGGCGAGGAAAGGACGTCCCTCCGCCTGCCGGATGAAGTCCAACGCGCGATCCATGATCAGCGCGGAGTCGTCGCCCGCCAAGGGCTCATCCACCAGCCGGCCGGGACCGGTCCAGTAACTCTCGGACCAGCGGTGCTCGCGGCCGACGGACTCGGCGTCCTGGCGCAGGATGGGCTCCACGCGCTGGGTGGCGTCGGTGTAATAGTAGGGATTGAAAGTCGGAACGCTCGCCTCGGTGGAAAAGCAGACCTCGAAGCCGTGCTCCCACGGGGGCGCGTATTTGGCCGCGTCGACCTTGTTCTTCCGGCCCTGTTGGAGCGTCCGGCTCAGCTGTCCCAGATGCCACTTGCCGAAATGGCCCGTGCGATAACCGGCTCCGCGGAGCGCCTCCGCGAGCGTGACCTCCCCCGCGGGCAACCGGCCCTCCGCGGCCCAGTTGATCCCATAACGGCTCGGATGGCGCCCGGTAAGGCACGAACCGCGCGTCGGTGAGCAGACCGGCGCCGCCGCGTAGAAGCGGTCCAGCCGGACCCCCGCGCGCGCCATCGCATCCAGTTCCGGCGTGCGCAGGTGGGGATGGCCGTTGAAGCCGACGTCGCCCCAACCCTGGTCATCGGCCATCACCAGCACGAAGCTGGTCCGGGCCGCCAGGGGCGCGGCGGCGAGCAGGGCGGCAAGCAGGAGACGCATCGGGACGGTCCCAGCTTCGGCACCAGCGACCGGCGGCCAACCCGTAACCGCCGGTCCTTAAACCGGACCACCGGCCCGGGCTTTCGCCCGGGCGCGGATCGGCCATCCTCGCCCGATCCCGATGCCCCCTTCCCTCTTCCGGATCCCCCTGCTCGGGGCCCTGCTGCTGGCGCCCGTGTCGCCCGGGCGCGCCGCCGCCCCTGCTCGCCTCAACGTCGTGCTCATCCTTGCCGACGATCTCGGTTGGGGCGACCTGGCCTGCCAAGGCAACCCGCACGTGCGGACCCCCCACCTCGATGCCCTGGCTCGCGAGGGCCTGCGCTTCACCGAGGCCTATGCCGCCGCGCCGGTCTGCTCCCCCGCCCGGGCCGGCCTGTTGACCGGCCGCTGGCCCGTGCGCACCGGCGTGGTCGACGCCATCGGCGACGCCGGCATCAAGTGGAACACCGGCCGACGGCTGTTGCCCCCGCCGAACCCCACCCGCCTTCCGCTCGCGGAGGTCACCCTGGCCGAGGCCTTCCGCGCCGCCGGCTACGCCACGGGCAGCATCGGCAAATGGCACTTGGGTGCGAAGGGCGCCCTCGCCGAGGACCAGGGTTTCGACGTGAACTTCTCCGGCAATCAGCTGGGCAGCCAGAAATCGATGTTCGGCCCGGACTACGGCATCGGTCTCCCGCCCGTGCCGGCCGGCGAGTACCTGACCGACCGCGTGCAGGCCGAGGCCGAGCGCTTCATCGCCAGCCGCGGCGGAAAACCCTTCTTCCTCTACCTGAGCCACTACGCGGTCCACCGGCCGGTCGACGCCAAGCCCGAAACCATCCGCCGCTACCCCCCCCGCGGTCCTGCCCCCTGGGGTCTCGTGCCGGAGTACGCGGCGATGATCGAGGACCTCGACGCCTCGGTCGGCCGGCTCCGGCAATTCCTGCAGGGGGAAGGCCTGCTGGAACGCACGATCCTCGTGTTCACCTCCGACAACGGCGGGGTGAAGTGGTGGAGCTCCAACGGCCCCTTGCGGGAGACCAAGGGCACGCTGTACGAGGGAGGCATCCGCGTCCCCCTTATCGTGCGCCTGCCGGAAGGCCGCCACGGTGGGCGGACCCTGTCCACCCCGGTGCACGGCGCCGACCTGTTTCCCACCCTGCTCGCGCTGACCGCGACCCCGGCCCCCGCCGGCGTCACGCTCGACGGCCAGGACCTTTCGCCCCTGCTGCACGGCACGGGGGAGCCCCCGGCCGGCCGCCCGCTTTTCTGGCACTACCCGCACTACAACATGCATGGCGCGCGGCCGGCGTCGGCGGTGCGGGCAGGCGACTTGAAACTGATCGAATTCCACGAGGACGGCCGCCGGGAGCTCTACGACCTCCGCGCCGATCCCGGCGAAACCCGGGATCTCGCGGCCACTCGGCCCGGCGACACCGCGCGCCTCGGTGCGTTGCTCGCCGGCCACCTCCGGGAAAACAACGCCCGCCGCGGCACCCGCAACCCCCAGTACACGGGGGTCGAACCGGAGATTCTCCCGCTGCGGCCCTTCGAGTCCACCCGCACCGTCCCGGGAGGCCGCTAGCCCGGTGCGATCGCGAACGGAGCAGGGTAATCCGATGCCACCTCCCCCCGGATCCGCCCGCGGGTTACCCCTGCGGCCGCCCGCCGCGAGATGAGCCCCGCCCCGGGGTCATCGCACGCCCGGGGCGGGGCGTGGATGCTCGCCTCGCTCGCCTGCTTCACGGGAAACTCCCTGCTGCTCAAGCTGCTCGCAGAACGGGGGGTTGACGCCTGGTTGGCGCTGCTGGCCCGCTCCGCGTTCGGACTGGCGGCGATGGTTCTGCTCTTCTCCCCCGCGCTCGGTCGCTGCCTCACCCAAGGCCGCCTCGTCTCGCGCGGCCTGATGGGTGGGGTCTCGACCGCCTGCTTCTACCTCACCATCGGTCCGCTGGGAGCGGGCAAGGCGACGCTGATCGGCACGACGTGGCCCGCCTTCGCCGCGCTCGCGGCCGTCTTCCTCCTCGGAGAGCCGCTGACCGCCTGGTCGGCCACCGGGATTGCGGTCGCCGTCACGGGGCTCGCCCTCCTGACCGGCGTCGTGCCCGCCGCCGCCTTCCACTGCGGAATCTGGGAGGCCGTCGCCCTCGGCGGGGCCCTGCTGGCCGCCGGCGTCATCGTCGTGATCCGCCAGCTGGTGCGGACGGAATCGAGCGCGACCATCTTCGCCGCGCAATGCGTCTACGGCCTGCTGCTGGCGCTGCCCTTCACGCTCGCGGGTTGGCGCCCGGTGGGCGCCCTGGACACGATCCTCCTCGGGGTCGCGGCCGCGGCCGCCGCCACGGGCCAGATCGCGATGACGGAAGGATTCCGTCACCTGCCCGTCGCCGCCGGCGGAGCCCTGCAACTCGTGGTGCCGCTCGCGGTGACGGCCGGCGGGGTCGCGTGGTTTGGGGAGCAATTCACCGCGACCCAGGTGGCCGGCGCCGGGCTGATCCTCGCGGGCACCGCGGCGGCCGCGCGCCGCTGAGCGCGGCGCGGGCTCACGCCACGACGTCCCGCGCGCAGCGGAATCCCGTGTGCGTCGCCGCCGCCACGGGATCGGTGCCGTTGCGCGCGTCGGTGCGGTAGCGGTTGCAGTAGCTGGCGTGACAGAGGTGGCTCCCCCCGCGCTGCACGCGGCGGTCGCCGGTCGCCGGGCCGGTCGGATCCGCCCGCGGCGAAACGCGGTAGTAACCGGGATCGAACCAGTCCCAGCACCATTCCCAGACGTTGCCGGTCATCTGGTACAGGCCGAACCCGTTGGCGCGGTAGGCGCGGGCCGGCGCCGTGCCGCGATGGCCGTCCGCACCGGAGTCCCGCGCCGGGAACTCGCCCTGCCACACGTTCATCCGGTGGCGCCCCTCGGGCTCAAGTTCCTCACCCCACGGGAAACGGAGGCCCTCCAGGCCGCCGCGCGCCGCCCGCTCCCATTCGGCCTCGGTCGGCAGGCGCTTGCCCACCCAGGCCGCATAGGCGCAGGCGTCCGCCCACGAGACCTGCACCACCGGGTGATCCCAGCGGCCCCGCAGGGACGAACCGGGCCCCTCGGGATGGCGCCAGTCGGCGCCCTCGATCCGCACCCACCACTCCGACCCCCGCACGCGGGGCCGGGCCGCCACCGCGCGCGGGTCGAGGTGGCCGGCGAAGACGAAGCTCCAGCCGAAACGCTCCGCCTCGGTGCGGAAGCGGGTCGCGTTGACGAAGGCGTTGAACGCCTCGTTGGTCACGGTGGTGACGTCGAGCAGGAAGGGGCGCAGCTCCACCTCGTGGACCGGCCCCTCGCCATCCGCGGGGAACCCGTAGTCGCGCTCGTTGCCCATCCGGAAGACGCCGCCCGGGATGAGCACCATCCCCGGGGCCGCGGGTCCGGGCA
>JBMTAG010000074.1:0-17685 GCA_049428505.1 Opitutaceae bacterium | reverse complement strand
CCCCCCGCCGGGCCGGGGGGGCCCGGGCGGCCCGCACCAGCACGCTCTTCGCCGCCGGGCCAGTGACGGCCAGGCCCGCGATCAGCACGCCCGCGCCATCCTCGACGCGGCCGCGGGTCGACAGATTGGCCAGCTGCGTCGCGGGCGTGAGGGCCGGACCCGCCGCAACGGTCAGGCGTGCGGCGCTGCTGAGGGTGAGCCCCCCGGGCCCGCGCACGTACGCGGTGTACGTGCCGGCATCGACGCGCTGCACGGACCCCAAGGTGTAGCTGGCGCCGGTGGCGAAGGGCAGCGACTCGGCGAATGGCGAGCCTTCCGCGCGGAAAAACCAGGCGTAAGTGAAGGGGCCCGAGCCGGTGGCAGTGACGCTGAAGGTGTAGGTGCCGCCGACGGGAACGGTGCGGCTCTGGGGTTGGGCGACGATGACCGGCAGGGTGGGCAACGGTCCGGACGTTCCGGTGGTGTAGAGCGCGCGGGCACCCGCGATGTCGTCCGCCGAGAGCACCTCAAGGTTGCCCACGGTGCTGTTCATGATCGCAGTGACCGTCTGGGGCGGCGTCGCCTCGTCCGGATGATCGAGGCCCAGCACGTGTCCGAACTCGTGCAGCGCCACGCGGCGCAGATCCCGCGTGCCGGATCGCAGGGGGCCGCGGTAGGAGTTCCACGCGAGGTTCGCATTGAACACGACGTCCTGCTCCGAAAAGCGCGCGGTGGCGCGGTTGGTGAAGCCGACGGTGACCGCGAGAGTCCGACTGTCGAAGGCGGTGCCGAAGACGTCGGGACGAAGGACGACGTTGTTGATCCGGTTGCCGCTGCGCACCTCGGCCGTGGAGTCGGGTGCGGGCACGAGCCGGCTCCGGCCGAGCTGGGCGTTCCAGTCATCCATCGCGCTGCTCGCGACCGCGTTCCAGTCCGCCGCCCCATCCAGCAGCGGCGCGGCCGGCGGGCCGAGCTGCAGGTGCAGGACGATGTCGCCACTGGCCCACGTGCCTCCCGTGGTGTCATAGGCGGGCACCGGAGCGGCGAGCGCGGCGGCGAGCGCGGCGATCCTGAGGGCCCGCGCGGTCATCGGGTGCGCACCGGCACGGCACCGCGTTGGAGCTCGGCCGTGATCGCGGCTTCAAAGGCTGCCGGGGAAAGGGCGCGGGCGCGGCGCTCCCCGGCGCGGGCGGCCAGCAGGGGCAGCGCCGTCACGGCCGGGTCCAGCGGCTGGCCCACCTCGCCGGGATCCGTCAGCGGCGCGTGGTTTTCCCGGGCGAGGTATTCGCGGCCGGTCGCTCCGTCGCGCAGCACCCGGAAGCGTCCGTGCCCGAGGCCGACCAGGGGACAGAACACGCGGCCGTTGCCGGCGATGAAGACGTAGTCAACGGAACCCGGTTCGAACCGCGGGACACCGCGGACGGTCATCACCTCGTCGCCAAGTTCCCCCCCGAGAAAGGCGAGGGTCAGGCGGTCACCGGGCATCCCCTTCAGCGTGCGCTCGACGGCGAGGGTGACGTACGTGCGGAGGATGGCGGTTCCATCCGGCGCGGTCTCCCGGCGCGTCTCGCGCGCCACCGGCGTGGCGCGAACGATGAACTCCGCCTCCGCGACCAGCTCGGCGAAGCGCGGCGGCACCACGCTGGTGGCGTGGGCGGCGCTGGCGGCGAGCAGGCAGAGCAGCAGGACGAGGCGCACGGGGCGGAGGGCGGAAGGCGGAGGCCGGAGGACGGAAGACGGAGGACGGAGGACGGAAGGGGGGGAACGGGTCGGGTGGGGAGGTTTCAGCCGGCGGGGCGGCGGCGCCACGCGGCGACGATCTGACCGATGGTGTCGTCGAGGGTCTGGGTGATGTCCCACTGCGGGTAATGGGCCCGCATCTTGGTCAGGTCGCTGTAATAGCAGATGTGGTCGCCGGCGCGCGCCTGCTCGACGTAGGTGTGGACCTGGGCGCGGCCGGAGTGCTTTTCCGCGATCTGAAACGCCTCGAGGATGGAGCACGAGTTGGCCTTGCCGCCGCCGAGGTTGTAGACCTCGCCGGCGCGGGGGGCGGCGACGAAGGCGGCCATGAAGCGGGCGACGTCAAGGGAGTGAATGTTGTCGCGCACCTGCTTGCCCTGATAACCGAAGACCCGGTACTCGCGGCCCTCGAGGTTGCACTTCACGAGGTAGCTGAGGAACCCATGAAGCTCGACGCCGCTGTGGTTGGGGCCGGTGAGGCAACCGCCGCGGAGCGCGCAGGTGGGCAGGTTGAAGTATCGGCCGTATTCCTGGACCATCACGTCGGCGGCGACCTTGGAGGCGCCGAAGAGAGAGTGCTTCGACTGGTCGATGGTGAAGGTCTCCGCGATGCCCCCGGCGTAGGCGGGGTCGGCGTAGTCCCAGCGGGTCGGCAGTTCGCGCAGCGGGATGCGGTTGGGGGCGTCGCCGTAGACCTTGTTTGTGCTCATGTGCACGAAGGGCGACTCCGGGCAGGCCTGACGGGCGGCCTCGAGCAGGTTGAGGGTGCCCACCGCGTTGGTGTCGAAGTCGTCGAAGGGGATCGCCGCCGCACGGTCGTGGCTCGGCTGGGCCGCGGTGTGCACGATCGCCGTGGGCCGCACCGCCCGCACCAGCGCGAGGACCCCGGCGCGGTCGCGGATGTCGAGCTCGTGGTGGGTGAAGCCGGGAAGCTCGGTGGCGAGCCGCCGCTGGTTCCAGCGGGTGTCGCCCTGTGCGCCGAAGAAGACGGCCCGCTGGTTGTTATCCACCCCGTGCACGGCGTAGCCAAGCTCCCGGGAAAAATAGGTGCAGACTTCCGAGCCGATCAGGCCGGAGGATCCGGTTACGAGCAGGGTCTTGGGCATAGCGTCGGGGTAAGGGTGGGGTCACGGCGGGTGCGGGCAAGCATCCGCGCGAGGATCACTCGGGCGGCGATGGCGGGCGGGGGCGGCCGGGGTATTCGATCCACCAACCTTCCGGCAGCGTGAAGATGTTTGCGGGCACGCCCCGGCGGATTGCGTCGCACTGCTCCGCCCAGCGGTAGTCGGGCGGCGCAGGCAGGATGAAGTGTGGCAGGTGCAGCAGCAGTCCCGCCGCGAGCAGCGTCCGCGCGGACCACGCCACCGCCGCCGGACGGGTCCGACTTTCGAGCACGACCAACCAGACCACCAGCACCCGGGAAATGTAATAGTAGCGGTCGCCGCTCTCCAGGGTGTCCTCCGCCCAGACGTCGGCCCGCGCCCGGAAGGCGCACGCCGCGGTGACGATCCCGAGCGCCACGATCAGCCGCAGCCTCACCGGCCGCAGCTCGTCCGGGCGCAGCGCCCAGCCGGCCAAGGCGCCAAGAAACAGGGTGCCCCCGGCCGCGTGCAGCCACGGCGGAGCCGCGCTCACCGCTTCCGGTCCGAAAAAGGGCCAGGTCACCAGCCGGCTCCCGATCACCGACATCGCCATCAACGGGCGGAAGGGCACGGTCTCCGCGTTGATGTCGAGCGGGGTCTGCAGCAGCAGAACCCCCTGGGTAACCGCGGCGATCCCCGTCACGGCAACGGCCGCGAGGTGATCCCGGTGCCGCGTTTCCCACCACCGCCACGCCAGCAGGGGGCCGAAGATCGCGGCAAAGGGGCCGTTGAGCCCGACCACCGCCAGGAGGGTGAGGTCGCCCGCGCGCTCGAGGGAGTGGCGAGGAGGATGGGTGAACACCTGCAGCAGGAGAAAGAATGCCGCCAGCCACTGCAGGTTCGTGAGCACGATCAGCACCTCGCCGGTCCCGACGACGAGGCTGAACGCGAGGATCAGCGCGGGCTTCGCGGGCAGGTCGACCCGCCGCGAGGCGAGGCGGGCGAAGAGCGCGAGTGTCCCCAGATAGGCGGCTCCGTTGTAGGCCGCGGGCCACCAGGCGACATCAAGGGTGCGGGAGGTGAGCCAGGCCACGATCCGTGGCAGCAGGTGAAGGTAGCCGTTGTAGGGCGTGAACCACGCACCGAGGCCCAGTTGCTCGTCCTGCACGAGGAAGATGCTCCCGTCCTCGGCCCAGAGCTGCGGCGTGAGGAGCGCCCAAGGCTTGCGCAACGCAAGGCACAGCGCGGCCAAGACCACCGCGGCCCAGGCGGCGCGGTCCGGTCCGGTCGGTTCCGGGGAGAGGGGCTTCATCGTCGGTCCCGGGGCGGGCGCCCGGGGTAGTCGAGGATCCAGTCCTCCGGCAGGATCGGGATCCTGGCGGGGGTCCCGGCGCGGATCGGCGCGCATGCCTCCCGCCACCGGTAATCCGGTGCCGCCGGCAGGACGAAGCGCGGCAACGGCAGCAGCACATAGGCCGCCAGCGCCAGCCGCGCCCCCCACGCCGCCAGCCGCGGCACGGCATCTAACTCAAGGATCACCAGCCAAACCAGCAGCAGCCGCGGCAGGAAGAAATAACGGTCGGCGAATTGCAGGTCGTCCTGCGGCCACGTGTCGGGGCGGGTGCGCAGCATGCCGGCGGCCAGCAGCAGTCCGGCGGCGCCGAGGAGGCGCAGGCGCACTTCGCGCCGCGGATGCGGGCGCAGCACCCAGACGAGCAACGCGGGACCGCAGGCGAGTCCGACCCCGGCGATCACGCCGGCGGGCAACCCCTGGGCGGCGGCTGGCCCGAGGAACGGCCAGATCAGGAGGCGTCGCGTGACGATCGCCAGCGCCTGCAGGGGGTCGCCCGGGCCGCCGGTGGCCCCCGCGGCGGGCAGCAGGTGCGTCAGTTGCCACGTTGCGGCCATTCCGGCGACCAGCAGCGCGGCGAACGCGTCCCGATCGCGTTCGCGCCATCCCTGCCAGGCGAAGAGTGGCAGGAGAGCCACGGCGAAGGGTCCGGTCAGGCCGGCGCCCGCCACGAGGAGCAAGTCGCCGGCGCGTTGGGCGGCCGTCTGCGGCCGCCGCAGCAGGATCTGCTGGACGAGGAGCAAGGCCGTCACCCATTGGGCGTTGGTGATCGTGCCGAGGATTTCCCCGGTTTGCGGTCCGACGATGATCGCGAGCGCCAGCCAGGGGCGATGCGGCAGGGGCAGGCGGGGGGAGAGGGTGCGCGCGAGCACGCCGCACCACACGAGGAAGGCGATCCCGTTGTACCACGCGGGCCACCACGCCGGATCGAGCCCCTGCGCCGCTGACCAGGCGGTGAGCCGCGGCAGCAGGTGCAGGTATCCCATGTACGGCTGGAGGATCGCGCCGGCGCCGAGTCGCTCCTGCTCGACGAGAAAGACACTGCCGTCCTCCGCCCAGAGTTGGGGGTTCAGGAGGGCGTCCGGTTTCCGCAGGGCGAGGAGGGCGGCGAGGCCGAGCAGGAGCAGCCAGAAGCGCCCGCCGTTGGGGCCGGGCTCCGATTGGGGCGCGACCGGCCCGCCGGCGTGTTGCGCTGGCGGCGGTCGCGGCGGCCGGCAGGGCTCCGATGCGGGCCGAGCGACGGTCTCGCGCGGAGCGGTGAGCAGCACGGCGCCGAGTCCGGCCGCGCTGAGCAGCAGGAGGGGTAGTCCGGTCGGCGGACCGGCGATGATCTCGTTGGGGCGGGCGTAGTTGGCCGCCAAGGTGGCGGCCTGCAGCCCGGCGACGAGCGGCAGGCTCCAGCGGCCGGCGGCCTCGCTCCAGCGCGAGAGCAGCACCAGGAGCACCAGCGGCACGGCCAGGGAGCCCTGGTGGATCACCGTCGAGCGCGGCGTGAACATCAGCAGGCACCAGACGGCGAGGGTCAGCCCGCACCAAAGCAGCAGGCCCGCCTGGTGTCGCGCGGTGCCGGCGAGGGCGGCCCGCCCGTGCGGGAGGAGCAGGGCGGCGACGAGGAGGGCGACCCCGGCGAGCGACCATGCGAGGGTGCGAAAGGTGAAGAAGAACTCGTCGTGCCGCCGGGCCTTGGCGTGTGCGGCGGAGAAATCCCCCAGCGCGTGCCAATTGCCGGCGAAGAGTGTCCCGACGTTCGCCGCCTTGGCCGCCACGAAGTCGGACCATGTCAGTCCCGCGTAGGCCGCGCGCAGGGTTTCCCCGAGGCCCCGGGCATCCGGCGTCTCCGTCCCGGCGAGATGCCACTTCAGGAGCCGGTTGGCTGGGGGCTCGTACAGCCGCTGATAGGCCAGCCACGGGGTGGCGGCCGCCAGAAATACCGCCGCGGCCAGGATCCAGCCGCGGCCCTCTCCCCGTCGCACGCCCCGGAGCACCGCCGGTGCGAGCGCCAGCAGCGAGAACGCGGCCCCGCCGTGGCTCAGCCACGCGAGCACCGCCCAGCCCGCGCCCAGCGCGAAGTCCCGCCGCTGCCGCACCCCGCTGGGCGGCGCGAACCACTGCGCCCACGCCCCGAGCAGGAACGCGGCCGAAGAAAGCTTGGGCCAGGTGAAGGTGGTGTGCTGCACGCAGAAGCCGGTGAGCGCCAGCGCTGCGGTCCAGCCGGCGGCGCGGGTGGGCCGGAGGCCCAAGGTGCGGAGCAGGCCGTAGGCCGCCGGGACCCACAGCAGCTGGAACCAGACCGCGGCCGTGCCGCTGGCGGTGCGGCTGTCGAGCCCCACCCCCTCACCGGCGCCCCACGTCAGCAACTGCCAGCCGGCTTGCAGGGGCGGACGATCACTCGACTGCCATTGCGCAAGCGGATGGGTGGGGGGCAGACCCGCGTGCAGGCGGCTGGCCACGTCATGGGGCAGCACGTTGTCGGAGGGCATGCGCTCGCGGAAGCGGTTGGCCGCGAGGTCATCGAAGCTCAGCAGCGAGGGGAACAGGTGGAGCAGCGCGAGCGCACCGCAGCCGATGAGCGCCGTAAGGCGGGCGGTGAGCCGGGCCTCCGGCGGCAGCGCGCCGGCGTCCCGCCGCAGGGCTAACCCCAGCGCGCCCGCGAGCAGACCGCCGGCTGCGATCCGACCGAGCCAAGGGTGCGCGAAGTAGGCCCAGAACACGCCGTAGGCGGCGGCCGCGACCGCCGCCGCGCCCGCCAGCGGCAGCCACGGGGCGGCAAACCAGCCGCGCGCCCCGAGCCAACCCACCGCCGCGCGCCACAACAAAAAGAGGAGCAGCCCGTTCCACGCGAAGCCGGCGAGGGTCACGGTGAGGGCGTTGGCGGCTTCCCCGCGACCATCGCGCAAGGGCTCACTCACCGCGAGCCAGCCGCCGGGCCCCGTCGCCTCGTCCTCCGCGATGATCCGCACCGGCCGACCCACCCAGGCCGCCGGGGCCTCCCAGCGCACCACTCGCCAGCGCTCCCCGATGTCCGTTCCGGTCTCCACCGGGCACCGTTCACCGGTGTCCCCCCGCTCCACGGCCAGCAGGTTGCCGGTCCGCGCGGGGTAGCCACCGACGGCGAGTTGCAGCCGCGCCGGGGCGGCGAATGGCCCCAGAACGAGGCGGCCGCGGTGATCGTCGTCCCCCGACCACGAGCCCCAGGCGCGGACCGGCCCGCGGGTCACCAGCGGCACACCCGCAACCCCCCCCCCGCCCACCGTCACCCGCCCGCTGACCGCGGCGGCCAGCGCGGGCGCCGCCGCCGCGGGCCGCTGGGCCTCCCACGCGCGCAGGAGGAGCGCGGCAACCAAGGCGGCGGCGAGGAGCAGCGGGAGGCGCCGTGACATGCGGAACCAACGGGCGGGTCAGAGGCGCGCGAATCGGAACCGCGCGAGCGCCCAGAGCCAGGTCAGCGGGTCCCGCACCATCGCAATCTTCTTGCCCTGCTTGAAGGAGCGCGAGCGGTAGCTCACCGGGATCTCGATCGGCCGGTGCCCGGAGCGGATCAGCTTGATCAGCAGCTCCCAGTCGAAGTCGAACCGGTTGCACTCGAACCGCAGCCCGCCGAGGCAATCGCGGCGGAAGACCTTGTACATCGTGAAGGGGTCCCGCAGCCAGACGCCCAGCGACACGTTGATCAGCAGGGTGAAGCCCCAGTGCGCCGCATTCAGCAGGAGGGCCTGCAGCGGCTGGTCCGAGAAGGAACGGATCGCCCAACCACCTTCGCCGTGTCGCGACCCCAGGACGAAGGACTGCCGCCCGGCCGCCAGCGGGGCCAAGAGGATCTCGTAGTCGCCGAGGTCGTACTCGAGGTCCGCGTCCTGGATCAGCACGACGTCGCCGGTCGCGGCCGCGAGGCCGGCGCGCACGGCGTGGCCCTTGCCGCGCGGACGGTCTTCCAGGATCAGCCGCACCCGCGGGTGGTCGCGCCGCGCCAGCACCGCCTCGCGCGTGCCATCCGTGGAGTTGCTCTCCACCAGAATGATCTCGAGCCGCCAGCCCGGAATCTCCTTCGTCAGGATCGCATCGAGCGCGGCCCCCACGGTGGCAGCCTCGTTGTAGATGGGAACGATCACCGAGAGGACGCCGCCCGGGAGCGGGGGAAAGGGAGGGGGGCGCATCGGCAAATCAGGGGGTGGCGGCCGGTTTGACCGCGCATGGCATCGCGGAGACGCCGTACAGGGCGTCGATCAGCCGCACGACGGGGGGCAGGGTGAGCAGCGCGCGGGCGGCGAGCCGCAGCCCGGGGCGGAAGCGAAGGTTCTTCAGCGCCTTGAAGCGCACCGTGTCCCGGTAACGCACGATCCGCGGTTCCAAGCCGACCGCACGGTACAACCGGCCCAGCGCCGCCGGATTGAAGAGGCTCACGTGGATCTCGGGCACGCAGTAGCCGAAGTCGAGGCCCTGCCGCCGCGCCACCGGGCAATCGAGATTGCCCGTGGTGAGCAGCAGCAGGCCGCCCGGCCGGAGCAGGCGGGCGATCGCGCGGAGCGGCTCCAACGGCGCGGGCAGATGCTCGATGACCTCGATCATGCTGACGATGTCGTAAGTCTCCGGCGGCTCCGCCGCGAGCTGTTCGAGGTCGAGGATCCGGAAACCATCGCGGTCGCGGAGCAGGTTCGCGTAGGAGCCGACGTCGTGTCCCGCCAGCTCAAGGGGACGCCCCGCCACGCTACCCCGGTCGCGGAGGGATTTCAGCAGGGCCCCGGCGCCGCAGCCGAAATCCAGCCAGCGCACCGGCCCCCGGCCCACGTCGCCCCGAAGGTGTTCCCCGGCGAGACGGTGCAGGTCGGCCAGCTCCAACCGGCGGTCGGTCGCCCGCCAGTCCCGGTACTCGGTCTCGTAATCCACGAACGGATCCGGGCCCTTTCCCCGGTAGTAGGCGTCGTCGTAGAGCTCGAACCCGGCAAAGGGTTCGACGAACAGGAGCCCGCAGTCCGCGCAGGCATGGAAGGAGAATTCGGTCGGCAGGGTGCGGCCGCGGCGGGTGCCGCGGAGGCGGGTGCGGGGGGAGCCGCAGGCGCGGCAGACCGGGACGTTCATCGGGCGGGAACCGCGGGACCGCGGCGGCCGAGCCAGACGGTACCCGCGAGGAGCAGGGTGCCGACCAGGCAGAGGCTCAGGTTCCGCGAGAGATCCCGCGGCCAATAGCGGAAAGTCACGCGGTATTCGCCCGGTCCGTCCAGCACGAGGCCGAGGAAGGCGTGGTTCACCCGGATCACGGGCACGGCGCGGCCGTTGACCGTCGCCCGGAAGTCGCGCGGCCAGTTCGCCTCCGTGAGCACCACCACGCCGGGCTGGCGCGCGCGCACCAGGAACGAGGTGGTGTTGGGACCCAACTCGTAATGGCTGGCCGGCTCCGCGTTCGCCGCGCCGGTCGCCCGCGCCACCTTCCGCACCGCGGCAACCGCCGCCACCTCGCTCCGCTCCACCGCCGCGAAGGGGCGTCCCACGCTCGCGCGGATCCGCGCCACCAGCTCCGGAGCCCCCTGATACTCGAGGACCTCCGGACTGAAGAAGGCACGCGGCCACGCCGTCGGGCTGGAATAAACCTCGAGGTCGGCCGCCAGCTCAGGCCGGAGGTGCGCCGCGAGGGCACGCGCATCACCCCCGCGATCGACGTAGTGACGCACGTTCAGCGCATCGAGGAAAGGCCGGACCACGCCCGCGTCCTTCGCCTCCGCGTACAGGCGCCAGTCCCACTGGCGCTCCACGCCACTGGCTCCCAGCAGGTCGCGCAGCGCCGGGTTCACCAGGGCGTCGGGCCCGTGGACCCCCTCCAGACCGTAGACCCCCGTCCAACCGGGAAAGAGATGCGACTGGAAGCCGAAGACGCGCCCGGGCTCCCGGGCGTGCGCGGCGCGCAGGTGCTCGATCGCCGGGGAGCGCGCGTGGAAGTCCGCCCGCGGGGTCGGCTGAGCCGTGAAGTCGTCGAAACCCACCGCGGACGCGTGCAGCCCGTGCCGCCACAGGAGCACGAGCACGCACGTCACCGCGAGCAAGGCCCGGGCCGAGGTCCAGCCGGTCACGGCGGCGCGCCGCACGGTGCACGCGAGCAGGGTCGCCGCCGCAAGGAGGCTGGCGAGGTAGTTCCAGAGGAAGGGGTTGACCGCGAGTGCCTGGCCCGGCGGATGCACGGAAAAGGTGGGTCCGAAGATCACGCGATGGGACGCCTGGCGGAAGCCGATCCACGCGAAGACAAGGGCGAACATCAGGAGCGCGGCCAGGGCGAGGTCCGCGCGGCCCTCGCGGGTGGCGAGTCGCCGCTCCGCGCTGGCGAAGCCGAGGCCGGCCAGGATGGAACCGAGCACGATCAACCCGCACGAGAAGGTGTTGTCGAGATGGGCGACGTTCCGGAGGAAGGGGACGGTCACGACCCACGCCGGCGGCACGAGGCCGAAGGCGAGGGCCAGCGGCGGCAGGCAGGCCGCCCCCAGCGCGATCGCCGCCGGTCGGGTGAACTGTTCCCGGAGGGTGGCGAGATAGTACAGGATCCCGAGCAGCAGGAGAAAGTTCAGCGACGGACCGAAGACCTGGTCCCGGCTCAGCAGCGGCCGGTAGAATGCCTCGTCGAACAACCCGAGGAGCAGCGAGGGCTGCAGTTGGTAGGCGCTGGCCTCGTTGTAGCCCGTGTACGCGTTGGCGAGTGAGCCGAGGAACGTCCCCCAGATTGGGGCCGTGAGCAGCGCGAACAGGACGCCATACCAGGCCAGGGTGCCCAGCCGGGCGAGGCGGCTGCCCCACTCCCCCTCGCCCGCGAGCACCACGCCGGCGCCGGCGAGATTCACGGTCACGAGGAGCATGTAGGCCTCCTTCACCGTCCCGCTGCCCATCAGCGCGAGGTTGGCCCCCAGCAGGGCCAGCGACCACCGGCGCGTTCCCCGGTGGCAGGCCGCCAGCCCGTCGCGGACGGGGTCAAGCAGCGCGATGCGCACGAGGCAATACAACGGCCACGGCGCAAGGCAGAGGCTGAAGTAGGCCGGATGATTCAGGCGGTAGAGGAAGAAACCGAGGAACGGAGCCGCCGCGGCCACGAGCACCGCCGCCGTGGCCGGCCCCGGACGCGTCAACGCCAGCACGGTCAGGCCCAGGCCCAGCGCCAGCAGCCACTTGGCCAGCAGGTACTTCAAGTCCCAGGCCCACGCGGCCCCGTCCGCCACCACCACGAGCAGGTGCAGCGGATCCCCGAACATCGACTGGCCCTGCCCCAGCAACGGCACGCCCATCGCGTTGTAGCGGTTCCACAGCGGCAGCTCCCCGGCCAGCAGCGCCCGCCGCTGCATCATCGAGAAAGGCACGTGCTGCCACATCACGGCGCCAATGTCCGAAAGCTTTACATCCGTCGTCTCCACCGACCGGTCCCCCGGCAGCGTGGGGAAGTCCCCGTAGAGCAGGGTGGTCCCGAGGTTGGGCGAAACGTGGCTCTTGCCGAGGAACACGACCGGGTACGCGCTGGCGACCACCGCCACGGCCGCCGTGAGCGCCACCCGCGCGCCGGGCGCGAGGGCCGCGAGCCGCGCCCCGACCCGCGCCCGGAGGCCCGCCAGTCGATCCAGCAGCCAAAGGAGGACAACGAGGCCGGCCAGGATCGGCAACTGGAACGGCAATAACTCCACCGCCTGGTCCCGCCAGCCGACTCCCACCGCGACGGGCTCCGCGAAGTCATGCAGCAGCTGCGGGTCGTCGCCGCCCGGCTGAGACCGCACGAGCAGGCCCGCAGGGGTCGCGGCCAGCGTCGAGATCTGCTGGCCCGCCCGCAGCCCGGCGAGCGGGATCTCGGCGACGATGCGGCCCGCGCGGGTGCGCAGCCGCGCCGAACGCAACGTCAGCTCCCGCCCACCCTCCGGCGGGTCGATCCGGAGGCTGCGGTAAGTGCCGGACGGGAGTGGCAGGAGCAGGACGGCGGGCTCCGCTGCGGCCGGCAAGACCGCCTGCGCCTGCAAGCTGTCCCGGTAGCCCCCGCCGTCGTCGAGGTAGACTTGGACGCTGCCCGCGGTGGGCGTGATGTAATCCAGCTCCAGGGCAATGCGATGCTGCCCCAGCCGCGCCGACGGCAGCAGCGGCAGCGCCACGGCCGCGCTCAGGAAGGCGGCCGCCAGCAGGGCCGGCAGGGTCAGGAATTTCATCGGCGACGAAGGGTCTTCCCGAGGTGGGGTCCGCGACAAGGTTTTAACCGGCCCGCCGCCGCCGCCCCAGGGCCACAAGGGCTAGCCCGAGGCTCAGCGCTACCGCGGCCCCCAGGAGGTTGGTGGCGTGCTTGGTGGCCTGCCAGGCGACGTGCGAGAGACCGCCCATCTCCACCGGACCGCTGAAGGCCAGCCAGTGCGCCTCCGAATCGTCCTTCGCCACGATGCGGTAGGGTCCGGCCGGCGCGCGCACGTACGCGGCCCGCCAGGTGTCGCCGGGTTCCCGTGTCGGCACGACGCGCGCCAGCAGGCGGTCGTCGTCCGCCGCGCGCACTTCGAGGGCCACCGCCGCCGCCCCGGGCTGACCGGCCGTCTCGAAACGCAGCCAGCGCCGCCCGGGTGCGGGCAGGACCCCGCTGCGCCACGTGCCGCGCTCCGCCGCCCCCTGGGGGCCGTGGCTCCCCCAGGTCACGCCATAATCGAGCATGGGGGTGCTCGGCGAGAGTCCCTGCCGGGGCGCGTCGGGGGTCGTCCACCCCCTGGCATCGTTGAGCCGGAACCCGGTCGGCTCAGGTTCGACCGGGAGCAAGGCGAGTGGGGTCCGCAGCGGCACCGGGAGGATCTCGCGGAGGCTGGGGAGGATCAGGCGATCGACGAGACCCTCGACGCTGGGGTAGGGGATGTCAGGCGGGATCAGGTGCGCCGCGTCGCCGGTGGCCAGATAGCGGCGCACGTAACCCTCTGCCTTGCGGTAGTAGTGGCGCGCGTTTGGGAGCTCGCTCCCGAAGGTTTCACGGACGAGGGGCGGGAGGCCCGCGGCCAGCACGCCCAGCCAGAGCAACCCCAGACCGCGGATGAGGCGCGGCCGGGTGCCGGCGTGCAGGTGCAGCAGGGCGAGGGCGTTGGCCACCACCCCCAAGGCGAGCGTGTCCATATACCGGGAGGCCGGGTAGCCGCCGCCGGCACCCCGCGCATAGGCCGTGGCCGCGACCTGCAGGAGCACCCAGCCGCCCAGGCCCGCCACCAGCAGCGCGTGATCATCCCGCGGGCGCGGCGCCTCCCCGGGCGCCCGCAGCCGCAGCCGGCCGAGCGCGACCAAAGCCCAAGGCAGCCAGAGCGCGCCGGCCGCCCACGTCTGCTCCCACCACGGCCACTGCAGGCTGTGCCCGATGCTGGCGAGGAAATCCTGCGCGGTCCGCACCTGCATGGCCTGATGCGACGGCACCTCCACCCGCAGCAGCCACCCCACGCCCACCACGGCGGCGGACGCGGCAAGCGTGGCGAGGGCGTCCCGCGGGGACGCCTCCCGGCGCACCCAGCGCACGGCCGCGAGCGCGCCGGCGACCCCGGCGGCCAGCAGCCCGGATCCCATCGAGAACAAGGCGAGCCCCGCCGCCCCCAGCCCCGCCCACCACCGGACGCTCCCCGCGCGCGCAAACGGCAGCAGCGCCACCGTCGCGACGGACAGGCCCAGCAACCAATACTGCTGCGAATGGAAGCCGCCGAGGACGTTCTGCCAGCCCAGCGGTAAGCCGGTGATGACCGCCAAAAGCACCCAGAAGCCGGCCAGCGGCAGGCCCGCCCAGCGCCGCGCGGCCAGCTCCCACAGGCCCACGGCGACCAGGCCATGCAGCATCGCATTGACCACCGCCTCCAGCCGCGCGTCCCACTGCCCGTTCGCCACCGTCAGCGCCAGCGCCTGCAGCTTGGTCAGGACGATCCGGTGCTCGTTGTGCGCCGCAAAGAGGTGGCCAAGAAAGGCCGGATCACCCTCCAGCCACGGTAAAAGCAGCGCGGACGCCTCGGCGTCCCACTGATCCCAGTCCGGCATGGGTGAACCAAAACGGTCAAAGGTCGCCCACTTGGCGGCGACGATGACCAGGAACAGGCATACGCCGCAGGCGGCGCGAAACAGGGACGACGGCACGGAGATCCCCTGAGGGGAAACAAACCCCGTTGCGGCTCAAGCTTACAATGTAAGTCAGTTTGCTGCCGCCGGCAGGTCCGATCGTCGGGCACAGGCGATCAGGTTGTAGTACAGCGGGAGGCCCTCGGGCGTGCGCAGCGGGTAGAGGGTGTGGAAGCCCACCTCGACCTCCGGCCAGAACTCGCGCAGCAGGGCGCCGAGGCTCCAACGGGTAAAGAAATTCACGTGGCTCGCCTCCAGCATGTGCCACGGGGTCGCGAGGTGATCCCACAGGTAACCGAGGAGCTCGCAATTGGGCACCGACACGATCAGCTGCGCCGGCGCGACGCGGGCGATCTCGCGCAGGAAGGCGCGCGGCTCGTCGACGTGTTCCAACACCTCGAGGCAGAGGGCCGCGGCGTAGGCGCCATCCGCAAATGGCAGGGTCCGTCCGTCGACTTGCCGGTGCGGCAGGCCCAGGCGGGCCAGTTCGGCGCAATCTTCCGGGTTCACCTCCACGCCGTGCCAGTCGTAACCCGCGGCGAGGAGGCCGCGCCCGTAGGATCCGAGGCCGCAGCCGACGTCGAGCACGCGGCGCGGGGGCGGGCCGAGATGCCGGCGGAGGAGGTCCGCGAGCTCGGGGCTGCCCTCGGCCTGCGAGGGCCCGGTGGCCCAGATGTTCGCCCGGCGCTGGATCGCGGTGGTCCGCTGGTCCAGCAGCACGCCGAAATGATTTTGCCGGTAGTCCCGGGGGATGGGGGTGACCGTAACCTGGACGAGCGCCGGGCCCGCCTCCCCGCCGGGAGGCCGCCGGCGGAGTTCCAGGGTGAAGGGCGCACGACCAGCCCCGGGGTGGTGCGCGGCCAGCTCGAAGCCACACGCGGCGTCCGCCGGCAGGCCGAGGGCTTGGTTGACGTCCGGTCGCACGTAGCGGGTCAGCGTCCGCCCGAGGCACGCGTCGTCGGCCCAAACCTCGAGCGCCTCGCCGGGAATGAAGGGCGGCTCCGGCCTCACCCACCCCCGGACCACAAACCCGAGGGGATCGAGGCAAGCTCCGGCCACCGGGGCGTCGAGGCAGGCGGACATCGCGGGGACCGCCTCAGGCCAGGGGAGGCCAAGGGCGCGGAGGCAGGGCGAGGGTGAAGTCGTTGATGGTGAGCGTGAGGTTCGGGTTGTACGCGGGATCCCGGTCCAGCAGTTCGCCCCAGGTCGCGCGCATGTGCTCCACCTCGGCGCGGAAGCGATCCCGCTTCTCGAGGGTGTCCTCCTTGCCGCGGCTCGCGCTCTCGTGGTGATACAGCTCCGCGTAGGGCGTCCAGAGGTTGCGGTAACCGGCCGCACGGACCTTCAGGCAGAAGTCCACGTCGTTGAAGGCGACCTTGAGCTCGTCCGCATTGAAGCCGCCCGCCTGGAGGTAGACCTCACGCCGCACGACGAGGCAGGCGGCGGTCACGGCGGAGAGGTTCTGCTGGAGCAGGTTGCGGTGGGCCTGACCGGCCGCCCCGCGCGGGTGCGTCTGCCAGGCGTGCGCCGCGACCCCGCCCACTCCGAGAATCACGCCCGCGTGCTGGATGCGGTCGTCCGGATAATAAAGCTTCGCGCCGACGCACCCGATCTCCGGCCGGAGCGCGTGCGACACCATCTCGTCGAGCCAGTCGCCGTGGATGACCTCAAGGTCGTTGTTCAGCAGCGCCACCAGCGGCGCGTCGGTGGCGGCCACGCCCGCATTGTTCAGGGCCGAGTAGTTGAACTCCCCCGGCTGCGGCAGAACGCGCACCGGCGCCCGGCCGGAACCGGGCTGCGCCACCTCCTCAAGGTACGCCAGCGTCGCCGGGTCGTCGCTCCCGTTGTCAACGATCAGGACCTCGAAGTCCGGGTACGTGGTGCGGCCGAGGATGCTCTCCAGGCAGGGGCGCAGCACCTCGAGGCGGTTGCGGGTGGGAATGACCAGCGTGACGCGCGGGGCGGGCGCGGGCAGCGGGTAATGGACGCGCCAGTAGGAACCCTTGGTCGGCGAGAGGCGGGCCTCCACCCCGATCCGGGTGAAATGCTCGCTGATCACCTTTTCCGCGGCCTGCGCGGCGTAGTTCTTCGCTCCGATCAGCAGCGCCGTGGAACCGGGTACGCTGCGCCAGTGGTAGAGGATCTTCGGGATGTGGCGGATGCGTTCGGGTGCGCTCCGCTCGATCACCCGCATCGCGAGATCCCAATCCTGCGAACCCTCGTAGCCGACCCGGAATCCGCCGACCTCGCGCACCAGCAGCGTCCGGTAGACCCCGAGGTGGCTGATGTAATTCTGGACGTTGAACAGGTCCGGGTTCCAGTCCGGCTTGAAGTACGGGTCGTACCGGTGGCCGTTCTCGTCCACCTTGTCCTCGTCGCTGTACACGAGATCCGCCGCCGGATGTGCGTCGAGCTCCAGGGCGACGCAGGCGAGGGCATGGGGCCGCAGCTCGTCGTCGTGGTCCAGCAGGGCGACGAACTCGCCATGGGCGAGGGCGAGGGCCGAGTTGGACGCCGCCGAAATGTGCCCGTTGGTGTCCCGGAAAACCACCTTGATCCGCTCCGGATCGCGGCGCTGGTAACGCTCGAGGACGCGCCGGACGTGCGGCTGGCGCGAGGCGTCGTCGGCGATGCACAGCTCCCAATGGGGGTAGAGCTGGCGGCGTACTGACTCAATGGCCCGCACGAGCCACTTCTCGGGAGCGTCGTACACGGGCAGCAGCACCGAGATGAGCGGCTTCCGCGAAAGGCCGGCGAGGCGCGCCCGGATCTGGTCGGCCCCCTCGGGCGTGAGGGTGTCGTAGGCGGCGACCCAGGCGGCGTAGGTGTTGGGCGGGGGCGGTGCGGCCGCGGCGGTGCGGCGGACCTGACGGGCCACGGCGGTGTGCCAGGTGCCGTTGGCGTCCTGCACCTCGATGAGCAGCAGGTGGCGGCCGAAGCGGGGCACGTCGACCTTCACGATCCAGCCGGAGCGCTCGGCCCCGGGATGGTCGCGGAAGTGATCGAGCACGTCGAGGCGCTCGAGGCCGAACTCCACCGCCGCCGGCGTGCGCCCGAGGCGGGCGCGGACGGCCTGCAGCGGGATCCGGTCGCGATGGAGGGACCAGCCCCGGACGTT
Organism: Opitutaceae bacterium; assembly: GCA_049428505.1. Classification (GTDB taxonomy): domain Bacteria; phylum Verrucomicrobiota; class Verrucomicrobiia; order Opitutales; family Opitutaceae; genus ER46. The sequence continues at coordinate 347 of JBMTAG010000074.1, read as the reverse complement.
GAGGGTGGGCGCGATCCGGGACCAGTCCTGCGGATAATCAATGTTCCCGAGCAGCACCGCCGCGGCGGCCGGGGCGGCGGGGCCGTCGAACAGGGTGCGGCGTAGCGCGCGGAACGGCGCGGTGGCCCGCCAGGAGAGGGACTCTTGCATCCGCGCGATCTTGTCCTCGCGGGTGCGGATGACATCCCGGGCCTGCTCCAGGCGCTGGGCGGCGGCGGCGAGTTCGGCCGCGTGGCGCGCGCGCAGGTCGTTTTCCGCGTGGCGGGCCGCCTCGGCCTGGGCCGCGGACTCGCGGGCGGCCCGGGTCCGGGTGTCGGCCAGCTCGGCGCGGGTGTCGGCCAGCGCGG
>JBMTAG010000073.1:0-17744 GCA_049428505.1 Opitutaceae bacterium | reverse complement strand
TGCGCGCCAGCGGAGCTGACGCCGAGGGCGAGCAGGCCGAGGAGGGCCAGGCGGCGGAGGGAACGGTTCATGGCAGGTATGGGCAGTGAGGTTGAGGTGACGTAACAAAAGGCGGATGGCGCGGGGCTCAGCCCAACGCGTAGCTGAACGGCGGCAGGGAATCGGAAGCCCGAGGACGTGCGGCGCTCGCCGGGGCCGGGGACGCCTCGGTGCGCGTCACCTTCGCGGCCTTGGCCTTGACCAACCGGTCGACGATCGCCGACGCCTCGGGTCCGAAATACGCGCCGCCGGACGCCACGGTCCGCACGGCCTGGATGAAGTCCTGCAGGCCCCCCACCTTCTCGAAGAAGCCCCGCGCCCCAAAGGCCAGGGCATCGCCGACGGACTCATCGTTGGTGTTGCCGGTCAGGACCAGCACGCGGCACTGCAGCCGGCTGGGCCGCAGCTCGCGGAGGAAGTCGAGGCCGGTGCCGTTGGGGAAGAGCCAGTCGAGCACCACCACATCGGGCTGGGTCTCGCGGGCCAGGCGCAGGGCCTCGGCCACATCGGCCGCCTGGCCGACCACCTCGAACTCGTCCATGCGGGCCAGCACGTCACTGAGCATCTCGCGAATGGAGGTCTGATCCTCGACGAGCAAAATCCGGGAGCGGGCCGGGGTGGCAGCAGGGACAACGGGCGTTTCCATGGCCACCAGCTTAGTCGACGACGCCGGGCCTGTTAATGGGTAGTAGCTGACGTGAGCGGGTCCGAGACCTACGTAACCGCCGGCGGGAACCGCTACGCAGTCCGTGCCCCGCCCCCGGGGCTCCAGCGTTGCACGGCGGCGCCGCCACCGGCAGTTTTTCCCTCGTGACCTTGCCCCTTCGCCCCGCCCCGCGCGCCCTACCTTCCTCCCTCGCGCTGCTGCTCGCCCTCGCGGCCGCGCTTTCGCCCGCGGCGCGCACGGGAGCGGCGCCGCCGCCCGCCGCCGGGGAGGTCCGCTCCCTCTTCGACGGCCGCACCCTCGGGCCGTGGCGCCCCTCGGCCTTCGATTCGCAGACGGAGGTGCGCGTCGAATCCGCCTTTCGCGGCGAAGGGCCCGCCATCGTCCTCCCCCGGAGCAGCTACCTGGCCGGGATCAACCTCGACCCTGCCACCCCGCTGCCCCGGATGAACTATGAGGTGACGCTCGAGGCGATGAAGCTGGAGGGCGGGGACTTCTTCTGCGGCCTCACCTTCCCCGTGGCCGCCTCGGCCTGCACCTTCATCGTCGGCGGCTGGGGCGGCGGGGTCACCGGGATCTCCTGCATCGACAACTCGGACGCCTCGGACAACGAGACCACCACCGGGCGCACCTATGAGACCGGACGCTGGTACCGCATCCGCGTCCGCGTGACCCCGGCCAAGCTGGAGGCGTGGATCGACGACGAGCAGGTCGTGGATTTCGAGACCGCCGGGCGGAAGCTCGACCTGCGCTTCGGCGACATCAAGCACTCGCTGCCGCTCGGGCTCGCGGCCTACGAGACCGGCGCCGCGTACCGGAATCTCCGGCTGCGCACGCTGCCCGCGGGGACCGCGGATTGACAGCCCGGCCCGGGACTGCGGTCGTGCGCGGATGAACGCCCCGCCGCTTGCCCCGCTCCGCCCCGCCGGCGGGGTCCTCCCCGAGGCGGGCGCCGTGCTCGAGGCCTTCCTCGCCGCCTGCGCCGGCCGCGGCCTCGAGCTCTACCCGGAGCAGGAAGAGGCGATCCTCGAGCTGTACGAGGGCGCGAACGTCATCCTCAACACCCCCACCGGCTCCGGCAAATCGCTCGTCGCCGCCGCCTTCCACTACCGGGCGCTCTGCCGCGGCGAACGCACCGTGTACACCTGCCCGATCAAGGCGCTGGTGAACGAGAAGTTCCTCGCCCTCTGCCGCGAGTTCGGGCCCGCGCAGGTCGGGATGATGACCGGCGACGCCAGCGTGAACCCCGGCGCTCCCCTCCTCTGCTGCACGGCGGAAATCCTCGCCAATATCGCCCTCCACCGCGGGGCCACCAGCGACCTCCGCGCCGTGGTGATGGACGAGTTCCACTACTACTCGGATCCCGCCCGCGGCGGCGCCTGGCAGATCCCGCTCCTGACCCTGCCGCACGCCCGCTTCCTCCTGATGTCGGCGACCCTCGGCGAGACCGCGTTCTTCGAGCGGGAACTGACGCGCGTGACCGGCGCGCCCAGCCGGACCGTGCGCAGCGACCGCCGCCCGGTGCCCTTGGACTTCGAATACTCCGAGACGCCCCTCGCCGAGCGCGTGGCCGAGCTGCTCGCCACCAAGCGGGCCCCCGTTTACCTGGTCCACTTCACGCAGCGCTCGGCGGCCGAGGCGGCGCAGGCGCTGATGAGCCTCAACGTCTGCTCCCGCGAGGAAAAGGCGGCCCTGCAGCAGGCCTTGGAGTCCGCCCGCTTCAACAGCCCGCACGGCCGCGAGGTGCAGCGCTGGCTGCGCCACGGGATCGGGGTGCACCACGCCGGACTCCTCCCGAAGTACCGGCTCCTCGTCGAGAAGCTGGCCCAGCAGGGCCTGCTGAAGGTGATCTGCGGCACCGACACCCTCGGCGTGGGGATCAACGTCCCCATCCGCACCGTGCTCTTCACCCAGCTCTGGAAGTACGACGGCCGCAAGGCGGCGGTGCTCACGGTCCGCGACTTCCGCCAGATCGCGGGCCGCGCCGGGCGCAAGGGCTACGACGACCGGGGGTTCGTGGTCGTACAGGCGCCACCCCACGTGATCGAGAACCGCCGCGCCGAGGAGAAGGCCGCCGCCAGCCCCGGCCGCCGCCCGCCCCCGAAGCAGCGTGCCCCGGAGGGCACGATCGCCTGGGACGAACGCACCCTCGAGCGCCTGCGCACCGCGCCACCCGAGGCGCTCGTCTCCCGCTTTGAGGTTTCCCACGGCATGCTGCTGCTGATGCTCTCGCGGCCGGGTGACGGCTGCCGCGACCTCCAGCGCCTGCTCCGCGAATGCCACGAGACGCCCCACCGCCAGCGCCTCCTCCGCCAGCGGGCCTGGCAACTCTTCCGCGCGCTGGTCGAACGCGGCATCGTGGTCCCGCGCACCCGCGGCGGCAGCGGCCCCAAGCTCCAGGTCAACGTCGAGCTCCAGGACGATTTTTCCCTCCACCAGGCGCTCTCGCTTTACCTGATCGACACCCTGCCCCGCCTCGATCCCGAGGATCCCGACCACGCCCTCAACCTCCTCACGCTCTGCGAGGCCATCGTGGAGGATCCGGACGCGATCCTCCGGCGGCAGGTGGACCGCCAGAAGTCGGCGAAACTCGAGGAGCTCCGCGCCGCCGGCGTTCCCTACGAGGAGCGGATGGAACGCCTGGAGGAGATCGAACACCCCAAGCCGCTGCGTGAGTTCCTCTACGAGACGTTCAACGCCTTCGCCGCCCGCCACCCCTGGGTGGAGCAGGAGAACGTCCGGCCCAAGTCGATCGCCCGCGAGATGTACGAACGCTACCTGTCGTTCGCCGCCTACGTCCGCGAGTACGAGCTGCACCGGGTCGAGGGCGTCCTGCTGCGCCATCTCGCGCAGGTCTGGAAGGTCCTCGCCCAGACCGTCCCCGACACGGCGAAGACGGACGCGGTGCGGGAGGTGGAGGATTACCTCGGGGAGCTGATCCGCGGCGTGGACTCCAGCCTGCTCGAGGAGTGGGAACTGCTCGTGAACCCGGCCGCAGCCGTGCCGCGGGACGACCGCGAACCGGCGGCGCCGGCGCGTGCCGGACGCCCGGACCTCACCCGCGACCGGACCGCCTTCCGCCGACTGGTCCGCGCGGCCCTGCTCGGCGTGCTCCAGGACGTGGCGCTCCGGGATTGGGAAGGCGCCGCCCAGCGGTTGGGAGCGGATGCCCCCGCCGGAACGGCGGCCGACTTAACCGGCCCCTCGCCGGCGCGCCGGGTGGAACAGGCCTTCGCGCCCTATCTCGAGGCGCGGGGTCGCCTGCGGCTGGATCCCGAGGGCCGTTCCGCCCAGCACACCCATTGGACCGAGGGCGGCGCCCCCGGCAGCGACGAGCCCTGGACGGTCGCGCAAACCCTGGTGGATCCCGAGGGACTCAATGATTGGGAGGCCGTGTTCACGGTGGCCATCCCGGCCTCCCGGGCCGCCGGCCGCGTGGTTTTGGCCCTGACCCACGTCGGCCCGATCGGCGGTCCCGCGCCGGCTTGAACCCGGCCCTGGCCGGCCATTGCGACCTTGCCGCAGGCCGTCCGCTCACGGATCGACCGGCACGCCTTCGGCGCGCAGACGCTGGAGCTTGTACGTGAGGGCGCGGCGGCTGATCGCGAGCTCGCGGGCCGTCTCGGTGCGGTTGAAGCGGTTCTTCCGGAGGGTCCGCAGGATCGCCTCCCGTTCGATTTCCTCCAGCCGCTGCAGGTCGCGCGGGGCCTCGCCCGCGGGCGCGGCGGCGGCCAGGATCCGGGCCGGCAGGTGCTCGGGCAGCACAATCTCCCCGCGGGACAACAGGGCGGCGCGCTCCATCGCGTGGCGCAATTCGCGGACATTGCCCGGCCAGGGATAGGCCTGCAGGGCCGCCGCCACGGACGACGAAAACCGCGGCTGCTGGCGCGAGAACAGGGCGCTGAAATGGCTCGCCAACGGCAGGATGTCCTCGGGGCGCTCCCGCAGGGGCGGGACGTGGATTTCCATCCCGCTCAGCCGGTAATACAGATCCTCCCGGAAGCGCCCCGCGGCGATCTCCGCGGCCAGATCCCGACTGGTCGCCACCAGGAGCCGGGCCCGCGAACGGACGTCCCGCGTGCCTCCCACCCGGCGAAAGACCCCCTCGTTGAGCAGCCGCAGCAGCCGACTCTGGAGCGCGGCCGGCCACTCGGCGATCTCGTCCAGGAACAGGCTCCCCGTCTCCGTCTGTTCCAGCCGGCCCGTGCGCACGAGCCCACCCGGCAATTCCTGGCCGAAGAGCTCGGCCTCCAATTGGGCCTCCGGCACCGCGACGCAGCCCACCTTCACGAGCGGGCCCGCCGCCCGGTTGCTCCACCGGTGGATCAACGACGCCACCACCTCCTTCCCTGCCCCGCTCTCCCCGGAAAGCAGCGCGCGGGAGTCGGACCCGGCGATCGCCGCCGCATCGCGGCACACCGCCCGCATCAGGGGACTGGCCACCACCACATCCGCCGGCAAGGGCGGGACGACCCCGTCCGGCGGCGGCGACGCGCCACCCTGCACCGCCAAGCGGACCGAGGCCATCAGCTCGTCGAGGTCGATCGGCTTGGCCAGATAGTTCAAGGCCCCGTCCCGCATCGCCGCCACCGCGCTCCGCACGTCGGCAAACGCCGTGACCAGCAGCACCGGGAGCCGAGGGTGTTGTTCGCGCACCCGGCGGAGCGTCTCCAGCCCCGACATGCCGGGCATCCGCACGTCCGTGATCAGCAGCGCGCACGGTTCCCGCCCGAGCAGCTCCAACGCCGCCGCACCCGACTCCGCGCCCCGCGTGCGGAAACCCTGCCGGCGCAGGAAGGTCTCCAGCAGGTCGCGCTGGTCGGGGTCATCATCCACGATGAGGATCCGCGGGGACTCCGGCTCGGGTCTCATCCAGTCGAGGCGGGCCGGAGCGGCGCCATCCGCAACACCGCGCCCCGCGGCGCATTGGCCCCGCAGTTGACTTCCCAGCCGTGGGCGAGCGCGATCTGGCGAACGACCGCGAGGCCCAGGCCCACCCCGTCCTTCCGCCGGGTGACGTAGGGTTTGAAGATCTCTTCCCGCTCAGCCTCCGGCACGCCGCGGCCGTCATCCCGCACCTCCAGCGCCACCTCGCCCCCGGAACCGGTCACGGCCGCCACCTCCACCCGGCCGCCCTCCTCGACCGCCTGAATCGCGTTGAGCACCAGGTTGAACAAAGCTTGGCGCAACAAGGCCTCGTCGGCGGCCACGCGAACCGGGGTGGAGGGCAGGTGCAACGTCACGCGCTTATCCTCCAGGTCGGGCCCCAGCGTACGGCCGACATCCGCGGCCAAGGCCGTGAGGTCGACGGGGCCAAACACCGGCTGCCGGGGTTTGGCGTAATCGATGAATTGGTTGAGCTGGACCGTCACCCGGTCGGCTTCCTCGAGGATCGCGCCGGCGTGGGCGCGCCACCGCGGATCGGCGGCGGGGTCCATGGAAACCAGCTGGGCGTGGCCGCGGATCAGGTTGAGCGGGTTGCGCGTCTCGTGCGCGAGGCCCGCAGCGGCGAGGTTCATCTGGGCGAGGTGTCCGTTCATCTCGCCCGCCTTGAGCAGCCGCAGCTGCAGTTCGTCATTCCGGCGTCGATTCCGCCAGGCCAGGCCCGAGACCACCGCGACCCCCAGCCCCATCGCGCCCACCAGGGCCCGGAGCAGGAAGTCCCCCCGCACCGCCCGGTGCAGCTCCGCGGTGGACAGCGTGATCACGAGGCTATGGACCCCTTGCGTGCGCAGCAGCGCCTCGTATTCGGCCTGTTCCATCCAGGCCGGCCGGCCGAACTGAAACCGGGCCGGGACGGCGCCCCCCCCTTCCCCACTGGGCCGGGCAGCCGGAGTCCGGGCCGCCTTCGGCATCCGTTGTCCGCTCACCACGACTGCCGCCGGCAGCGGCCGATCCTCTCCCGTCCCTCCCACTTGGCCGAGATCCATCAGGTTGAGGAGCACCAGTTCCTGGGCTTGCCAATGGACGCCGCGCGTCCGCAGCGATTCCGGGGAGAGATCGATCGGACGGCCGGCACTGGCGATGGTCTCGCCCGTCGGACCGAGCAGGGCCAGGCCTTCGAGGTCCCCGGGATGGATGAGCGCCTGCAGCGTGGTCTCGATGCGTTCCCGGGCCACCAGCAGGCCAAAGCGACGCTGCGACCGGACGATGATGCCGAGCGTCGACGTGATATCCCGGCCGCGATTCACCAACGCCTGCGCGGCGGCCGCCTCAAAACGCCGGTGCTCCCCCCATTGCCAGCCAAAGAGCCCCGTCACGCCGGCGCACAGCGCGGCGAGCAGGCCGAAACGGCGGTTGAGGAACCGGGCGGGCATCGGAATGCCCCACCCTCGCCCGGATCCGCGCCGCTGCCAAGCCCGCGCTCGCCGGCGCCGGGGAATCCCCGGCCGGCCGACGCCGCCCTCAGCGGGTCGCGCCCGCGTCGGGTTTGCCGAGCGCCCGCTCGAGCCCGTGCTCCTCGAATGCCTTGCCGGACATCTCCAGCTTGGCGCGCTCGCGGTCGGTGGTCGCGGAGAGGTCGTCCGGCGTGCGGATCACGTGCGGCGTGAGGAAGATCAGCAGCTCCGTCTTCACGTCCGACTTCTGCTTCCGCTTGAAGGCGAGTCCCACCAGCGGGATGTCCCCGAGGATCGGCACCTTGCTGTCGCGGTCGCCGAGCTGCGACGAGATGAGCCCGCCGATCACGATCGTCTTGTCGCTGGGCGTCACGACCACCGTGTCCGCCGAGCGCTTGTCGATGACCGGCGAACTCACGTTGTTGCCGATCGGGATCGTGGTCGCGCTGAGCGAGGAGATCTCCGGGGAGACGATCATCTCGACCAGCCCCTCCTGCGTGATGAAGGGCGTCACCCGCAGGATGATGCCCACGTCCTGGTACTGGACGGTGTTGATGGTGGTGTTGGTCTGGTCGCTGACCCGCGAGTTGGTGATGAGCGGGATCGATTGACCCACCATGATCGTGGCCTGCTGGTTGTTGCGCGTGAGGACCGAGGGCCGGGAGAGGATCTCGGTCTTGGTCACCGCGGAGAGGGCGCGGAGCGTGGCGGTCACGTCCTGGCCCAAGATCCGGTAGAACGCGCCGTACTGGGTGCCATCGGCAAGGGCATCGGCCACCCCGAAGCGGGTCGTGGCGATCCCGCGGGGCTCGCCCTTGACCGCGAGCGTGCCGTTGAAGACGCCCTCCGCGCCGAGGTCGACGCCCTTGTCGTGGGTGACCTGGACGAAGACGACGTTGATCAGCACCTGCGGTTTGGGCTGGTCGAGGCTGGCGATGATGGTGCGGATGTTCTCGTTGGTCTCCTCGTCGGTGACCACGATCAGGCGGCGCGTCTGGAGGTCGCTGGTGATCATCGCCTCGCCGACCATGGTGGAGTTCGTGTACTGACGGGTGGAGCCGGCCGAGCCGCCGCCGCCGCCCCCGCCGGTGGCGGTGCGGGAACTGGTGCCCGACATCGTCGAGGGCCGCGGCTGGCTGGAGGAAGTGGGGCGGGTGCCGCCGGTGCTCGGCGCCTGGGCGGCGTGCACGAATCCGGACAGCACCAGGGCCAGGGCGGCCGGAAGGAGGGAGAAAAGTTTCATGACAGGGTGGAGCGGAGGGTTCAGCGGACCCCGCGGGTGCCGAGGGTGATGTTGGCGCCGGTGGCCTGGGTGTTGGAGGACGCGCGGGTGGTGAGCGGATCGACCTCCTGGGAGCCGGAGGTGCGCACATTGCTCCCCTGGAACAGGTTCCGCAGCACGCTTTCCACCTGCTTCACGTCGCCGTGCTCCAGGGAGTAGACGAACACCTTCTGCTTGCGCGCGGTGCTGGCATCGAGTTGCCGGATGATGCCGTCGACATCCTCGAGGGTTTCCTTGGAGGCGCTGACGATCACCGAATAGGTGCGGGGATCGGCCACCGCGACCACGGGCGTGCCGCGGGAGGAGCCGCCGCTCGAGCGCGAACCGCGGCTCGAGGAGGAACTGGAGCCCCGGCCGCCGGAGCCGCCCGGCCCGCCGCCGCCCCGGGCCGCCGCCATTGCGGCGAGCGCTGCCCCCGGTCCGCCCCCGAAGCCGGGGAAACCACCGAACCCAGGCATCTGCGGGGCCCCGGAACGGGCGCCGGACTGGCCGCCCCCGAAGATGTTGGTAATGAGCGCCGCCATTTCCTGCGGGTCGGAGTTCTTCAGCTGGAAAACCCGCATCGAGGCGACGGAGCCGGCGGACCCGTCGAGGGCGGAGAGCAGCTCGACGATGTGCCGGACGTTGCTCTGGGTGTCCGTCACCACCAGCGAGTTGCTGTCGACGTTCGCCGTGATGGTCGCCGAGTTGGGCAGGAGGGTCGCGAGGTCCGAGGCCGCCTGGGTGGCATCGATCCGCTCGAGCGGGATGATTTGCATCACCATCTCCGCGTTGTCGGGGATCTGGCGCGGATCATTGCCGGTGCGGATCGGGATGGCCCGCTTGCGCGCGTCCTCCTTGGAACTCACGACCAAGGTGCGCCCCTTGAGGCTGGCGGTGTAACCGGACTTGTTGATCGCCAGATTGAGCAACTGGACCGCCTCGGTCCGGGAAACGGGCTGGGCGCTCCACATGTCGACGTTCCCGCGGACCGGGGTCTCGAGGACGATCACGAAGCCCGCGGCCTCGCTGAGGTAATTGAGCACCGTCTCGAGCGGGGCCCCGCGGAAATTGAACCGGAGCCCGGCGGAGGTGTCGCGGGCCGGACGCTCGGGCGTCGGGGGGGCGGACTCGGGGGCCCGCGGCGTCTCCCCGGGCGCGGGCGCGGCCGGGGCTTGGGCGTGCAGGAGGGCTCCGCCCGACAAGGTCAGGCTGAGGAGCAGGGGCAGGATGGGCTGGGTGTTCATTCTTTAAGCTGTTTCTCGCGTTGCTTCATCAGGCGTTTGAGGACTTCGGAGGCGTTCGCCGGCACTTCCACCGGGGCGGCCTCGGGGCGGGCGCGGACTTCCGGGACCGGGGCGGCGGAGGCGGTCCACTCCCCGCCCTCGACCCGCGTCAGGCGTTGCGCGACCGCGAGGGTGTAGGTGCGTTCGCCGGCGCGGAGCTCCACCCCGGCGGGGGTCACCGCGACCACGCTGAAGTCACCCAGGCGGCCCCCCGCCGCCGCCTCGCCGCGCAGGCGCGGATCGGCGCTGTGGAAGACGGCCGCGGTGTCGGCGCCGAAGCCCACCACGCCGACGAGGGCGACCTCCTCGGTCCGGACGGGCTTCTCCTCGGGAGCGGCACGGGTCCGCGCGGTGCGGTTGGGGTTGAAGATGTTGCGCTCCGTGACGAGCGCGAAGGCCTCGAGGCTGCCGGCCGGGGCGGTCGCACCCGAAGCGGTCGGGGCGGCGGTCGCGGCCGGGGGGGAGTCGGAGCTCCGCCGGCGTTCGGCGGCCTGCGTGCCCACGCTGAGCGCGGCCAGCAGGGTGCAGAGGGTGACGCGGTTCATCGGCGGCCCTCCAACGGCGCCAGCCGCAACCCGCTCACCAGCAGGCCGAGGGAGAGCTTGCCCCCGGACTCGTCCCGCGTGTTGAGCTCCAGCGAATCGATCCGCAGCGCGAGGGGCGACTTCTCGACCTCGTGCAGGAACCGCACGATCGCGGGCAAGGGACCGGTGACGTCCACCCGGCATTCGAGCAGCGAATACTGGCTGGTGGAGCCCCGCTTCCATTGCGGCTTGATCGAGGCCACCTCCACCCCGCCGGCGCGGCCCCAGCGGTCGAAGGCGGTCAGCAGGTCCTGCTCCGCCTTGGCCGGATCCGTCGGCAGCGCCTGCCCCTGCATCTCCCGCCAGAGCCCGCGCATCCGCTCGCCGCGGCCGACGGTCGCTTCGCCCTCGGTCACGAGTTTGCCCAGCCGCGCGATCTCGGCGCTGCGCGCCTGCCACGCGCGGGTCAGGGGGCTGAGCACCACGCTGTCCACGACCAGAAGACCAAGCGCGAGTCCGGTCACGATCAGCAGCCAGCGTTGTCGATCCAAGGGGGGCTTCGTCATGGCGTGGGGGCTCCGCTCCAGCGGAAGTTGAAGGTGAACTGGGCCGGGGTCTTGCCCCGGATCTGCTCGATCTTGACCGCCTGCACCTCCCGCGACTGGCGGAGGAGGTCCTGCGTGCGCAGGAGCGAGGCGTTGTCGCGGGCCGTGCCGGAGACCGTCACGTTCGTCTGCCCTTGGATCTCGAAGGATTTGGCGGTGACGGCACCCGTCTCCGGGAAGCACTCGGTCACCTTGCGCAGGATGGAAAGGTTGCGGAAAGAGGTGTCGTACCAGGAGCGGTACTCACGGATCCGGGACTGGACGGTCTCGAGCTCCTTGACCGTCGGGGCCATCGCCTCCCAGCGGGAGCGGAGGGACCACAGCCGGTATTCCTGCCAGCCGAAGCCGAGGCCCGCCAGTCCGAGCAGACCGGCTACCGCCGCGCCGGCCGTGGCGAGACGCCGAGAGCTGTACCGGGCGGCAAGCTGCGCCCAACGGCTGGGACGCGGCGGCAGGAACTCCAAGGTCGTCCCCACCCGGCCGGCCCGCGCCAAGGCCAAACGTTCGACCAACTCCTCCCCGGGAACGCGGCCCGGCCCACCCACCACCACCTCGAGGCGAGCTTCGGCCGCCCAGGCCTCGACCGCCGTCGCCAGCGACGCCACGAGGGCCGGATCGCCGTGCAACGCCAGCCGCCGCAGCGCCGGGCGGGCCGACTCCGGAACCTGCTGCACGGTGATGCGCAGCTCCCGCAGCAACGCCGCGGAATGCAACACGCGCTCGCCCGCCTCGGACTCAATCGTCGCCTCGAGGGCGCGCCAAGCCACCACCGCCCCCTGCAGCCCGACCAGGAGGACGGCCCCGTCACCCTCGAGCCAGAGGGTGATCTGGCCCTCGGCCGCCGCCCCCAGCGCCCCGGGCAGCGCCGGCAGCGCCAGGGTGAAACCCGCCGGACGCAGCCCCGCGGCGCGCAGCACCAGATCCAACTTTTCCAGCTGTACCCGGGCCACCGCGAGCAGGGTGACCCGCCGCTCGCCCTCCGCCTCCCAGCCGGAACGCACGATCTGCAGCTCCTCGGGCGCGCTCGGGAAGCCGCGCTCCGCGGCCAGCTGCAGGAAACCGTCCAGATCGTCGCCGGCCAAGCCCGCGGGAATCGTCACGGGAAGGGTCATCACCCACGCAGGCGGCAACGCGACCACCCCTTGCCGTTCCGTCACCCCCGCCGCCTCCAGCTGGTTACGGATCTCCCGCCCGACGAGGTCGGGCTCGGGATGGAGCAGGTCGAGCGTCAACGGCGCGCTGAAGACGCGGACCTCGGACGGCGCGGACTTTCCGCGACCGACCAGCGCGGCGCGCAGGTGACCGGGCGCGAAGGCCAGCACCAAAAAGGAAGGAGGCGGACGATGGCTCATAGGCGATTGCGGGTTTCCCGCAGCAGTTGCCGGGCGCTCGGGCCGAGGGCCCAGCCGGTGGCCGCGAGATCCTGATGGTAGACGATCCGGGGAGTCGAACGGCTCACGTCGAAGATCGTGCGCGTCCGGGCATAGCCCCGACCCCCGCGCGCCACCGCGACCACGTCCGCGGTAAACTGGTAGGAACGATCCGTGATGTAAGGCCCAGCGCGGGTGATCGCGCCGCGGCTGAGCACCTGCGTCAACCAGGCGAAGGACCCGCGCGCCGCATCCGGATTCGCCAGCCGGTAGGCCACCAGGGCCGGGGCATTCTCGGGGCCAATGCCCGGAATGCAGCCCAACACCACCTCGCAGGCCGTGTTGACGTTGATCCGTCCGGTCACCGTCGCCCCGGAACTGGTCGTCACCTCATCCCGGATCTGTGCCCATTCCTCCGCGGTGAAGCGCCCCTCGACCATCAGTTCCGCCGGACTGCGCAACTCCTGGGCCCCCAGGGCCCGCCCAATCTCCTGGGCGCGGCCGCCCCCCAGCCGTCCGAGCAGTTGGACGAAGGCCGGCGACTGCCGGGCCTGCGCCGTCGCGACGTTCAGCCGCCGCGAGCCGTCGGGCCGGGTGTTGGGCTCGCGGCTGTAGACGGTCACGTACTCGAGGATTCCGGGCTGGATGAGCCCATCCCCGTTGTCCCGCGGCGCCGATTGGTCCCCGTCGTTCTCGTTCTCATCGAGGACGCCGTTCCGGTTCACGTCCTCCCCGAGCAGGACGTCCAACGAGGCGCCATAGACCAGCCGCAGTTCGTCAACGGTCTCGAACGGCGCGCCCTTGTTCAACCGCGGGGGATCGAGGAGACCATAGGTGCTGTCGCCGCCCCCGCTCTGATTCCGGCTCCGCCACGCCACGATCGCGTCGACCAATTCGGGCGTGATGCCCGGCAGCAACTCGAGCATCGAGCGCGACGCCGAGTTGAGGTTGAGCTTCGCGGCCTCGTCCACCAGGCGGAAGACCGGCTCGTCACCCGGCCGCTGGTCCGGATCGCGCCCGAGGAACCAGAAGGCCGCCTCCCCAACCGTGAGGGCCTCGGCGCGATAATCGTCCGGATGCGGCACCACCCCGTTCAGGCCGAACTGGCCCAGGACGAACGCCGCGTAACGGGTTCCCGCGAGCGCCGCCTGCCGGGCCTCGGTCTCCATCACCTGGTTGTCCGCTGCCCGCAGTTCCGCGGACATCTGGTCCGCGAAGTACACGGCCAGGGCCACGAGCCCCAGGCAGACCCAGAGGACGATGATCATCACGGAGCCGCGGCGGCGCCCGTTCCGGGGGGAAAGTCCGCGCATCATGGCAGCGCGCCTTCCTCTTCCTGCGCCACCGTGGCGGTGGTCTTCACCAGCACCGGCACGACGACCTCATAGGTCCCCGCCGGCGCGCCCCCCGCCTCCGCGGCAAGGACAAAGCTGAAGCGCAGCGCCCCGGGCAGGGTCTCGGTGGCCGTCGAATCCCACGTGTCGGTCCACGCCAGGCCGTCGAAATAGGTCAGGCCCGCGGCCTCCACCCCGGCCAGCACCAGTTCCTCGTCCGGCAAGACCTCCTGCACCGGCAGCAGGTTGCGGGTGACCGCGCGGATCAGGTCGCGACCGGCGCCGCCCGTGGCCGAAGGCACGAGGAAATAGGCGACCCGTTGCTGGTCCGCGAACGGCGTCCACCCGTCGATGCGCCCGGAGTTGGTGCTCAGGTCGGGGGTCACCCGCTCCCCGATCGCATCCGCCATCGAGCCGGAGAACGGACTCGTTTGCAGGCCCTGCGCGAGGGCGGTCTCGCTCCCGGGCAACATCAACCCGGCCAAATCGCGGCGCAAAATCCCCACCGCCCGCTGCACCCGCCGGTCCTGCTCGATCCGGGCGTGCGTGGTCTGATGGAGCCGCAGCGCCCCGAAATAACTGGTCTGGATCACGATCAGCACGACCGAGCCCACGACGATGCCGATGAGGAGCTCGAGGAGCGTGAAGCCCCCCCGGACACGGCCCGCCGCTGGAAACTTCCGCCGCATCAGCCCTGCCCTCCCACCGCGTTCTCCGCCGTGCCCGTCGCCGGCAGGAGGGTCGCCAGCGCGATTTCCTGCGGCGCCCCGCGCACCGAGAAGGTCACGGTGACGGTCACCTGCTGCAGGGCATCCTCGGGCCAGTTTTCCAGCCGCACCGACCAAGGGTATTCGAACGGTCCCTCCTGCGCGACGCCGCTGGTGGCGCCCGTCGTGAGCTGGCCCTCGGCCAGCAACTCCCCCAGCACGCGCTCCCCCACCCGCACCGCCGCCGCCTTGCGCCGGCCGAGCTCGCCGGCCCGGCTGGCCACGGCCATCGCCTCCATCGCCACCGGCACGACCAGCGCGATGAGCATCAGGGAGGCCAGCACCTCCACCAGGGTGAAGGCCCGCCGCGCGGAACGCCGTTCAGGGGCGCGCATCGGGAGTCCGGATTTCATAGCCCAGCCGATTGGCCGTGAGCGCGATCTCGAGCGCACCCCCATCATCCTGGCGGAGCACCACCCGCGCCGGGGCCGCGGGATCCGGAAAACCATCGGGGTTGAATCGGATCGCCGGCCGGTCCGCGCCCTGCCCCAGCCGCTCGTCGTCCTGCTCGGAAACCACGCCCTCGACCGCGACGGCCACCTCCACGCGCAGACTCGGCTCGAGCGTGAATTCGTAGCGGCGCACCTCCCCGAGCCCGCCGAAACCCGCCGCCGGTTCCACGCCATAGACCGAACGCACCGGATCGAACCAGACCACCACCGGCACCGCCTCGGCCGCCGCCTGGCTGCGCGCGTAGTGCAGGAGCGAGAGGACGCGTTGCGCCTCGCCGCTCAGCGCCCGCCCCTTGAAGAAGGAGGCCATCCGCGGCGCCACCAGCGACGCCACGGTCAGCAGCAGCACCATCACCACGATCAGCTCCACCAGTGTGAAGCCGCGACGGCCCGCGGGGAACCGCGGGGAACACGCAGGGCGATCGGGGCGGCCGGGGTTCATCCCGCGGACAAGCGGCTCAGTTCGCGGCCACGCGGCCGTTCACAATGTCGTCGGCCGTGTTGGCCTGGCCATCCGGCCCGACCGAACGCAGGTCGTAGCCGGAGGGATTCACCCGGCCCGGAAACTCGTACAGGTAGGGGCGCCCCCACGGATCAGCCGGGATCTCACTCTTCAGGTAGGGCCCGCGCCAATTGGGCACGTCCGCCGGGGCCGCCACCAGCTGATTCAGGCCATCCTGCCCCCGCGGATAACTGCCGGTATCGACCTCGTAGGCGTCCAGCGCCGTGCCGAAGGTCGAGATCTGGGTCTGCGCCGCCGTCACCCGCGCCTGCTCGGTGCGGCCGGTGAACTTCGGCAGCACCAACGAAGCCAGGATGCCGAGGATCACGAGCACCAGCAGCAACTCGACGAGGGTGAAGGCGCCGCGACGGGCGCCCCGGAGGGCACGGGGGGGACGGGAGGTCATGGGTAAGGTCATTTGATGTGGTCCTGCAGGGAGAATATGGGGATCACCATCCCGATGAAGATGGTGCCGATCAGCGCCGCGATGACGAAGAGCATCACCGGCTCCGCCAGGGCCACGACCGCCTTCAGCTGACGGTCCAGGTCGCCCTCGGTGGTGTTGGCGATGCGCAGCAGCTCGGCGTCCAGCTTGCCGCTCTCCTCGGCGACGGAAATCATCTCGACGATCGCGCCCGGGAACAGGGCGCGGTTCTGGGCGAGGCTCTTGCCCAGCGCCTTGCCCTCCTTCACCCGGTCGATCGAGTCCGCGACCGCATCGACCAAAATCTGATTGCCGATCGAGCGCCGCGCGACGTTGAGCGCGCTGATCAGGGGCACCCCCGCCCCCAGCAGCGTGCCGAGCATCCGGCAAAAGCGGGCCATCGCGAACTGGGCCAGCAACGGCCCCAGCGTCGGCACCCGCAGGATCCAGCCCTCCCACGCCCGGCGGCCCCGCGGCGAGCGGAACCAGTGCCGCGCCGAGATGCCCGCCACCGCGAGGCCGGCCGCCAGGAACAGCCCGTAGCCGCGCACGGCGTCGCTCACGCCCACGATGAGCTGGGTGATCAGGGGCAGCTCCGCATTGAAGCCCTGGAAGACGAGCTGGAACCGCGGGATGAAGAAGACCAGCAGGAAGATCAGCACGCCCAGGGCCAGCACCAGCAGGATCGCCGGGTACATCAGCGCCGTCGCCACCTTGCCCTTGAGCTCCTTTTCCCGGGCCTGGAAGTCCGCAATCTGGGCCAGGACGACGTCCAGGAACCCGCCCGCCTCCCCGGCCTCGACCATCGCGACATACACCCGCGGGAACGTCTCCGGCGAACGCGCCATCGCGTCCGACAGCGGCATCCCATCGATCACGAGGTCGTGCAATTCCTTCCACTTGGCCTTCGCCGCCGGCTCAGCCGCCTCCCGCTGGATGATCACCAGCGCGCGGCTGAACGGCACCCCCGCGGCCAGCAGGCTCGAGAGCAGCCGCGTGAAGTTCTCCAGGGTCCGGGCGGAAATCTTGTTGCCGCCGCCCAACGACAGCCGCAGCCCCGGTCCCGCCCCCGCCTTGGCACCGCCGCCGGCGGCCCCCGCGGCCTCGCCGAGCCGGACCGGCCGCAGGGAGCGGCCTTCCACCAGCCGCAACGCTTCCTGCCGGTTCGAGGCCTCGATCAGGCCTTCGACCGCCACGCCATCCGGCTGCAGGGCTTTGTAGGCGAATTGGGGCATCGCCGGATCAGGACGCCGCCGGCGCCTTCGCCGCGTGCGGATCCTCCTCGTGGACCGTCGTGACGCTCAATATCTCCTCGATCGTGGTCCGGCCCTCGCGCACCAGCCGGCGCCCATCCTCGGCGAGGGTCGTCATCCCCGCCCGCCGCGCCGCGTCGCGGATCACATCGGTCGAGGCGTTCTGCAGGATCAGCTGGCGGATCTCATTGCTGGTGTCCATCCACTCGAAGATCGCCTGCCGCCCGTGAAAACCCGTCTGCCGGCACTCGCGGCACCCCACCGCCCGGTAGATCGGCGTCTCGTCCGGGATGCCGATGCGCCCGCGGTAAGCCCGCGCCGCCGGCGAATCGTCCACCGCCTTGCACCGGGGACACAGCAACCGCACCAACCGCTGCGCCAGCACCGCCTCCAGGGAGGACGCCACCAGGTAGGGCTCCACGCCCATGTCGACCAGCCGCGTCAGCGCGCCCGGAGCATCGTTGGTGTGCAGGGTCGAGAAGACCAGGTGGCCCGTCAGCGAGGCCTGGACCGCGATCTGGGCGGTTTCCTGGTCCCGAATTTCACCGATCAGGATCACGTCGGGATCGTGGCGCAGGATCGACCGCAACCCGCGCGCGAAGGTCAGGCCGGACTTCTCCGAAACCTGGATCTGGTTCACCCCGCGCAACTGGTACTCGATCGGATCCTCGATGGTGACGATCTTGCGCTCGGCGTCGTTGATCTCCTGCAGGGCCGTGTAGAGGGTCGAGGTCTTGCCGCTGCCGGTGGGGCCCGTGACCAGCACGATGCCGTGGGGCAGCTCCAACACCCGGCGAAGGCATTGGTACTCACGCTCGTGCATCCCGAGATCGCGGACGCCGCGCAGGGCGGAATTCTGCCGCAGGAGGCGCATCACCACCGCCTCGCCGTGCAGCATCGGGATGATCGAGACGCGGATGTCGAC